>NZ_LT607803.1:0-301844 GCF_900090195.1 Variovorax sp. HW608
CGAAAGCTTCCGAAAGCTCCCGAAAGATTCGGCCCCCGAGATACCCCGAAACACACAAAGAGGATTTCAGGGAAACCCGCGATTATCGCAAACATTCGAGTAGCCGACAATCCCGATCGACGTTTCTTCGCCTTTCCATCCCCGCTGGAACGATGTGGATAAGTTTTTGACAAGTTAGAATCGAAGGCGCATCGCGGGTGCGACTATCCACAACACGAACACGAAAGATGGCTGAGGGACAAACCACTTTTCAGAGCACCCATGTCGAGTGACGGCGTCGGTGACAGCCTCTGGCAGGCCTGCGTCGACCAGCTCGCGCAGGAGCTGTCCGAACAGCAATTCAACACCTGGATCAAGCCGCTGACGGCCAAGGTCGCGGACGATTTTTCGCGGGTCACCGTTTTCGTCGCGAACCGCTTCAAGCTCGACTGGATCCGGGCCCAGTACGCGGGCAAGATCGCTTCGATGGCCGAGAAGATCTACGGCCAGCCCATCGTCATCGAGTTAGCGCTTGCTCCTCGGGAAATCGTTGCCCGGCCTGCATCCTTGGCCGTCGTATCGGACGTCGACGTGCCGCGCGACCTGCCGAGCCCCGGCGAGGATCCGGCGAATTCGGCTTTCAAGAACCGCCTCAACTCCGGGCTGACTTTCGAGAACCTCGTCGAAGGTACCGCAAACCGGATGGCGCGCGCCGCAGCCATGCACGTGGCGAGCACGCCGGGCCACCTCTACAACCCGCTGTTCATCTATGGCGGCGTCGGTCTCGGCAAGACGCACTTGATGCACGCTGTGGGCAACCGGCTCTTGGCGGATCGGCCGGACGCCAAAGTTCTCTACATCCACGCCGAGCAATTTGTATCGGATGTGGTCAAAGCGTACCAGCGCAAGACCTTCGACGAGTTCAAGGAGCGCTACCACTCGCTCGATCTGCTGCTGATCGACGACGTGCAGTTCTTCGCCAACAAGGACCGCACGCAGGAAGAGTTCTTCAACGCCTTCGAGGCCTTGCTGGCGAAGAAGTCGCACATCGTGATGACGAGCGACACCTATCCGAAGGGCCTGTCGGACATCCACGAGCGGCTCGTGTCGCGCTTCGATTCGGGCCTGACGGTGGCGATCGAGCCCCCAGAGCTCGAGATGCGCGTGGCCATTCTGATCAACAAGGCGCGCGCCGAAAGCGCCGAGATGCCGGAAGAGGTGGCGTTCTTCGTCGCTAAGAACGTGCGTTCGAACGTCCGCGAGCTCGAAGGCGCGCTGCGCAAGATCCTCGCGTACTCGCGCTTCAACCAGAAGGAAATCTCGATCGCGCTCGCGCGCGAGGCGCTGCGCGACCTGCTGTCGATCCAGAACCGCCAGATCTCGGTGGAAAACATCCAGAAGACGGTGGCCGACTACTACAAGATCAAGGTCGCCGACATGTATTCGAAGAAGCGGCCGGCCTCGATCGCGAGGCCGCGCCAGATCGCGATGTACCTCGCCAAGGAACTGACGCAGAAGAGCCTGCCGGAGATCGGCGAACTCTTCGGCGGCCGCGATCACACCACGGTGCTGCACGCGGTGCGCAAGATTTCCGGCGAGCGCCAGCAGCTCACGGAGCTGAACCAGCAACTGCACGTGCTCGAGCAGACGCTCAAGGGATGATCGATGGACGCCCGCGCACAATCCATCCACGCTGTCAAAGCACAACTCTGGGGAAAGTCTCGGCACAAATGACGGGTTGTCCACAGAGCCGGCGCGCGAACGAATGTTGTTCGCCTCGCGAAGACAGCATCGAAGCGCGGCTGCGCACACCTGTTGCGGGGCGCCAAGTCCTTGTCGCGGAAGCGGAAAATCGCACTGTCCACAGTGCGGTGCGTCCCTTATCTACTACTACCAATCTGAATTAAAGAAATAAAGGAAGAGGTAAGACATGATCGTTTTGAAGGCAACTCAAGACAAAGTCCTGGCGGCGCTGCAATCGGTGTCCGGCATCGTGGAGCGGCGCCACACGCTGCCGATCCTCGCCAACGTGCTGATCCGCAAGACGGGCGGCCAGCTGCAGCTCACGACCAGCGATCTGGAAATCCAGATCCGCACGCAGGCGGAGCTCGGCGGGGACGATGGCAACTTCACGACGACCGTGGGCGCACGCAAGTTGATCGACATCCTGCGCACCATGCCGTCCGACCAGACGGTGAGCCTCGAATCGAACGCCAGCAAGCTCGTGCTCAAGGGCGGCAAGAGCCGCTTCACCCTGCAGTCGCTGCCGGCGGAGGATTTCCCGCTGGTGCAGGAATCCGCCAATTTCGGTCCGGTGTTCAGCGTGCCGCAGAAGACCCTCAAGGATCTCCTGGGCCAGGTGTCGTTCGCCATGGCGGTGCATGACATCCGCTACTACCTCAACGGCATCCTGTTCGTTGCCGAGGGCAAGCAGTTGAGCCTCGTCGCGACCGACGGCCACCGCCTCGCATTCGCTTCCGCCACGCTCGACGTCGAGGTGCCGCGCCAGGAAGTGATCCTGCCGCGCAAGACGGTGCTCGAAATGCAGCGCCTGCTGTCCGATGCCGAAGGCGCGATCGAGATGCAGTTCGCGAACAACCAGGCCAAGTTCGCCTTCGGCGGCATGGAGTTCGTCACCAAGCTGGTCGAGGGCAAGTTCCCCGACTACAACCGCGTGATCCCAAAGAATCACAAGAACAGCGTGACGCTGGGCCGCGCGCCGCTCCTGGCCAGCCTGCAGCGCACCGCGATCCTGACGAGCGAGAAGTTCAAGGGCGTGCGGCTCAACATCGAGCCGGGCACCCTTCGGATCGCCTCGAACAATGCCGAGCAGGAAGAGGCACAGGACGAGCTCGACATCGACTACGGCGGCGACACGATCGAGATCGGCTTCAACGTCACCTATCTCATCGACGCGCTGTCGAACATGAGCCAGGACATGGTGAAGCTGGACCTGCAGGATTCGAACAGCTCGGTGCTGATCACGATTCCGGAGAACGCTTCGTTCAAGTACGTCGTGATGCCGATGAGGATCTAGCACACCCCAGGCTTCGCGCACTTCGTGTCGCGCGCGCCTCCCCCCTTGCAGGGGGCAACACCTGCGGCCCGGCCTGGCCGGTTCCGCGGTGTTTCCCGAACAGAAGGCGCCCAGCCCGGTGCCGAGAGAGAAAGATTCTGATGAGCGAAGAAAACAAGCAGGACGCGCCGCATACGGAGCCGGTCTACACGCCTGAGATCGACAACGCGATTCCGATCGAGGTCACGCCGCCCGACAGCTCCTACGGTGAGGGCTCCATCACGATCCTCGAAGGCCTCGAAGCGGTGCGCAAGCGCCCGGGCATGTACATCGGCGACACCTCGGACGGCACCGGCCTGCACCACCTCGTGTTCGAGGTGGTCGACAACTCGATCGATGAGGCGCTCGCAGGCTATTGCGACGACATCGTCGTCACGATCCACACCGACAACTCGGTCTCGGTGACCGACAACGGCCGCGGCATCCCGACCGGCATCAAGATGGACGACAAGCACGAGCCGAAGCGCTCGGCGTCCGAGATCGCGCTGACCGAGCTGCACGCCGGCGGCAAGTTCAACCAGAACAGCTACAAGGTCTCCGGCGGCCTGCACGGCGTGGGCGTGAGCTGCGTGAATGCGCTGTCCAAGATGCTGCGCCTCACGGTGCGCCGCGAGGGCAAGGTCCACACGCTCGAATTCAGCAAGGGCTTCGTGCAGAACCGCATCGTCGAGACGGTGAACGGCGTCGAGGTCTCGCCGATGAAGATCACCGGCGAAACCGAGAAGCGCGGCACCGAGGTGCATTTCCTGCCGGACACCGAGATCTTCAAGGAGAACTCGGACTTCCACTACGAGATCCTGAGCAAGCGCCTGCGCGAGCTGAGCTTCCTGAACAACGGCGTGCGCATCCGCCTGGTCGACGAGCGCACCGGCAAGCAGGACGACTTCTCGGGCGCCGGCGGCGTGCGCGGCTTCGTCGAGTTCATCAACAAGGGCAAGACGGTCCTGCACCCCAACGTGTTCTACGCCGCCGGCGAGAAGCCGGCCGAGACCTACGGCGGCATTCCGGGCACGCACATCGGCGTCGAAGTCGCGATGCAGTGGAACAGCGGCTACAACGAGCAGGTTCTCTGCTTCACCAACAACATCCCGCAGCGTGATGGCGGCACCCACCTGACCGGCCTGCGCGCGGCGATGACGCGGGTCATCAACAAGTACATCGAAGAGAACGAGCTGGCCAAGAAGGCCAAGGTCGAAGTCACCGGCGACGATATGCGCGAGGGCCTGTGCTGCGTGCTGAGCGTCAAGGTGCCCGAGCCCAAGTTCTCGAGCCAGACCAAGGACAAGCTGGTGTCGAGCGAAGTGCGCGCGCCGGTCGAGGACATCGTCGGCCGCCTGCTCACCGACTACCTGCAGGAGCGTCCCAACGACGCGAAGATCATCTGCGGCAAGATCGTCGAGGCGGCACGCGCCCGCGAGGCTGCGCGCAAGGCGCGTGAGATGACGCGCCGCAAGGGCGTGCTCGACGGCATGGGCCTGCCCGGCAAGCTGGCCGACTGCCAGGAAAAGGACCCCGCGCTGTGCGAGATCTACCTGGTGGAGGGCGACTCCGCAGGCGGCTCGGCCAAGCAGGGCCGCGACCGGAAGTTCCAGGCCATCCTGCCGCTGCGCGGCAAGATCCTGAACGTCGAGAAGGCGCGCTACGAGAAGCTGCTGACCAGCAACGAAATCCTGACCATGATCACCGCGCTGGGTACCGGCATCGGCCGCGCGGGCGCGACGACATCGGGCGGCGGCGCGGACGACTTCAACGTCGCCAAGCTGCGCTACCACCGCATCATCATCATGACCGACGCGGACGTGGACGGCGCGCACATCCGCACGCTGCTGCTCACCTTCTTCTACCGGCAGATGCCGGAGCTGGTCGAACGCGGCCACATCTACATCGCCCAGCCGCCGCTCTACAAGGTGAAGGTCGGCAAGGAAGAGCAATACCTCAAGGACGGTCCGGCGCTCGACACCTTCCTCCTCAAGGTCGCGCTCAAGGATGCGAGCGTCCTGACGGGTGGCAGCAACCCGACGACGCTCGCCGGCGATGCGCTGGCCGATCTGGCCCGCAAGCACCAGCTTGCCGAGGCGGTGATCGCGCGGCTCGGCGTGTTCCTCGACACGGCCGCGCTGCGCGCGATTGCCGACGGCGTGGCGCTCGACCTCGACACCACGCCCGCGGCCGAAGCCTCCGCCGTCGCGCTGCAGAACAAGCTGCGCGAGCTGAACACCACCGGCGCGCCCGCCGATGTGTCGAGCGAGTTCGATGCCCGCACCGACAAGCCGCTCTTGCGCATCAGCCGCCGCCATCACGGCAACATCAAGAGCAGCGTGCTCACGCAGGACTTCGTGCACGGCGCCGACTACGCCGCGCTCGCCGAAGCGGCCAAGACCTTCCGCGACCTGCTGGGCGAGGGCGCCGTCGTGCGCCGCGGCGAAGGCGAGAAGGCGAAGGAAGAAAAGGTCAGCGACTTCCGCGAAGCCATGCGCTGGCTGATCGGCCAGGCCGAGAACACGACCTCGCGCCAGCGCTACAAGGGCCTGGGCGAGATGAACCCCGAGCAGCTGTGGGAAACCACCATGGACCCGAACGTGCGGCGCCTGCTGCGCGTCCAGATCGACGACGCGATCGAAGCCGACCGCGTGTTCACCATGCTGATGGGCGACGAGGTCGAGCCGCGGCGCGACTTCATCGAGCAGAACGCGCTCAGGGCAGCGAACATCGACGTCTGATCGAACGCAAGCGATCGATCATCGATCGCCCGCCGCTGTCACAGGGCGGGAACTGCGCGTAAACGCTATTCCTAGCCCGACTCTTGCTAAGCAAAATCTCCGGCGGATTTGACGCCATTCGAGCAAGAGGACAGCAAATGAACCCCAACCGGTCTTGGCGGCCCCTGTGGGCCGCGGTGATGATGCTGGGCGCATTCACCACCGCGCAGGCACTGACCAATCCCCCGATCCGGATGGCGCAGGGCATCGAGTACATGTGCGGCGGCAGGACCGGCGAGGAAGCGGCCTTCATGCAGACCGTTTCGCCGCGCTGGGCGGCCACGCTGGAGTTCGGCATCAGCCGTGCCGGCCGCAGCGTCCGGTTTCCGTCCGAGGTGCATGTCACGGTGCGGGAGCGCTATACCGGCCGCGAGTTGATGCAGGCCGATACCGGATCGCCCTACATGCTCGCGCGACTCGATCCCGGTGCGTACGAAATCGAGGCGACGATGGGCGGCGTCACGCTGACGCAGCCGCTGGTCGTCTTCAACGGTGTCGGCGCGAAGGCGGTGTTCATGTGGCCCTCGAACGTGGATTTCGCCTCCGCGATGGGCGCTCCGCAGCGGCCCGAACACCAGGCTGCCGTCAACACGGGCGATTGAGCACAAACCCGGTGGAGCTACCGCCGGCCAACCCGCGAGGATCTCGCCAGAACCATCATCAGGTTCGCGCAAGGAACCTGCCTTGAAATAGCGTCGGACAAGGTGGCACGCACCTTGAATGTGGAGCTTGTGGCTCGCATTTGGTGTGTCCGGATTTTTCCGTCCTGCCAGTCCCGATGCCGCTCCGCCCCCTCATCCTCCTCACCACGCTCCTGCATGTCTACATCGGCCTGCGGCTGCTGCCTGCGCTGGCCGGCGGGTCGGTGCTGCTGGTGATGGCGCTGGTCGTTTCGGCCGCGACCATGCCGCTGCCGTTCGCCAGCAGGCGCCCGGGCGCCCGTCGCATCGGCGACGGATGGAAGTGGATCGGGCTCTTCTGCATGGGCTGGTTCTCGTCCATGTTCGTGCTCACGATCGTGCGCGATGCGGGCCTGCTGGTCACCTGGGCGGTGACGCTGCTTTCGGGCTGGGGCATCGACTGGCCGCGCTGGCTGTCGAAAAGCGCCGGCGCGGTGCCGCTCGTCGCGACGGCGATCACCGCGATCGGCTTCCTCAACGCGCGCCGCACCGCCAATGTGGTGCGCGTGGACGTGCCGATCCAGGGCCTGCCCGCCGCGCTGGACGGATTCACGATCGCGCAGCTCAGCGACATCCACGTGGGGCCGACGATCCGGCGCGGCTACATCCAGCGCATCGTCGACGCGGTCAATGGCCTGGGCGCCGACATGGTCGCCATCACGGGGGATCTGGTCGACGGCACCGTGCCGGAGCTTCGCGATCACGTCGAACCGCTGCAAGGCCTGCGCGCGAGGCACGGCACCTTCGTGGTGACCGGAAACCATGAGTACTACGCCGGCGCGCACGCCTGGATCGCCGAGCTGCGCCGCCTGGGCCTGCGCGTGCTGCTCAACGAACACGTCGTGCTGCAGACGCGCAGCGTGAAGGGCGCACAGACCGACGAGGAGGTGCTCGAAAGCGCGCTCGTCGTGGCCGGCGTCACCGACTACACGGCGGTGCATTTCGATGCCGCGCACGCGAGCGATCCGCAGCTCGCGCTCGACGGCGCGCCGCCGATGGTGCACACGCGCGTGCTGCTAGCGCACCAGCCGCGCAGCGCGCCGGCCGCGGCCGAGGCCGGCTACCAGCTGCAGATCTCCGGCCACACGCACGGCGGACAGTTCTTTCCGTGGAATCTCTTCGTGCCGCTGCAGCAGCCCTTCACCGCCGGCCTGCACAAGCTGCGGCAGATGTGGGTCTACACGAGCCGCGGCACCGGCTACTGGGGTCCGCCCAAGCGCATCGGCGCGCCTTCGGAAATCACCTTGCTGCGCCTCGTGCCGGAAAGCTGACTTCAGTGCTCAGCCGGTGCCGCGAGGCGGCGTTCATTGGCCGTCGCCTTCGCATGGATCGGCCTCAGGCCGCGCTGCACGATGCGTGCGCCGGCGCTGCTGAGCTGGCTCACCGCCGCCGCCGTGCGCGCGGCCGAGGTGCCGAGAGCTTCGGCATGCGTCACCGCTTGCGCCTGCGACGTGCTGGTCGCGAGCGAAAACAGCGCGACCCCGCCGCTGAGCCAATGCCTGACCGCACGATTGAAAAGCGCGAACTGGGTGGTGTGCAGCTGGTTCACCATCGCTGCGCCGGCCTCGCTCGCGGCCGCGAGCTTCTCGTGCCCCATGAGCTGGAATTCGGCGAGGTCCGCATCGCTGGGCGCGAGGCCCGCCCGGGCGATTCGCTCGGTCCTCATGCGGATCACCGAACCGGACGACAGGAACATTTCGTTGGCTGTGGCCGCGACATCGGCCCATAGCATCAGGGGATTGAAGAAGCGAACGGAAAGCATGCGGGATCTCGAAACGCGGCGCGGGGGGGTCGAGGACGAACTATAGGCCTTCCGCGCCATTTTTGCTGCAGCGCAGCATGAAATAGGCTCTCGTGCCACCTGTTCCATCGGCGCGGTCTGCGCACGCAGCCGTACAAACCCTTACGATTGCCAACGCATTCAACTCAACGCAGGGCCCCAAGAATGAGAAACATGACCTCCTGCGCCAAAGCCATCCTGTGTGCGGGAGGCGCGTTGCTTTCGGTGGCGGCCCACGCCGCGCCGGACGACAACAAGGCGATGGGCATTTATGTCGAAGCGGGGCACACGCCCCAGAGCGGCCGCTCGACCAATTCGCTGACGGCCGGCCTGACCCTGCCGATGGGCACCAACCGCCTGATCTGGGGCGGCGACGTGGGCTTCTACTGGGACTTCTTCCTGAGCGGCTGGCGCGCACCGAAGCCCAGCGGCAACGGCAAGGACAACTACGCCCAGATCGGCGCCATCGCCAACTGGCGCTACCGCTTCGGCGAAGGGCGGTCGCCCTGGTTCGTCGAGGCCGGCATCGGCGGCACGTTGATGGACCACCTCTACCGCACCGAAAATGGCCGCGAGTTCAGCACGGCCTTCCAGTTCACCGAGCAGATCGGCGCCGGCCTGAGCTTCGGAGCGCAACGCGAGCACGAGGTCTCGGTGCGCCTGCAGCACTTCTCCAACGGCCACATCAAGGAGCCGAATCCGGGCGAGAACTTCGTGCGGGTTCGCTATCTCTATCGCTTCTGAGTGGGCTCGGCGCGCAATCGGCGTCGAAGACCTGGTGATAGCAGCCGAGCCACAGGGTCTCGGCCGCATCGCGATCCAACCGGCGCTCGCAGCGCAGGCCCGCGCCGAATTCGAGTGATTCGCCGCGCCCCCGGACGCAGCACTCCGGCGTGAGCACGGCCCACTGCGCCTGCGCCATCCTGCGCATGAAGAAGGGCGCGACCGCTTCGACGATGTAGTGCTCGGGCGCGAACCAGGCGATCTGCAGCGGCTCGCCGTCCGCCGTGTGGCGCAGGGTCCTGAAGCGCACCTGGGACTTCATCTTCTGCATGTCGCGCCGCACCGCGCGCGCCATGTGCAGCGCGCGAAGCCGGTCTTCGTCGTGCGGGTCGCGATAGAGGCCGGGTTCGTGCACGAGCCGCCAGAGCAGTCGGTAGAGCAACTCGAAGCGCGCGGGGTCGTGGTGCAGGATCACCAGGTTGCACAGGGACAGGAACGAGCGCGGCAGCACCGGATTGACGCCGCCCGGCGGTTTTTCGTCGGCTCCGCCCTGGCCATCGCAGAGCTGGCTGTGCAGTTCGAGGCTTGCGCGCGCGTCCCAGTGCGCTTCCTCGGGCGGTACGAGCGCCGCGAGCAGGGCGCGGGCTTCGCGCCGGAATCCCGGCAGATCGGTCTGACTCGCAAGCGTGACGGAATGCAGCGCCATGCCCTCAACTTAGGTCGCACCCGCCGACGCCCCTGTAGGCATTCAGGCGAAAAAGGCCGAAGCATGCGCTGGCTTTGCGCTGCGGAATTCAGCCCGAAGCCGCCGACAGCATCTTTTGCAGGCGCCGCGCGTGCATCTCCGCCACCGCGTAGAACACCAGCGCCACCGCGAGCGGCAGCAGGTAGTAGAGCGCACGGTACGCGAGGATCGCCCCGAGGAGCCGGGCCTCCGGCAGCCGGTGCGACAGCAAGGCGAGGAACACGGCCTCCAGGACCCCGAGCCCGCCCGGCACGTGCGTGATGACGCCGGCCACCGCGGCGACGAGAAGCACCGAGAGCACGGTGGGGTACTCGACCTGCCGCTGCAGCAGGAACCAGAGGATCCCACCGATCAGCGACCAGTTGGCGCACGACATCAGGAGCTGGAGCAGCGCGATGGGCAGGGGCGGCGTGTCCAGCTCATGGCCGCGGATGTTCCAGGTGTGCTCGCGCGCGACGGCGCACAGCACCAGATACGCGAAACCGGCCAGCATCAGCCCCGCGCCGAGGACGCGCAGCCCGCCGCTGTCGATCCGCCAGTTCGGCGGCAGCGTCATCGGCGCGAAGCAGAAGGCCGCGCCGGCCACCATGAAGTAGCCGAACCAGTTGGTGAGCATGCTGAAGCCGAGCACCCGCGTG
Source organism: Variovorax sp. HW608 (assembly GCF_900090195.1). Taxonomy (NCBI): domain Bacteria; kingdom Pseudomonadati; phylum Pseudomonadota; class Betaproteobacteria; order Burkholderiales; family Comamonadaceae; genus Variovorax; species Variovorax sp. HW608. The sequence goes on from NZ_LT607803.1 coordinate 10,381, forward strand.
ATGGTGTTGGGGCCGAGCCCGAGCCGCGAGTACAGACGGTACCGGAAGGCCACCCCGCCGATCAGCGAACCGAAGTTCAGGTTGAACGCATAGCTGATGAAGGTGACGCCCATCACCGGCAGCGTGGCGAGGGTGTGATGGGTCATGCGCCGGCCGAGCAGGTCGTAGGTGCTGTAGAGCAGGTGGCTGCAGAAGGCCAGCACGCCCGCGGCCAGCACCATCGGCAGGGGAATCGCGCGCACCGATGCGAGCACGTTCCACCAGTCGACGTTGCGGGCCTGGCGCCAGATCAGCGCCAGCACCCCCGCGAAGAAGACCCACGCGGCGATGCGCTTGGTGTGCTCCCAGGTGCTCGACCCGGTGGATTCCGCAGGCGCCGCCGCGCCGGCTGCCGGCGGGCTGGCCATCACGCCACGTCCGTCCGCGTGGAACCGCCGCGCGGGCCCTGCTTTCCTAGCGCTTTCAGGCGCGGCACGTGGCGCGGCAGCCATCCGGCCCACGCCGGATACCAGCGCAGCAGGTGGAAGACGCAGAAGCTGCGCACCAGGCGCCAGGCGCTCCATTCGGTGAGGTCCGACGCCTGCACCTGCTTGCAACTGTTTTGCATCAGGTGGTGGAGCTTATCCCAGAGCGCCCGGTTGAACGCCTCGCTGCGCACCACCACGTTGGCCTCGAGGTTCAGCGACAGGCTCAGCGGGTCGAGGTTGCTCGAGCCCACGGTACTCCATTGGTGGTCCACCAGCGCCACCTTGCCGTGCAGCGGCCTGTCGGTGTATTCGTGGATTGAGACGCCCGCATGGAGCAGGTGGTGGTAGAGCATGCTGGCCGCCACCTTGACGAAAGGCATGTCGGGCACGCCCTGCAGGACCAGGTGCACCGCGACGCCTCGCTGCGCCGCGCGGCGCATTTCCTTGATCAGCCGGTAGCCCGGAAAGAAATAGGCGTTGGCGATCACGATGCGCTCGCGGGCGCTGCGGATCGCGGCGCGGTAGTGCCGCTCGATGTCGGTGGTGTGCTGCCGGTTGTCGCGGGTCACGAAGAGCACCTCGGCCGTGCCCTCGGGCTCGGCCGTGCCTTCGGGCGCGGTCGCGCCCTGGCCCGCGGCCCTGAGACGCCGCCGGAACCAGCTCGCGCCCTTGCCGCCGAGCGCGATCGCGCGCAGCACGAAATGGTGGATCTCGCGGGCGATCGGGCCCCTCAGTTCCACCGCGTAGTCCTGCTTCGCCATCGGCCCGAAGCCCCGCAGCTGATCGGCCGAGAAATTCATGCCGCCGACGAACGCGATCAGGCCGTCGACCACCACGATCTTCCGGTGCATGCGGCGGAAGTAGTTGAGGCGCTGCCCGAAGATCTGCCTGCCCGGATCGAACACCCGCACCCGGACGCCCGCCGAGCCGAGGCCTTCGATGAACTCGGCCGAGAGCTCCGGCGAGCCGAAGCCGTCGATCATCAGGTCGACCTTCACGCCCCTGAGCGCCGCCTCGCGCAGCACGGCATGCAGCGCCAGACCGACCTTGTCCTCGAACAGGATGAAGGTCTCGATGATGACCTCGCGCCGGGCGCCGCGGATGGCGTCGAACACGCGCGGGTAGTACTGCTCGCCGTTCTCGAGCAGTTCGACCCGGTTGCCGCCGACCCAGCGCTGGCCCTTCGATGCGCTCACAGCTCGATCTCCGCCACCAGCGGCGCGTGGTCCGACAGATGCGCCCACGGCCTGCGCGGCAGCACCACCGGCGCATGCCCCGTCGCGTTGCGCACGTAGATGCGATCCAGCGGCAGCAACGGAAAGCGCGCCGGGAAGGTCCTGGCCGCGCTGCCGTGCGCCTGCACGAAGACCTCGTGCAGCGACGCACCCTCTTCCAGGACCGCGTGCGCCTTGCCGCGCCAGTCGTTGAAATCACCCGCGACGATCAGCGGCGCATCCGCGGGCACCTCGTCGCGCACGATGTGGCAAAGCAGGTCCAACTGCTGCTGGCGGTGGAATTCGGCCAGCCCGAGATGCGTGCAGATCACGTGCACGTCCACCGGCCGCGCCGGCAGCCGCAGCACGCAATGCAGCAGGCCGCGCTTCTCGGGCCCGAGAACGGAGACGTCGTGGTTGCGGTAGCGGATGATCGGAAACTTCGACAGCACCGCATTGCCATGGTGGCCCTTCGGATACACCGCGTTGCGGCCGTAGGCGAACTGCGGCCACATCGTGTCGGCGAGGAATTCGTAGTGCGGCGCCTCGGGCCAGTTGTCGATCTTGCGCGAATGCCGCGAGTGCGTGCCGAGCACTTCCTGCAAAAAGACCACATCGGCGCCTACGGTGCGCACCGCTTCCCGGAGCTCGGGCAGGATGAACCTGCGGTTCAGCGCCGTGAAGCCCTTGTGGGTGTTCACGGTCATCACCTTCAACGAAGTCGGCTTGGCCGTCACGGCTTCCGTGGGAGACGAGAGCTTCACGGAATCAGTTGTAAGACGGGCCGCTCAGGCAGGCTGTAGGAAGAAAGCCCGCGGCGCTTGCGCGTCGCGGGCTTCTTCGTGTGGGCCGGTGAGAGGTTCAGCTCTTGGCAGGCGCAGCCGCATGGTGCGGATGGTGGTGGCCTTCGTGATCGCCTGGGCCGAAGCGGCGCATCGACTCGGCATCGAAGGTCTTCTGCTGTTCAGGCGTCAGACCGGCGTAGAAGCTGCGGGTCGCATCGGCGCGCTTGGTGAACATCGCGCTGCGTTCGGCCTGGCGCTTTTGCATCAGGTCGAGGCGCTGCGGCGTCGTCAGCTTGGCGAACTCGTCGCGGTTCATGCGTGCACCTTCCGGCGGCGCGGGCGGCATCTGCTGCGCTTCGGCGAAGGCGTTCCAGGCGCCTTCCTGCGCCGGGCTGAGCTTGAGCTTTTCCTTCAGCGCCGCGAGATGCTGCGCATGGCGCTGCTTCATCTGCTCGAAGCGCTGGGCGCGGTCTTCCCGCCCGCGCGGACCCTTGGCCGGAGCTTGCGCGGCGGACTGGTCCTGGGCGGCCGGCGCGGCCGGCGAGGCCGCCGGTGCCTGCGCGAAGGCGCCCGAGGCCACAGTGGCAGCCAGCAATCCGGCACAGAGAAGGTATTTGCGAGACGTGATCATGAGAGTGCTTCCTTTCGAAGAAGCCTGCCGCCGATGGGCAGCAGGTGAAGCAAAGTGTGGCCGCCGCATGTGTCCGGCAAATGAGGGCGGGGTTAGCGCGCGTAAAGATAGATGAAGGCGCGCAGCGGCCCGATCAGCCGAACTTGCCGCGCTGGAAGTCCTGCACCGCCTGCATCAGCTGCTCGCGGGTGTTCATGACGAAGGGGCCGTACTGCGCGATCGGCTCGCGCAGCGGCTTGCCGGCGATCAGCAGCGCGCGGGCCGGGCTGTGGTTGGTGCCCGGCGCATGCAGCAAGACGCCGTCGCTGCCCGGCTCGTTGGCCATGATCGCCATGCGCTTGGTCGGGATCTCGCTGTTGCCGATGAAGACCGATTCGCGGAACACGTAGACCAGCGCGTTGCGATCGTCGGGCAACGGCTGCGCGAATTCGGCGCCCGGCGGCAGGGTGATGTCGAGATACAGCGGCTCGGTGTGCTCGCGCTTCATCGCGCCGGCGATGCCGTGGCTCTCCCCGGCGATCACGCGGACGTGCACGCCGGCCGGCGTGGCGAGTTCAGGAATCTCCTCGCTCTGGATGTCGCGATACCAGGGCTCGCGCATCTTGTCCCTGGCCGGCAGGTTGAGCCAGAGCTGGAAGCCTTCCATCAGCCCTTCTTCCTGCTCCGGCAGCTCGCTGTGCACTAGGCCGCGGCCGGCCGTCATCCACTGCACGCCGCCGTTCGACAGCAGCCCCTCGTGGCCATGGCTGTCGCGGTGGCGCATGCGGCCCGAGATCATGTAGGTCACGGTCTCGAAGCCGCGGTGCGGATGGCTCGGGAAGCCGCCGATGTAGTCGCCCGGGTTGTCGCTGCCGAAGGCGTCGAGCATCAGGTAGGGATCGAGCCGCTCCTGCAGCGTGTGCTGGAGCACCCGCGTGAGCTTGACGCCGTCGCCGTCGCTGGTCGAGACACCCGCGACGATCTGCTCGACCGGCCGCGGGCGGATGAGCGAAGCCGGCGCAGCGGCATGGACGTTGTGGGGGCGGTGCGAGGTGGTCATCGGGGCATGGTGGCACGGTCCGGACGACCGCGCTGGCGGTGGGGGCGGCGAGGGGTCAGCCGAAGGACTCGAGCTCCCACGACACGCTTTGCCAGGCGACGCCGAAGCCCGCCGCCCGGGTGCGCGAAGCGGGCGAACGGACCGCATCCACGGCCCATTGCGCGCCGGCGTCCACGCTGTCGACCAGCGCTACCGGCACCGCGCCGGCGATCTCGGCGGCGATGCCGGCGAGCCCGGCGCCGCCGAGGATCACCGCCTGCACGCCGAAGCGCTGGGCGGCGTCGCGGCAGGCCTGCGCCAGCAACGACCGCGCACCGTCCGGATCGGCGGCGAGCTGCGCGCCCGTCGGCGCCACGGTGTGGATGCCCGCGAGCGAAGCCGAGAACCCGAGCGACCAGGCGAGCCGTTCGAGCATCGGGCGCCAGGCCTCGCCACCGGTGACCACCGCGAATCGGCCCCGGCGCGAGGCGGCGAGAAAGGACGCTTCCGCCAGCCCGCCGACCGCCACGCCCGCGCCTTCGCGCAGGGCGAAGAGGCCCGGGTCGCCGAAGCAGCCGATCAGCACCGCATCCGGCCGCTCGCCGTTGGCATGCGCGGCCGCCCAGGCATCGAGCGTGGCGTGCTGCGCGACCGCATAGCTCGCCTCGCTCGCGATGTAGGGCGCGCCGAAGCGCGCGGTGAAGGTGCGCACGTAGTGCGCCGCGCCGGCCGCGGCGCTCACGCGGCGTTGCAGCAGATCGCTGACCGATGCGGAAGTGTTCGGATTGATGACGAGCAGCCGCGCCATGCCTGCCGCCGCCGCATCAGCGCCGCCGCGCGGAACGCCTGCGCAGCAACGCCGCCGCGCCGAGCGCCATGCCCATCACCGCGAAGGAGACCACCGTGGTGACCGTGCCGAGCGCATAGATGGCCGGAGTGGTCACCGTCGAGGTCAGGCCCTGGAGTTCGAGCGGCAGCGTGTTGACGTCGCCGATGGCCTGCGAGGTGCGCGCGATCTCGTCCCAGCTCAGCGTGAAGCCGAACATGCCGATACCCACCACCGACGGCCCGATCAGCGGCAGCACCACGTGCAGGAAGCTCTGCCAGGGCGTCGCGCCGAGATCGCGCGCCGCTTCCTCGTAGGCCGGATTGAAGCGGTTGAACACCGCGAACATGATCAAGAGGCCGAATGGCAGCGTCCAGGTGAGGTGCGCGCCGAGCGCCGAAGTGAGCAGGCCTAGCGCGGTGCCGTAGTTCTCGAGCGTGCTGGTGGCGTCGAGCGCGGTGAGCGCGCTCTTGATGCCGCTGTCGAGCAGGCGGAACTGCAGGCCGATGCCGAGCGACACGATGATCGACGGCATGATCAGGCTCGCGATGGTGATGAAGAAGAGCGCATTGCCGCCCTTGAGTTTCTTGCGGAAGGCCAGGCCGGCAAGCACCGAGAGCACCACGGTCAACAGCATCACCACCGCGCCGAGCAGCATCGAGCGCCGGAACGCCGCGCCGATGTCCACCGTGCCGAGCCCTTCGGCGAGCTTGTGGAACCAGTGCAGCGAGACGCCGCGCAACGGGAAGGTGAGACCTCCTTCGGGCCCCTGGAAGCTCAGCACGAAGATCGTGATCATCGGGCCGTAGAGGAACAGCACGAAGAGCACGAAGACCACTGCCAGTGGCCAGAATCCGCGGCTGCGCTGCTCACCGATGCGATGACTCACCTCAAAGCTCCTTGCGTATGTCGACGAGCCGCGTGAGCGACCAGATGATCATCAGCACCACCGCGAGCAGGATCATCGCGTTGGCTGCGGCAAGCGGGAACTGCAGGTACGAGGTCTGCACCTGGATGATCTTGCCGACCGAGGCGATCTGCTGGCCGCCCATCACGCCGATGGTGACGAAGTCGCCCATCACGATCGTGATGACGAAGATCGAGCCGATGAGGATGCCGGTGCGCGAGAGCGGCACGATCACGTTCCACAGCGTCTGCCAGCCCGTGGCGCCGGCGTCGCTCGCCGCTTCGAGCAGCGAGCGGTCGATGCGCATCATCGAATTGAAGATCGGCACGATCATGAACATCGTGTAGAGGTGCACGAAGGCCAGCACCACCGAGAAGTCCGAGAACAGCAGCCACTCGATCGGCGAGTCGACCACGCCGAGCCACACCAGCCCCTGGTTGACCAGTCCGTTGCGGCCCAGGAGCGGCACCCACGAGATCATGCGGATCACGTTCGAGGTCCAGAAGGGCACGGTGCACAGCACGAAGAGCAGTGTCTGCATCGCGGACGAGCGCACGTGGAACGCGAGGAAGTACGCCACCGCGAACCCCACGAGCAGCGTGATCGCCCAGACGATGACGCAGAACTTGAGCGTGCTGAGATAGGTGGACAGCGTGACGCAGAGATCGCCGTTGTCCGTGAGATGCGAACAGCCTTCGAAGATGCTCAGGTAGTTGCGCAGCGAGAGCGCGGGGATGAGTTCGTACTCGTTGAAGTTCCACAGGCTGACCATCGCGATCAGCACCAGCGGAACGATGAAGAACAGCAGGAACACCAGCGCGAACGGCGCCGCCTGCCACCATGCGCGGAGGGTCCGCACAGGCGCGGCGGCATGGGCCGGAGCCGTTGTCGCGATGGCGCTCATGGGGTCAGGGACTTCAAGCGGCGACGAACTCGTTCCATTTCCTCACCATGTACTCGTTTTCGTCCATGACGGCGTTCCAGCACGCGATGCCGCCCATGCGCTGCTCGTAGCTGCCGCCGTCGCGCACCGCGCCGGCCTTGGCGATCACGTCGCCCTGCGGGCTCTTGATGTCCTTCTCGGCGGGCTTGCCTTCCATCCAGTAGGCCCACTCGTAGGGTTCCATCTTGGCCTTGGCGGTGTCGAGCACCGCGCTGTAGTAGCCCTGGCGATTGAGGTACGCGCCGGCCCAGCCGTCGAGGAACCAGTTGATGAATTCGTAGGCGCCGTCGAGCTTGCGGCCCGACAGCGTCGCCGGCAGCCCGAAACCCGAGGCCCAGGCGCGATAGCCTTCCTTGAGCGGCTGGAAGACGCAGTCGATGCCCTTGCTGCGCACCGCCGTGACGGCGGGCGACCACATCGACTGGATCACCACCTCGCCCGAGGCCATGAGGTTGACCGACTCGTTGAAGTCCTTCCACAGCGCGCGGAACTGGCCCGCCTTCTTGGCCTCGATCAGCGTCTTGATCGTGAGGTCGATCTCGGCCTTGGTCATGTTGCCCTTGTCGGCGTACTTGTGCAGGCCCTTGGACTCGACCACCATAGCCGCATCCATGATGCCGATCGACGGGATGTTGAGGATCGCCGCCTTGCCCTTGAACTCGGGGTTGAGCAGTTCGGCCCACGAGCCGATCGGCCGCTTGATGAGGTCGGGCCGGATGCCCAGCGTGTCGGCGTTGTAGGTGGTCGGGATCAGCGACATGAACTGCGTGGGCGACTTCGCGAAGGCCTTGCTCTTCTCGCCTTCGAGGTAGATCACCTTGATCGGCGCAGTGCCCTGGTTGCCGACCTTCTTGCCCGCGACTTCGCCCTTGGTGAAGAGCGTGGTGATCTTGTCCGCGTTCTTCACGCGCTTGGTGTCGATGCCCTTCAGGTTGCCGGTGGGCACGATCTTCTTGAGCGAGAAGTACTCGGTGTCGATCAGGTCGAAGCTGTTCGGCGCGGTGACCGCGCGCTTGGTGACGTCGTCGGTGGTCACGGCGACGTACTGGATCTCGATGCCGGTGTCGGCCTTGAACTTCTCGGCGATCGCCTTGTCCTGGTTGACCGCGGTGCCGAGGTAGCGAAGGACGATCTTTTCCTCTGCATGAATCGCGGGGAACACGCCCGCCGCAAGGATGCCCGCGGTGCCCTTCAGCAGCGTGCGGCGCTGCACATCGGTCAAAGAGGTTTCAGTTTTTTTGGACATGGTGGGTCTCCGAAGAGGCAGTGGTGGTGGTGAAGAAGAAAAAGGGAAGGGCGGCCGCCGCGCTGCGACGCACGGGACGGCTCACGCTGCCATCGCCGCGAGCGCCGCCATCGGCGCGGGTCGGGACACGGGCCAGCCGTTGCCGGGGTCGTCCGGACGGGTGGCGCCGGGCCCGAGCAAACGCGCGTCGGCTTCGGACCAGGAGAGGTGCACGCCGGCGCCCACCTCGTAGGGGTGCTGGGCGAAAGCCTTCTCGGACAGCAGCACCGAGACGCTGCTGCGCTCGGGCCGCACACCGGTGATGTGCAGGCCGAGCAGCACATAGGTGCCCTGGTATTCGATGTCGGTGACGTGCGCCGGCATGCCCGTCTCCCCGGCCGCGCCGGTGGCCGGCGTGATGCGCATGTGGTCGTTGCGCACGGCGACGAGGCCGTCGTTCAGTGCGAAAACGTTGTGGCCGCCCATGAAGCGCGCGACGAACTCGCTGGCCGGGTGGTTGTAGACCTGGTGCGGCGAGCCCACCTGCTCGATCAGCCCGTGGTTCATCACCACCATGGTGTCGGCCAGCGCCATCGCCTCTTCCTGCGAGTGCGTGACGTGGATGAAGGTGAGGCCCAGTTCCTTCTGCCAGCGCCGCAGCTCGGCGCGCATCTGGATGCGCAGGAACGGGTCGAGCGCGGACAGCGGCTCGTCGAGCAGCAGCACGCGCGGTTCGGTGATCAGCGCTCGCGCCAGCGCCACGCGCTGCTGCTGGCCGCCGGAGAGCTCGGCCGGCTTGCGTTCGGCCAGGTGCCCCATCGCGACGCGCTCCAGCAGATTCCTCGCCCGGCGATGGCGCTCGGCCTTCGCGACGCCCTTCATCTTCAGGCTGAAGGCGACGTTGTCGAGCGCCGAGAGATGGGGAAAGAGCGCGAAGCTCTGGAACATCATCGCGGTGCCGCGCGCCGCCGCCGGCAGGTTGGTGATGTTGCGGTTGTCCAGCAGGATGTCGCCCGAAGAAACCGATTCATGCCCGGCGACCATGCGCAGCGTGGTGCTCTTGCCGCAGCCCGAGGGGCCGAGCAGGCAGCAGTAGCTGCCGCTGGCGATCCGCAGATCGATCTGGTCGACCGCGGGCGGCGTACCCGCGGCGTAGCGCTTGGTCAGCGCGACGATTTCAACGGCGGCGGGCGGTGGGGCGGTGACGGCATCCATCGATGCTGGCATCGCAAGACATATGCCAGCCAACCGGCGCCGTCATGCGCCGTCCTGGTGCGCGGACCCTATGGCGCGGCGAACTTGGCCGCGGCAACGCTCTTCAGCAAGGCCTCCCGCTGCGCCTTGGTGATGCCCCTGACGCCGTCGGCCACCTTGTTCGCGCGCTCGAGGTTGATGTTGCCGTCCTGCTGCCACTTGCGCACCGCCAGTGCCGGATTCGTGAGCATCGACGCGAGCCAGACCGCCTGCGCCGGTTCCAGGTTGCGGGCCGGGCGCTTGAAGTAGGTGCGCGCCGCCGCCTCGGCGCCGCAGATGCGTGCACCCCAGGGCGCGTTGTCGAGGTAGAGCTGCAGGATGCGCGCCTTGCCCAGCGTCTGCTCCATCTCGACCGCGTAGAGCAGCTCGCGCAGCTTGCGGTCGGCGTTCTGCTCGCCGCCGGTGACGAGGATCTTGGCCAGCTGCTGGGTGATGGTGCTGCCGCCGCGCTCGGTGCGCGAAGACTTCTGGTTGGCTTCGAGCGAGGCCGCGAGTTCGGTCAGGTCGTAGCCGGGGTGGTTGAAGAAGCGCTGGTCCTCGGCCGAGATGACGGCGCGCGCCAGCCAGCTCTCGCTGCCGAGGCGGCTGGCCGGGCCGCAGGTCGAACGCGCGTTGGCGATCGCCTCGGTGCCCAGGCCATCGACCGTGAAGCCCTCGATCTGCGGCGTCAGCGAATACGTGCCGGCCGGCAGCGCCACCTGCGCGCGCAGGCCCATCGTGCCGCCGATGCGTGCGCGCTTGAGCTCCGGCAGGTCGGGCGCGAGCACCGCGTACCACTGGGCGATCGGCGCGCTGTCGGCGCGGATGTCGAGCAGCAGGCTCTTCTGCGTGAGCCGGCCGTCCCAACGCCCGCGCAGCACGACGTCGCCGCTGCCCTCGGCCGTCACCGCGCCGGGCGCCGAGGCTTCCAGCAGGCCGCCGAGCGTGCCGGCATCGCGCCGCACCGTGGCCTTGAGGCGATCGACGCGGATCGGCGCCTTGCCCAGCGAATGCAGCGTGGCGCTGCACGGCGCGCATTGCAGTTCGAGCGTGCCGGTCGGTTCGTTCCAGCCGAACGCCAGCGGGCCGAAGCCGGTCTCGATGGTGCGGCCCGCGATCCACGGCGCGAACCACGACGAGGTGGCGAGCCGGATCGCCGTGGGCACGCCGACATCGATGGAGAAAGGGCCGGCCTTGACCCGCGCGGGCCATTCGTCGGGGCCGGGCGCGAGGGCGAGCCGCACGATCAGGTAGGCGGCGATGCCCGCCGTCAGCACCAGCGCCAGGGTCGTGAAAAGCAGGTAAAGCAGTGCCTTCTTCAGCAAATTTCTCTCACTCGATCGGTCTCGCCAGGGTGACAGCCTGCCAGGGGCCGTTCGACCGGCCGGTGGCTGCTGCCCAGTACCAGGCTGAAGTGTCGGTGAAAGCGGCGCCCTCGGCATCGACGATGCGCTCGCAGACGCGCATTTTCTGCCTGCCCTGGCGCTCGGCGACGAAACAACGCCACAGTCGGGCGTGGACGTCCTGCTCCAGGCGGGCCTGGGCGATGCCCCAGCCGAGCGCGCGATAGCAGTCGGCGGCCGGATGCAGCATGCGGGTGGGCGTGTCGACGCGGCGCATGACGAGCATCTGGCGGCCATCGGTCATGCGCGCGATCGAGCCGGGGAAGCGCTCGGCGAAGCGGTGCTCCACCTCGCTGAGCGCCAGCGGGCGCAGCGGTGCGCCTTCCCATTCGCTGGGCCATTCCTGGAAAGTTGCCGCTGCGGGCGATGGTGCATCGCCCTGGAGTGCCGAGACGGTCGACCAGAGCATGCACGCGAGCATGGCCGACGCGAAGACCGCCTTGTGCGCGATGCGGTTGACGAAGCGGTTGGCAAACCAGCGTTCAAAGAGCGGTATCGACACGGCGACCTCCTCCGCAAGCGACCATCACCCCTGCGATGCCGCCGCACACCAGCGCGAGCACCGCGAGTCCGAAGGCGTCGTGCAGCCAGGCCGGCGGTGCATGCCCCGCGGCTTCGAGCGCCACGAGCACGCTGTTGCGCACGATGTTCCCGCCGAGCACCATCAGCCCGACCGCCGGCAGCCGCGTGAGAAAACTGCGGCCATCGCGGCCCGCCCACAGCGCGACCACGCAGGCAGTGAAGTAGCCGAACCACGCCATCTGCACGCCGGAGCAGGGCGCGTCGACGATCACGCGTTGCCCGTCGACGAGGAGGCTGCTGCCCTCGCGCGCCACGCTGAAGCCCGTCATCAGCAGCCAGCGGCTCGCCTCGGCGGTGACCACGCGCAGCGGATAGCCCGCGTAGAACTGCACGGACGACAAGAGCGGCAGGGCCAGCAGGGCAAGCAGCACCACCGGCAAGCCGGCGATGCGCCGGGGCAGGAAGGCCAGCAGGCCGCAGGCCATGGCCAGCACGGCAAGCAACGCGGCAGCCAGCGGTGGCAGCGACGGCAAGGGGCCGATGCCGGTGCGAAGCAGGGCGGCGCCCAGGGTGCCCGAGGTCGCGACCGCGAGCCAGCCGAGACGCGGCGCGGGTCGCAGTTCGCCGCGAAGACGCCACACCATCAGCGCCAGCGCGACGAGTGCGAGAAGCCCCAGCGGATCGTCCGAACCGTCGTGCATGCGGCGCGCCATCCAGATCCAGTGCGGCGCGAGCGCAGCGGCCTGCAGCGCGAGCCAGGCGGCAGCGGGCGCACGATCGAGGCGGATGCCCCAATCGATGACACGCGGGTGGGTTTGTGCGAGTACGGCAAGAGACATGTGCACCCCTCAGGCAGTGAACCGGCGTGCGTCGTGACGCCGCGCACGGCGGCGCAGCATCGCGAGCATCGAGACGACGACCGCGATCGCACCGAGCGTTTCGGGTTCGGGCGTGCTCGGCACCTCGGCGCCGAGGCTCTGGCCGAGCGCGAGTTCGCTCACGCCCTTGGGCAGCGGCAGCGGCTGGTCGACGCCGACGCCGTTCTGCGGCGCGACATTGCGCACGACCTTGTCCACCGCGATGAAGCTCGTGTACTGCGTCAGCAGGCTGTAGCGCAGGCCGAGCTCGGTGATGCGCTTGCGATAGTCGTCGCCGCCCTCCAGCGCTTCCTGGTCGCCGAGGCTCGCGATGCGGTGGCGCGCCCAGAGGCTGCGCAGCGCGGCGGCGTCCCTGCGCGCGTCCGGATCGACCTTCAGTTCCTGCCGATACGGGCCGTTGGCGCTGCGGCCTTCGATGATCACGCGGCCCTGGGGCTCGCCGCGCCATTTGCCGAACACGATCACCGGGCGCTCGCCGAGCACGTCGGGCAAGGCCATGGGTTCGACGTCGTAGACATCCAGCCCTTCGAAGCGCGCCTTCACGCTGGTGAGCACCGGCGATTCGATCATGCGGCGGAAGCGCGCCGCCTGTTCGGGCGCCTGCACCGGATCGGTGACGATGAAAGGCTCGCCCATGCCGGCACGCGCGAGGCCTTCCATCAGATGCCGGTTGACCGACGAACCGATGCCGAAGGCGAAGAGATTGGCCTTGGAGAGGTTCTTGCGCACCAGCTCGAAGGCTTCGCGCTCGACGGTGACGTAGCCGTCGGTCACGACCACGATGGTGCGCGACACGTCATCGGCCTTCGGTTCGGCATAGGCGCGCTTCAAGGCCGGGATGAGCTCCGTGCTGCCGCTGCCGCCGTAGTTGCGCAGGGTGGCGAGCGCCTGCTCGATGTTGGCGCGCGTGGCGGGCACCGAGTGCGGCGACAGCATGCGGTTGCTGCCCGAGAACAGCAGCAGGTTGAAGCTGTCGCTCGGCCGCAGTCCGCCGATGAGCCGCTCCAGGGTGGCCTTCGCGGTGTCCAGCGGAAAGCCGTGCATCGAGCCCGAGATGTCGACCACGAAGATGTAGTCGCGCGGCGAGATGACATTCGCGGGCACCGACTTCGGCGGCTCGACCATCGCGAGGAAGAAGTTCTCGGCGCTTTCTCCTTGACTGCCGTGGCCTTCATAGAGCATCAGGCCCGATTCGATGCGCTCGCCGGCGAGCCGGTAGTCGAGCACGAAGTCGCGGTTGTCGGCCGGGCCGCTGCCGCGCGCGAGCGTGATGTCGGCATGCTCGTCGCCGTCGCGGCGCTGCACGTCGATCTCGTGCGTGAGCGAGCGCACTTCCTTGATGCCCATCGGTGTGTCGAGCGCAACCTTGAGCTGGAAGCGGGTGTTCGGCTCGATGCCCGCGCGCAGGACAGGCTGCGCGACCCATCGCGCCTGGGCATTCTCCGACTGCGGGCTGTTGTAGCGCGGCCCCACCACCGTCGGAAAGACGAACTGGTAGTTGCCGCCCTGCGGCACGAGCAGCTCGGTGTAGCGCAGCTCGACCTTGACGTCGTCGCCCGGCAGGATGTTCGCGACGTTCATCTGGAACACGTTGGGCAGGTGCTGCTCGAGCAGCGCGGCGGTCTTGCCTTCCTTCTTCGCGCTGTCGTACTCGATGCGCGCCTGCTCCTTCTCGCGGATCTGCGCGGTGACGAGGCGATCGGCCAGGCGCACGTTGAGGCCGCTCACCGCCGCCTTCGTGGAGCCGGGGAAGACGTAGCGCGCCTCGATCGGGCGCTTTCCTTCATTGCGATAAGTCTGCGTAACGGTCACGTCCGCGATCACGCCGGAGATCTTCACGTCGACCTCGGTGCCCTTGAGCGGCAGGCGATCGACTTCGGGGTCGTCGCTCTTCACGAAGAAGTACGGGCTCTCGGTCTTCAGGCGCGGGCCGGGCGCCTCTTCCTGCGCATGCACGGGCCGGGCGAGCAGCAGGGCGAAGCAGGTGGTGGCGAGGCCGAGCGTGCCGAGCCAGAGCCAGCGGCCGGGGCGGGGTATGGAAGCTTCCATGACGTTGGGTCCTTGTCCCTCGATGTCGTGCAACGGTGCACGTCCCCAATGTCGAAGGAGACCGCGAAGCCTGTTGGAAGCGTGTTGGAAGCCAGTTTGAAGCCGCCTGCGTTGTGTGAAGTCCGTGTGAAGTCAGGGCTTCACACGGGCTTCGGCGGCATGCATCAGCATTAGGGCGCCATCCCTTTTGAGATCCGGGCCGGGAACTGGAAAATGCGGGGTTGCTCCTATTCCGGCCGACGTCGCTATCCGTCGCTATCCGACTGATAGCAAATGTATGACTCTGTAAAAGAGTATTCCGAGCATCCCCCGCGTCGGCCCTCATCTACATGTCGAAACCATCTCCTTCCAGCGAGCCCGCGCGCTCGGCTCCCCCGAGCCGGTTGCGCCGCATGGCCATCTGGGGCGGCGCCGCGATTGCGGCCGGTGCCCTCGTCGTGATGATCGGCGCGGCGACCGCGGTTGCCGTGATCTATCCGAAGCTCCCGAGCATCTCCGACCTCGCGGACTATCGCCCCAAGCTGCCCCTGCGCGTGTTCGCCGCCGACGGCAGCCTGATCGGCGAATTCGGCGAGGAGCGCCGCAATCTCACGCCCTTCGCGGACATCCCGAAGGTCATGAAGGACGCGGTGCTCGCGGTCGAGGACGCGCGCTTCTACGACCACGGCGGCGTCGACTACAAGGGCTTCGTTCGCGCGGCCTTCTCGAGCCTGCACGGCGGCCGGCAGCAGGGCGCCTCCACCATCACGATGCAGGTGGCGCGCAACGTCTACCTGAGCTCTGAACGCACCTTGAGCCGCAAGGCCTATGAAATCCTGCTGTCGATGCAGCTCGAACGCCAGCTCACCAAGGACCAGATCCTGGAGATCTACCTGAACCAGATCTACCTCGGCAATCGCGCCTACGGTTTCGCGGCCGCTGCCGAGACCTACTTCGGCAAGCCGCTGCAGAAGGTGACGATCGCCGAGGCCGCGATGCTCGCGGGCCTGCCGAAGGCGCCGGGCACCAACAACCCGGTGGCCAACCCGCGCCGCGCGCGCGCACGGCAGCTCTACGTGATCGACCGCATGCAGGAGACCGGCTTCATCAGCGCCGAACAGGCGGATGCGGCCAAGAAGGAGGAACTTCACCTGCGCGATGCCGCCGACCCCAATCGCCTGCACGCCGAGTACGTGGCAGAGACGGTGCGGCAGATGATGCATGCGCAGTACGGCGACAGCATCTACACCAGCGGGCTCAAGGTCTATACCTCGCTCGATTCGGCCGACCAGGCGGCGGCCTATCGATCGCTGCGTCGCGGCATCCTGGACTACGAACGCCGCCAGCCCTATCGCGGCCCCGAAGCCTTCGCCGATCTGCCTGACGATCCGAAGCAGCAGGACGATGCGGTGGACGACGCGCTCGCCGATCACCCCGACAACGGCGACCTCGTCGCCGCCGTCGTGCTCGCAGCCGGCCCCAAGGAAGTCACCGCGGTGCGCGCCAACGGCGAAACGCTGCAGATAAGCGGCGAAGGCCTGCGTCCCGCGCAATCGGGCCTGGCCGCGAAGGCGCCGGCCGCGATCCAGATCCGCCGCGGCGCGGTGATCCGCGTCGCCAGGATGGCCAAGGGCGGCTGGGAGATCACGCAGGTGCCGGAGGTCGAAGGCGCGTTCGTCGCGATGGACCCGAAGAGCGGCGCGGTCAAGGCGCTGGTGGGCGGCTTCGACTTCGGGCGCAGCAAGTTCAACCATGTCACGCAGGCGTGGCGCCAGCCCGGATCGAGCTTCAAGCCGTTCATCTACTCGGCCGCGCTCGAGAAGGGCTTCGCGCCGAGCACCATCGTCAACGATGCGCCGCTGTCCTTCGAGGCCGGCCCCGGCGGGCAGGCCTGGGAGCCGAAGAACTACGACGGCACCTATGACGGCCCGATCACGCTGCGGCGCGCGCTGCAGCAGTCGAAGAACATGGTCACGATCCGCGTGCTCCAGTCCATCGGCGTCGATTACGCGCAGGACTGGGTCACCCGCTTCGGCTTCGACCGCGACAAGCAGCCGGCCAACCTGCCGATGGCGCTCGGCGCGGGCTCGGTCACGCCGATGCAGATGGCGGCTGCGTACTCGGTGTTCGCCAACGGCGGCTATCGCGTGAATCCGTACCTCGTCACGCGCGTCACCGACATGAAGGACAAGGTCCTGCTCGAAACCGAAGCGCCGGTCCTCGACGAAAGCCGGCGCACGATCCCCGAGCGCAATGCTTTCGTCATGGGCTCGCTGCTGCAGAGCGTGGTGAAGGGCGGCACGGCCGCCAAGGCCGGCCAGGCGCTGCGCCGCAGCGACCTCTTCGGCAAGACCGGCACCACCAACGATTCGTTCGACACCTGGTTCGCGGGCTTCCAGCCTTCGATGGTCGGGATCGCATGGATCGGCTACGACACGCCGCGCCAGCTCGGCGTGCGCGGCGAGACCGGCGGCAGCCTGAGCCTGCCGATCTGGATCGGCTTCATGCAGACGGCCCTGAAGGGCGTGCCGGTGACCGAGCCGCGCGCGCCGGACGGACTCATCAACCTAGACGGCGAGTGGTACTTCGACGAGTTCGGGCCGGGCCACGGCGTCGCCAGCCTCGGTGTCGATACGCAGGCCCCGACCTCGGCCGAAGCGCTCGCAGGGGCCCCGGTCGGCGCGCCGCCGCCCGCCGAGGAGCGCAGTCGCATCCTCGACTTCTTCCGATAGGCCGCCGCGCCGGCGGCGGGATAGCCGAGGCGCGAAATGCACGAAAGGGGATGCGGAGCTATCTACACTCCACATCCCCTTTCTCACATCCGGCCATGGAATTCCTGATCCTGGCGACGCTCGTCCTCGTCGGCGCCTCCATCCTCAAGTCGACGGACCAGCGCCGCCGCATCGCACTGCTCGGCAGCTACCTCGGCAACTACCAGATCGAGAGGCTGATGGAGAACCTCACCGAGGGCTACCTGCGCTGCCTGGGCGAAGACGATCCCGAGCGCCGCTCGCAGATCTGGGCCTTGCTCGACGACACCGAGCGCAAGCTCGCGACGCAGTTCAGCAACTTCGCCGCCGAGTTCTCGCGCGTGGACGAAAGGGAAGCGCGCGTCAGCACCCTGCCGATCGCCATTCCTTTTGCGGGCCAGTTGCTGCCGGCCGCGACCTTCGATTTGCGCCGCGCCTTCGCGATCCACGCGCGCGGCATCGCGGAGGTGATGCAGAACGAGGCCCACCGCACGCACAAGGCCAAGGCCTACATGATGTCCGCCGAGCTCTTCCTGATGCAGCACACCTGCCACTGGTTCTGCAAGTCGAAGGCGGTGGCTTCGGCGCGCATGCTCGCCCGGCACAAGACCGCCTACCAGCAGCTCATCGATGCGGTCAGCCCCGCAACGCGCAGCGCCTACCTCGAACTGACCCGTCAGTGATGCGCGAGCAGCGGCAGCGTGAGCGTGGCCTGCGCGCCGCCGCGCGGCGCGTTGACGAGTTCGACGCGGCCCTGGTGCAGCGTGGCGATCTCCTTCACGAAGGCCAGCCCGAGCCCGGTGCTCTTCTTCTGGCTGTGCGGACGGGCCAGCGAATAGAACTTCTCGAACACCTTGTCCTTCGCGAACTCGGGGATGCCCTTGCCGCGATCGCGCACCGTGATCCGCGCCCGGCGTCCTTCGGCCTCGAGCGCCAGCAGCACTTCGGCACCGTCCGGTGAGAAGTCGATCGCGTTGTCGAGCAGGTTGCTGACCGCACGGCGCAGCAGGAAGGGATCGCCTTCCACGCGCGCTTCATTGTGGATCGCGACGTTGATGCGGACATCGCGCTTCGACGCCGCGGCCTGCGCGCCCGCGCCGATGTCGCGCAAGAGCGGCCCCAGCGCCACCGGCTCGCTGCGTTCCAGCGCACGCCGCGTCTCCAGCGCGGTGAGCTCCATCATGCGATCGACGATCTCCTGGATGCGCTGCGTCTCGCGCGCGATGTTGGCGAGGAAGCGTTCGCGCTCGGCCTGCGGCATCGAGGGTTCCTGGATCAGCTCGGCGGCGCCACGGATCGCGGAAAGCGGGCTCTTCACCTCGTGCGTGAAGGTCTGCACGTAGTCGGCCACGTAGTTCCGGCCGGTCAGCGCATCGCGCATCTCGCGCAGGCCGCCGCGCAGCGTGTCCGCCGCGCGCCGCACCATGCGCGACAGGCTCAGGCTGCGCTGGCTGCGCAGCCAGCCGAGGTAGTCCGAGATGAGCCCGAAGGGCCGCACCAGCCAGATCGACACGATGATCGCGAGCACCAGCAGCGCCAAGGCCGAGCCGACACCGACCCACAACGTGCGTGCGCGCGCGTCCTCGACGAACTGCCCGAAGCTGCGCACCGGCTTGCCGACGGTGACGACGCCTACGATCTCGTTGCCCCAGCGGATCGGCGCCCCGACATACATCACCGAGGTCAGCGGATCGCCCGCGATGTCGCGCGAGGTGCGCGCGCCGTAGACGCCGGCCAGTGACCGGCTCACGTCGGTGCGTTGCGAGAAGTCGGCGCCGGCGTTGCGGCCCAGCGAATCGAAAAGCACGCGACCCGTGCGGTCGGTGACGTACATGCGCAGTTCGACGCGGTTCTTGTGCAGGTTGTAGATCTGCGCCGAGAACTGCCGCGCATAGACCGAGCGGAACAGCGGGTCGAGGCGCGATACGTTGATCGCGCCCGCGATCACGTCCTGCTCGATGAGGCTCGCCATCAGCTGCGAGGTCTCGACCAGCGATTCCTCCGCCGACTCGCGGTAGCGCGGATCGATGTCCGCCACCACGCGGTAGAGCAGGAAGGCGATGCCGACCGTGTAGATCAGCAGGATGCCGATGAAGATCCGGGTTCTGCGCGTCACCCTGTCACGCGCCGGATGGCAGCTCTTCGTTCAGCGCATAGCCGGTGCCGCGCAGGGTGCGGATCGGCTCGACGTTGGGCGCGATCGCCTTGAGCTTGGCGCGCAGGGTCTTGATGTGTGCGTCCACGGTGCGGTCGAAGCTCTCGCTCGATTCGTCCCACACGAGGCGCAGCAGCTCGTCGCGCGTGAAGACGCGGCCGGGGCGCTGTACCAGGAGCCGCAACAGCCCGTATTCGTAGCGCGAGAGTTCGAGCAGGCGGCCGTAATAGCGGATCTGCATGCGCTCGGTGTCGACCGCGAAGGGGACGGCGGGCGAGGGCGCCGGTGCAGGCGCGGCTGTCGGCGCCGCCGGCGCGCTCTGCCCACCCTGCCCACTTTGGCCATTGCGACCGCTGCGCCGCAGGATGGTCCGCACGCGCGCCACCAGCTCGCGGGGAGAAAAAGGCTTGGCCACGTAGTCGTCCGCGCCGAGCTCCAGGCCCACCACGCGGTCGATCTCGTCGCTGCGCGCCGTGAGAAAGAGCATCGGGACCTGCGCGCCGCCGGGCAGCGCCTGCAGCCGCTTGAAGAGCTCGAAGCCGTTCATGTCCGGCAAGCCGATGTCGAGAATCGCGAGCGCCGGCGGCTCGGCGGCGAACTGCGTGATCGCCTCCTGCGCGGTCGGGCACCACACCGGCACGAAGCCATCGGTGCGCAGCACGTACTGCAGGGTGTCGGCGATGCCGGATTCGTCTTCGGCGATCAGGATCCGGGGGTTGAACAGCATGGCCCGGATGGTAGCCCGCTGTCGTGCGGGCTCAGTGTCTGTCGAAGCAGCAGCCGGCGTAGTAGGGCTTGTCGCCGCCTTCGACGAAGGGCACCTCGATCGGCTTGCCCTCGTTGCGCCAGGCGTCGCGGCGCACGTAGCCCGCCGCGGTGAGATCGGCGAAGATCCGGTCGTGGTGCTCGATGCGGTAGGGGCACACCGCCACGCCGATGCTGTTGAGCGTGTACATGGTCTTCTCGGGATGCACCGCAGCCGTGTTGATGATGATGCGCTTCGGCTTCACCGGCAGCTCGGCCAGCAGCTCGGAGAGGTGCTGCGGCAGGTATTGCAGGCAGCCGGAGGCATAGAGGATGTCGCAGCCGCTCGCGTCGTGGAAATCGGTGGTGAAGGCTAGCTGGCCGGCGACTTGGCGCTGCGCCGCGACCTCGGCGCCGGCCTTGATCACGCCGGGCACGTCGCAAACCGTCCAGTGCAGGTCCGGCGGGTAGTTGAGCACGCGCCGGAACGCGTAGTACTTGATGCCGATGTGGCCGCCCAGGTCGAACACGGTGCGCAAACCGCTGTCCAGCGAGCGACCGAGCCAGAAGAGAGCCGGGTAGTCGTAGAAGGCGATCTGGTGGCTGTAGAGGTTCGCGGCTTCAGGCGTGTCGTAGCCCACCGCCTTGCCGGCCGGCGCATGGGCCTCGGCATCCGCGAAGCTCTCGAAAGAACCCATGAACAGGTTCTCGTCCCGGTTCTCGAGGAATTTGCGGCGGTAGCCGGATTCGCGAACCGAGGAAGGCAGGAGGCTGGAAAGCATGGCACCTCGTTGATGTCAGCAGAGACGACACATTTTGCACGTTGAAACATAAAGTATTCAACTGCTACGAGGCCTTCCGATGCTTCCGGGCCCTCCAGAAACGGAAATGCTGTTGTTATTGCGCTTTATAGCCGGCGTTTTCGATGGCCACGATGATGTCCGCGCGCGGGTGTTCGCTGACGACGTCGACATGACCCGTTTCCAGGTCGACCGTGACCTGTGCCTTGGGATCGATGGTCTGTACCGCGTTCTGCACCAGATTGGCGCAATGCCCGCAGCTCATGCCGGTGACCTGGAATTTCTGGCTCATTGGAGTGGCTCCTTTTCCGACTGGATGACGACAAGCCCCGAGTTTGAACCTTCTCGCCATGGCAATGTCCAGCGCGGGGGCGCGGCGTGCGGAAAAAAGCGGCTGTTCCTACTCTTCTTCTATTTCTCTTATTCTGATTAGTAGTAGTAGATAAGGGTCGCGCGCGACTGTGGACATATCGATTTTTCTGTTGCGCGACAGGGACTTGCAGTTTCCCGTTCACTGTGTGCAGCCGCGCTTTCGCGGCGTTCGCCGAACTCGAACAACTCCGGAAAGGGCGATCGGCCTGTGGATAACCCATCGCTTGTGCCGCAACTGTCCCCAGGGTTGTGCTTTGACAGACCCGAGGGATTCCGTGTAGAGGGTGCGAAATCGGTCGCGGCGCGCCCCGTGCATGCTGTACAAACACAAACCCTTACTTTTCTCTCCATGTCCGAGCTATGCGAATCCTCCTGGTTGAAGACGACGCCGTGTTGCGCACCGTGATGCTGCGCAGCCTGGGTGATGCGGGGCACCGCGTCGATGTAGCGGCGAGCGTGGAAGAAGCGGAGCACCTCTGGCGGGTGCAGACCTTCGACGCCGTGCTGCTCGATCTGAATCTGCCGGCCACGCCGAGCCCGACCAGCGGCCTGGCCAGCGGCTTGACGGCATTGCGGCATGCGCGCCAGCGCGGCGATCGCACGCCGGTCCTGATACTGACCGCCCGGGACCGCACCGAGGAGCGCATCGCCGGCCTGGATGCGGGCGCCGACGACTACCTCGGCAAGCCTTTCGATCTCGCGGAGGTGGAGGCGCGTCTTCGCGCGCTGGTGCGTCGCGCCCAGGGCACGGAGGACATCTCCACCCTCGGACGCCTGCGGCTCGACCGTCGCGCGCGGCGCTTCGGCATCGGCAATGTGCCGCTCGATCTGCCGGCGCGCGAGTTCGAGGTGCTGTGGGAGCTGATGAGCCCGCCGGGCCGCACCATCAGCAAGCGCGAGCTGTCGGACAAGCTCTCGAGCTTCGACGACTCCCTGGGCGACAACGCGCTCGAAGCCTTCATCTCGCGCCTGCGCAAGAAGCTGGTCGGTAGCGGCGCGGCGATCCGGACCTTGCGCGGCATCGGCTATCTGCTGGAAGCCGAAGTGTGAGCGTGACGCCGCCGCGCAGGTCGGGCGCGCCGTCGCTGACCACGCGCGTGCTGCGCGGCGTGCTGCTGCCGCTGGCGCTGACCTGGTTTCTCGGCACGGCGGTGGCGCTGTATCTCGCGAGCTATTTCACGCGCCAGGCTTTCGACCGCGCGTTGCTCGACGATGCCTATGCGATATCGGCCAATGTGCGAACAGGGCAGCACGGCATCGAGTTGCAGCTGTCGCCGCGCGAAGTCACGAACATGCTCTTCGACCAGGACGAGCAGGTGTACTTCGCGGTGCTGCGGCCCGATGGATCGCTGCTGGCCGGCAATCCGGGATTGCTGGCGCCGCTGCCGGACGAAGGCGCGCGGCATCGTTTCTCGGAAGTGATCTACGACGGCCGGCCGTTGCGGGCGGTGGTGATGAATCATGACGAGCCCGATGCCTACAGCGTGGTGGTGGCGCAAACGACCTCAGCGCGCAGCGTGCTGATCGAAAGGCTGCTGATCTATTCGATCGCGCCGCAGATCGTGTTGCTGGGATTGCTTGCGACCTGGCTGCTGCGCCACATCCGGCGCGAGCTTCGTCCGCTCGGTGAATTGCGCCAGACGCTGGAGAAGCGCAATGCGAGCGACCTGAAGCCGGTGCCGGTCGCAAGAAGCTCGCGCGAGCTGGAGCAGTTGGGCGACACGCTCAATGCCCTGCTCGAAAGGCTGGCGCAGAGTGCGTCGGCGCAGCGCGAGTTCGCCGGCAACGTGGCGCATGAACTGCGCACGCCGCTCGCCGGCATCCGTGCGCTCGCGGACTATGGCCTCGCGCAGCAAAAACCGGCCGTGTGGCGCGAGCAGCTGGAGCAGATCGCGACCAGCCAGGCGCGTGCCAGCCATCTGGTGGACCAGCTGCTGGCGCTGGCGCTGGCCAACGAGAGGCGCACGGGTTTGCAGCAGCAGGCGGTGCGTCTGGACGAGCTGATCCGGCAGGCGGTGCTGCGCCATCTGGCCCGCGCCGACGCCAAGGGCGTGGATCTGGGCGCGAAGGGCATCGACGAACCGGTCACGGTGCAGGCAAGCATGGCGCTGGTCGAGGGCACGCTCGACAACCTGATCGACAACGCGCTGCGTTACGGCGGACACACGATCACCATCGAACTCGATGGCAGGACCATGAGCGTGATCGACGATGGCCCCGGCATCCCCGATGCGGCCCAGCGCGACCTGATGCAGCGGTGGACGCAGGGGCCCGAGGGCCAGAAGCTCGGCGAAGGCGCCGGGCTCGGCCTGGCGATCGTGGCGCGCTACGCGAAGCTGCTCGATGCGGAGCTCAGCTTCGCGAAGGCTTCGGAGGAAGGCGGGCTGCGCGTCAGCCTGGCTTTCGGGCCGGACTGACGCGATGCGCCTGCGCCCCTGGGTGCGGCCTGTCAGGCCAGCGCCGGATAGTCGATATAGCCCGCTTCGCCGCCGCCGTAGAAGGTCTTGTTGTCCCACGCATTGAGTGGCGCGTTCTCGCGCAGGCGGCGCACGAGGTCGGGGTTCGAGATGAAGGGCTTGCCGAAGGCGACGAGGTCGTCGCCTTCCTTCAGTGCCTCTTCGGCGAGCGGCTTGTCGTAGCCGTTGTTCACCATCCATGCGCCCTTGCCTCCGGCTTGGGCGTAGGCGGCCTTCAGCGCTTCGTAGTCGAAAGGCCGGTCGGCGATTTCGCGCGGGCCGCCGGTCGCGCCCTCGATGACGTGGATGTAGGCGAGGTTCAGCGTCGCGAGCTGGCGGATCAGGTAGTCGAAGAGCGGTTGCGGGTTGTCGTCGTAGACGTCGTTGGCGGGCGTGACGGGCGACAGGCGGATGCCGACCTTGCCGCCGCCCACCGCATCGACCACGGCGCGCGTCACTTCGAGCAGAAGGCGTGCGCGGTTCTCGATGCTGCCGCCGTAGTCGTCGGTGCGCTTGTTGCTGCCGTTCTTGAGGAACTGGTCGAGCAGATAGCCGTTCGCGCCGTGGATCTCGACGCCGTCGAAACCGGCGGTCTCGACCGCGTTGCGCGCGGCGACCGCGTAGCCGTGCACGATGCCGGGTAGTTCGGCGGCTTCGAGCGCGCGCGGCTCGGAGGTTTCGGTGAAGGTCGGGACGCCGTTCTTGATCAGCACGGTCTTGGTCTTCGCCGCGATCGCCGAAGGCGCGACCGGCTTGCCGCCCTCGGGCTGGAGCTCGGTGTGCGAGACGCGGCCGACGTGCCAGAGCTGCACCACGATCTTGCCGCCCTTGGCGTGCACCGCGTGGGTCACGCGCTTCCATGCGTCGAGCTGTTCGGTGCCATAGAGGCCCGGAACGTCCGCGTAGCCCTGGCCCTGGTGGCTGATCGCGGTGGCTTCGGTGATCAGCAGGCCCGCGCTCGCGCGCTGCGCGTAGTAGGTCGCGGTGATGGCCTGCGGAATGGCGTTGGGCGAGCGGTTGCGCGTGAGCGGCGCCATGACGACGCGGTTGCGCAGATGCAGGTCGCCGACCTGGATGGGATCGAAGAGGGAGGACATGTTCACGTTGCTTGTTGTTGAGAACGAGGCAAGGGTAAACCCGAAGCGCATCCCCCGCTGTCACGGGGTTGTCCGTTTGCTGGTAGGCGGGCCCGCTGCCGGCTCGCGGCCGAGGCCACGCAGCGATGGAACGCCCGCCCCGGCGCTTACTTGACGAGGCCTTCCAGCTTCATCGCTTCCTGTACGGCGGGACGCGCAGCGATGCGGGCGTGCCACGCGGCGACGTTCGGGAAGCCGGAAAGCTCGATGCCCATCGGCTTGGCCCAGTTGGTGACGGTGAACAGGTAGCCGTCGGCAACCGTGAAGTGGTCGCCCATCAGGAAGGCCTTGCCCTCGAACTGGCCATTGAGCCATTCGTAGCGCGACTGGAGCTTGGCCTTGAAGACCGCCTTGGCCTCTTCCGGCATGCTGGGGTTGAAAAGCGGCGAGAAGGTCTTGTGGATCTCGGTGCCGATGAAGGTCAGCCACTCCTGCAGGCGGTAGCGCGGCAGGGTGCCGTTGGCGGGCGCGAGATTCTTGTTGGGCGCGAGGTCGGCGATGTACTGCACGATCGCCGGGCCTTCGCGAAGGCGCGTGCCGTCGTCGAGCTCGAGCATCGGCACGTAGCCAAGCGGGTTGATGCCGTAGTAGTCGGTGCCGTCCTGGAGCTTGTGGCTCTTGGTGCTGGCGAGTACCGGTTCGAAGGCGAGCCCGGCTTCGCGCAGCGCGATGTGGGGGGACAGCGAGCAGGCGCCCGGCGAGTAATACAACTTCATGCAAAAACCTCCAAGGGAATATCGATAGGTGTTTTTCGGAAGGGGAGGACGATGCTAGCGGGTTCGGGCGGACCGCGTTTTTTGTCCTGAGGGGGCCTCGCGAGGCGGCGATGGCAGCATGGCGTGAGCATCCACTAACTAAACGATTGCTATCAAATAGATAGCAACAGTTCAAGCACTGGCTTTGTCCCCAAAGCGGCGAGTGACGCTGCCGGCGATTAAAATCATGGCCCCCTTTGCGCAGCGCACGCGGCAGTGCGCCCACTCTCATGCTGTATCCCGAAGAATTCGATGTGATCGTTGTCGGCGGAGGCCATGCCGGCACCGAAGCGGCGCTCGCATCCGCCCGGATGGGCGCCCGCACGCTCCTTTTGACCCACAACATCGAGACGCTGGGGCAGATGAGCTGCAATCCGTCGATCGGCGGCATCGGCAAGGGCCATCTGGTCAAGGAAGTCGATGCGCTGGGTGGCGCGATGGCGATCGCGACGGACGAGGCCGGGATCCAGTTCCGGGTGCTGAATTCGAGCAAAGGTCCGGCGGTGCGTGCGACGCGCGCGCAAGCCGACCGCGTACTCTACAAGGCCGCGATCCGGCGCCGGCTGGAGAACCAGCCGAATCTCTCGCTTTTCCAGCAGGCCGTGGACGACCTCATGATCGAGGGCGATCGCGTCATCGGCGCCGTGACGCAGGTTGGGATCGCTTTCCGCGCCCGCACCGTCGTGCTGACCGCGGGGACCTTCCTCGACGGCCGCATCCATGTGGGGCTGGACAACTACCAGGCCGGCCGGGCGGGCGATCCGCCCGCGGTGAGCCTGTCGGCACGTCTCAAGGAACTCAAGCTGCCGCAAGGGCGGCTCAAGACCGGCACGCCGCCGCGTCTCGATGGCCGCACCATCGATTTCTCGAAGTGCACCGAGCAGCCGGGCGACGGCATGCCGGGTGGGGCAGGGCCGATGCCGGTCTTCAGCTTCATGGGTCGCGCGGACATGCATCCGCAGCAGATGCCGTGCTGGATCACGAACACCAATGCACGCACGCACGAGATCATCCGCTCCGGCTTCGATCGCAGCCCGATGTTCACCGGCAAGATCGACGGTGTCGGTCCGCGCTACTGCCCGAGCGTGGAAGACAAGATCAATCGCTTCGCGGACAAGGAAAGCCACCAGATCTTCCTCGAGCCCGAGGGGCTGACCACCAACGAGTACTACCCGAACGGGATCTCGACCAGCCTGCCGTTCGACATCCAGTTCAAGCTGGTGCGTTCGATGGCCGGGTTGGAGAACGCCCACATCCTGCGTCCAGGCTACGCGATCGAGTACGACTATTTCGACCCCCGCGAGCTCAAGAGCAACTTCGAGACGCGCGCCATCCGGGGTTTGTTCTTCGCCGGGCAGATCAACGGCACGACCGGCTACGAAGAGGCCGCGGCTCAGGGGCTGTTCGCCGGCATCAACGCGGCGCTCCAGTGCAGGGGAGAGGCGCCTTGGCTGCCCCGGCGTGACGAGGCCTACCTGGGCGTGCTGGTCGACGACTTGATCACCAAGGGCGTGACCGAGCCGTACCGGATGTTCACGAGCCGGGCCGAATTCCGGCTCCAGCTTCGCGAAGACAACGCCGACATGCGGCTGACCGAGGTCGGCCGCAAGCTCGGGCTGGTGGACGATGCCCGCTGGGACGCTTTCTCGCGCAAACGCGACCTTGTTTCACGTGAAACAGAGCGGCTGCGTTCGATCTGGGTGAATCCGCGCAATCTGGCGGCCGCCGAATCCGAACGGGTGCTGGGTAAGGCGATCGATCACGAATACAACCTCGGCGATCTGCTGCGGCGCCCCAATGTGAGCTACGAATCGCTCATGTCGCTGGACGGCGGCAAGTACCGCTCGGACGAAACGCTCGGCGAGACGGAAATCGAGCAGATCGAAATCGCCGCCAAGTATTCCGGCTACATCGACCGCCAGCACGACGAAGTGGAGCGCGCCGCACACTTCGAGAGCCTCAAGCTGCCGGACGATCTGGATTACAGCCAGGTCAAGGCGCTGAGCATCGAAGTCCGGCAAAAGCTGGCGAAGCACCGCCCCGAGACCTTGGGCATGGCATCGCGCATCTCCGGCGTGACGCCGGCGGCGATCTCGCTGCTGATGATCCATCTTCGCAAGGGTGGACACCGGGCACTCCTGCGCGAAGCAGCAGCCGAAGCGCAGTCCGACGAATGAGCCAGAAGGAACAGCTGCGCCGGGGCGCCGAGGCACTCGGCATCGCGCTCGGCGGCGAACAGGCGGAACGGCTCCTGGCGTACGGAGACCTCATCCTTAAATGGAACAAGGTCTACAACCTGACCGCGCTCCGGGATCCAGCGGCCGTCCTGACCCATCATTTGCTCGACAGTCTGGCCGCCGTCGGTCCTCTCCAGCGCCAGCGGGGTGGGGCGGCCAAGCTGCTTGACGTGGGCGCGGGCGCCGGATTGCCCGGCGTCGTGATCGCGATTCTTCGGGGCGACGTCCAGGTCACCTGCGTGGACGCGGTCGCGAAGAAGGCGGCCTTCGTCCAGCAAGTGGCGTCGGAATTGGCGTTGCGAAACCTGCACGGGCTGCATGCCCGGGTCGAGGCGCTGACCGGCAGTTACGACGTCATCAGCTCACGCGCCTTTTCGTCCTTGCCTGATTTCGTGCTCGGATCCGTTCATCTTCTGGCGCCGGACGGCGTCTGGATGGCGATGAAGGGCAAGGTGCCGAACGACGAAATCGCCCAGCTTCCGCCCCAGGCCGAGGTGTTTCACGTGGAACAACTGCTCGTTCCGGGGCTGGATGCCGAGCGCTGCATCGTCTGGATGCGAAAACCTGCCGGTTGAGCGGTCGGCTCCGCGCCGACCTCGCTTAGACTCGGCGCATCCCTTTTTGAGCCATTCGCATGTTCGGCATCGCTGATTACGGCGCGTTCGTCGCAGCCATCATCCTTTTTCTCGCGATTCCCGGACCGGGCAACCTGGCGCTGATCACTTCGACCAGCAAAGGTGGCATCCGCGGCGGCATGGCGGCGACTTTCGGCCTGATTTCAGGGGATCAGGTGCTCATGTGGGCCGCTGTCGCGGGCGTTGCGACCTTGCTCGCTGCCTATCCGACCGCCTTCCACCTCGTCCAGTGGCTCGGCGCGGTCTATCTTGCGTGGCTCGGCTTCAAGATGCTGCGTACCAAGCCCGGCGCTGCGCCGATCCTCAATATCCGTCCCCGCCAGTACTTCCAGCAGGCGGTGACGATCACGCTGTTGAATCCGAAGGCGATCGTCTTCTACATGGCATTTTTCCCGCTCTTCGTCGATCCGGCACGCCATCAGGGCCTCACGACCTTCGCGGTCATGGCGATGACCATCGCCTTCCTGACCTTCCTCTACGGCCTCACCGCCACGCTGCTGACCCACTTCCTGGCCGAAAGAGTCCGCGCCAACCCGCGTGCGACGGTCTGGCTCAACAAGATCGCCGGCGTGTTCCTGATCGGTTTCGGCGTCCGGCTCGCGATCTCGAGGTAAGCCGCGCGTCATGGCAAAGATCTTCTGCATTGCGAACCAGAAGGGCGGCGTCGGCAAGACGACGACCACGGTGAATCTGGCTGCCGGCCTGGCGAAGGTCGGACAACGGGTCCTGATGATCGATCTCGACCCCCAGGGCAACGCGACCATGGGCTCCGGCATCGACAAGCGGCAGCTCGAGACCACGGTGTACGACGTGCTGCTCGAATCGGCCTCGGTCGCCGAAGCGCGGGTGAGGGCCGAGAAATGCGGCTACGACGTGCTGGGCGCAAACCGCGAGCTGGCCGGGGCAGAAGTCGAAATGGTGGCGCTCGACCGGCGCGAGAAACGCCTGCGCACTTCGCTCGCGGCCGTCGGCGCCGAGTACGACTTCATCCTCATCGATTGCCCCCCGAGCCTGAGCCTGCTGACGCTCAACGGCCTGTGCGCGGCGCATGGCGTCATCGTGCCCATGCAGTGCGAGTACTTTGCGCTCGAAGGGCTGACGGACCTCGTCAACACCATCAAGCAGGTCCACGCCAACCTCAACAAGAACCTGCAGATCATCGGCCTGCTGCGCGTGATGTTCGATCCGCGCATCACGCTGCAGCAGCAGGTCAGCGAGCAACTCAAGGCGCACTTCGGCGAGAAGGTGTTCGACACCGTCATTCCGCGCAACGTGCGGCTCGCGGAAGCTCCGAGCTACGGCCTTCCGGGCGTGGTCTTCGATCCGCCGGCCAAGGGCAGCCAGGCTTTCATCGCCTTCGCAGAAGAGCTGGTGCGCAAGATGCCGCCGGCCAGTGCCATGAGCTCCGATGCCTCGGCGCCCGCCGTGCCAACGCCGATGGACCCGCCGCCGGTGACGGTCCATGCACCCGAGGAAACACCGGAATCCCCCTGACCACACCCACCACTCCACGCCTACCTCACCGATGACTTCTTCCCAGATCCTGTTGCTGCCCGGCTGGCAGAACAGCGACCCCGCCCACTGGCAAAGCCGCTGGGAAGCGATCCATGGCGACCGCCGCGTCGAGCAGCATGACTGGATGAGGCCCCTGCGCGGCGACTGGTCGGCGCGCCTGGAGGAGGAGGTCATTGCTGCGCCGGGGCCGGTGGTCCTGGTGGCGCACAGTCTCGGCTGCATCCTCGTCGCGGCCTGGGCGGCGCATTCGCGCCATGCCGGCAAGGTGCGTGCTGCGCTGCTGGTCGCGCCGGGCGACGTCGAGCGCGAAGATCTGCGGCAGATGATCCCGGGCTGGGCCCCGATCGTGCGCCGGCCGCTGCCATTTCCGTCGCTGATGGTCGCGGCCCCCAACGACCCTTACTGCGCCGCCGAGCGCTCGCGCGGGTTGGCGCGCGATTGGGGCGCGAACTACATCGACGCCGGCGCACGCGGCCACATCAACAGCGAATCCGGCCTCGGCGACTGGCCCGAGGGCCGCAAGCTCCTGACCGATCTCCTGAAAGAAGACTGATCTCCATGGCGACCAAAAAACCCAAGGGCCTCGGCCGCGGACTCGAAGCCCTGCTGGGCCCCACCTTCAACGGGCCAGACACCGCCTTGCCGGACGATTCGGCGCCGCCGAGCCCGACGTCGCTGAACCTCGACCAGATGGTGCCGGGCGTCTATCAGCCGCGGACCCGAATGGACGAGGGCGCGCTCTATGAACTCGCCGAGAGCATCAAGGCGCAGGGGATCATGCAGCCGATCCTCGTGCGCCGCCTCGATGGGGACGCCGCGCGCATGAAGAACGCCGAATTCGAGATCATCGCCGGCGAGCGCCGCTTCCGCGCCGCCCGCCTTGCCGGGCTCGAAAGTGTGCCCGTGCTGGTCCGCGACGTGCCCAACGAGGCCGCCGCCGCCATGTCGCTGATCGAGAACATCCAGCGCGAAGACCTCAACCCGCTGGAAGAAGCCCAGGGTTTGCAACGTCTGGTCATTGAGTTTGGACTCACTCACGAATCGGCTGCGCAAGCCGTGGGACGCTCCCGGAGCGCCGCCAGCAACCTGCTGCGCCTGTTGAATCTGGCCGAGCCGGCGCAGGCGATGCTCATGGCCGGCGACATCGACATGGGTCACGCGCGCGCGCTGCTGTCGCTTGACAAGGGCACCCAGATCACGGCCGCGAACCAGATCGCGGCCAGGAAGATGTCGGTGCGCGAAGCCGAGGCGCTGGTGAAGCGGCTGGCCGCCGAGTTCAGCCTGACGCCGACATCGCGCCGCGGCACCCCCGAGAAATCGCGCGATCTGCTGCGCGTGGAAGAAGAGCTTGCCGACCTGCTCGCCGCCGAGGTCGAGGTGCGCATCAAGAAGCGCAGCAAGCGCGGCGGGCGCGTGGAAGAGAGCGGCGAACTGGCGATCCACTTCGGATCGCTGGACGCCCTCAACGGCCTGATCGACCGCATTCGCCAGACGGCAGCTACAGACTGAAGATTTTTCCGGGGTTCATGATGTTCTTCGGATCGAGCGCACGCTTGATCGTCCGCATCAGCTCTACCGCGCCGGCGCCGGCCTCATCGACCAGGAAGCCCATCTTGTGCAGCCCCACGCCGTGCTCGCCGGTGCAGGTGCCTTCGAGCGACAGGGCGCGCGCGACCAGCGAGTGATTCAGTTGCTCGGCCGTTTCGCGTTCCTTCGGATCGTTGGGATCCAGGAGGTAGCCGAAGTGGAAATTGCCGTCGCCGACATGGCCGACGAGGAAGTAGGGGATGCCGCTCGCATCGGCTTCGGCGACCGATTCGAGCAGGCAGTCGGCCAGCCGGGAGATCGGCACGCAGGTATCGGTCGAGATCACGCGGCAGCCCGGGCGCGATTGCACCGCGGCGAAATAGCTGTTGTGGCGCGCGGTCCAGAGGCGGGTGCGCTCCTCGGGCGTGCTGGCCCATTCGAAGGCATTGCCGCCGTGGCCGCTCGCGATCTCCTGCACCGTCTCGGCCTGCTCCTTGACACCGGTGGGAGAGCCGTGGAATTCCATCAGCAGCATCGGCTCTTCGCGCAGGCTGAGCTTGGCATAGGCATTGACCATGCGCACCGTGTTCACGTCGATCAGTTCGACGCGCGCGATCGGCACGCCGAGCTGGATGGTCTCGATGACCGTGCGCACCGCCGCCTCGATGCTCGGGAACGAGCAGATCGCCGCCGAAACCGCCTCGGGCAGCGGATAGATCCGCAGCGTGATCTCGGTGATCACGCCCAGCGTGCCTTCGCTGCCGACGAACAGGCGCGTGAGGTCGTAGCCGGCGGAAGACTTCTTGGCGCGCGTGCCGGTGCGGATGACCTCGCCGCTCGCGGTCACCACCTCGAGCGAGAGGACGTTCTCGCGCATCGTGCCGTAGCGCACGGCGTTGGTGCCGCTCGCGCGCGTGGCGGACATGCCGCCGATCGAGGCATCGGCGCCCGGATCGATCGGGAAGAAGAGGCCAGTGCTCTTGATCTCCTCGTTGAGCTGCTTGCGCGTCACGCCGGGCTGCACCGTCACCGTCAGGTCGTCGGCATTGACCGACAGCACGCGGTTCATGCGCCCGACGTCGATGCTGATGCCGCCCTGCACCGCGAGCAGGTGGCCTTCGAGCGAGGAGCCCACGCCGAAGGGGATCACCGGCACGCTGTAGTCGCTCGCCAGCCTCACTGCATCGGCCACGTCCTGCGTGCTTTCGGCGAACACGACGGCAGAGGGCGGCGGCGCTTCGAAGGAGGATTCGTCACGGCCGTGCTGGGTGCGCACCGCCATCGCGGTCGAGCACTGATCGCCGAAGCGGGCCTTCAGGGCGTCGATCAGCGCATCGGGTACCTCGCGCAGCGCGATCTCGGGCGTCAGGTGGGACAGTGCGGCGGGGGCGTTCATCGGCAGACTCCTGAAGGGGGCTAACATTCTACGAACCGCACTCTCGAAAGAAGACAGGGACATTCCATGGGCAACCGCCTGACCCAGATCGCGACCCGTACCGGCGACGACGGCACCACCGGCCTCGGCGACAACACCCGCGTGCCCAAGGACCACCTGCGCGTGCAGGCCATGGGCGACGTGGACGAACTCAACTCGAACATCGGCGTGCTGCTGTGCGAGCCCATGCCCGAGCCGGTGCGCGAGCTGCTCGTCGACGTGCAGCACCAGTTGTTCAATCTCGGCGGCGAGCTGTCGATGCCGGGCTACACCTTGCTCAAGCCCGAGGCGCTGCTGCAGCTCGACAATGCGCTCGCCGACCACAACGCGGCGCTGCCGCGCCTGGCGGAATTCATCCTGCCGGCCGGCACCTGCGGGGCGTCGCTCGCGCACGTGTGCCGCACGGTCGCCCGCCGCGCCGAGCGCGCCGTGGTGGCGCTTGGCAGGGCGGAAGAGATCAACGACACCTTGCGCCGCTACCTCAACCGCCTGAGCGACCTGCTCTTCGTGCTGGCCCGTGTGCTCAACCGTGTCGACGGCGGCGACGATGTCTACTGGAAGAGCGAACGCATGGCGCGCGCGGCCGCCGAATCCGAATCGAAGGAAGACCATTCATGACTTCACGCAACGAGAACCGCGTTCCCGTCCTGGCACGCGCCGCAGCATGTCTTGCGCTCGCGGCCACCGGCCTGCTCCAGGCCCCGGCCGCCTTCGCGAACACCAGCGACAGCAAGGTCCTGGGCGGCATCGAACGCGGCGCGAATGCCACGGGCCGCGGGATCGAGCGCGGCGCCGACGCCACACGCAGGGGCGTCAACAACACCGCCGAGCGGGCCAGCGCGCCGGTGCGGCGCTGGGGCGAAAGCCTGGGCCGCAAATTGCCGCACGGCTCGAACCATGCGGCGCCGCCGACGGTCGGCCCGCAGGGCAGCGCGCCCTGAGCCTGCTCAGGAAGCGGGGGTCGCCACCTGCGCGCAGACGTTGCGGCCCGTGATCGTGAGCCGCAACCCGCCGCCGTGCCATTCGAGCCAGTTGAGCTTGACGTAGGCTTCGATGTCGTTGTCGTCGATCCGGCCGGCCTGGTGCTGCCGCAGATGGCCCACGGTCGCGGGCAGGGCCTGCCGCAGTCGTTCACGCTCGGCGGCTTCGCCGCCGGGCTTCGAGGATGCGCGAGTCTGAGAAATCGATGCCATGGTTTGATTCTTGATCGTCGGATCGCTTGAACAGAACCCTAGCAATGTACGCGCCTTGTGTGACGTGTCACGGGCGTATTTCTCGTTTTCGCGAAGGAGAAACCCCGAGCCGCGGGCACGGCGATGCTGCTATTTGCGGCTGCGCAGCAGCTTGCTCACCTCGTCCACGTTCTCGCCGATGCGCTTGCGCACCACTTCGAACGCCTCGGACTGCGACTTGGCGGCCATCTCGGACAGCTCGCGGATGTCGTCCAGCGCCTGCTTGAAGGCGGCCTTGCCCATCGCATCGAGCTTGGCGAGGTTCTCGCGCGGCTCGCCGGCCGACATGCCCTTGACGGTGTTCTGCCAGTCCTGGATCGATGTCTTGAGCATCTCGGTCTGCCGCTGCACCACGGCCTGCAGGCCCTGGTAGGACTTCTCGTTGGCCTGCACGAGCGCCTGCAGGTCCTTGCGTCCGCTTTCCACGATCGCGCCAGCGGCACCGGCCAAGGGCAGGTTCTGGAGCCGCTCGGCCATGCCCTTGAGCGGCTTGACCAAGACGTCCTGGATGTCGTCGGCGGCGCTGCCGCGTGTGGAGCCCGCCTTTTTCGCGGCGGTAGTGCTCGTTCTGCTTGTTGCCATGGTGCGATGTCTCCAGTTGATGTTGGGGTTGCCACGATACGCCCACAGGGCGGTTCGATGGAAGCCCTGGACGCACGATTCGTTGGCAGCGAACCGCTGACCTGGATCAAGTCCATCGCCATCGCGGCGCCCCTTGGCGCTTGTCTTGCCATGGATCAAGGTTTTCGCCTGCCACGCGCACCGACACTGCCTCCGGCTGCCGACGCACCCTCTGACGTCGGCCCAATCTGGAGTTGCTGATACATGAACAAGAATCTTCCGCGCGCATGGATTGCCGTTGCCATCCTCGGCGCACTGGGCGCCGGGTTCGCACAGGCGCAGGAAGCGCAGGGCACGCAGGGAAACTGGCTGCTGCGCGCACGCGCCGTGCGCCTCGACACCGCCAACAAGTCCGACCCGATCCCGTCGCTCGCGATCCCCTCGGATGCGATCACGGTCAACAACAAGACCATCCCCGAACTCGACATCACCTATTTCTTCACGCCCAACATCGCGGCCGAGCTGGTGCTGACCGTGCCGCAGAAGCACACCGTCACCGTGCAGCAGAGCGCGCTGGGCGGGCCGGTCGACATCGGCACCTTCAAGCATCTGCCGCCGACGCTGATGCTGCAGTACCACTTCATGCCCGACGCCAAGATCCGTCCCTACGCGGGCGTGGGCCTCAACTACACGCGCATCAGCTCGGTGAACCTCTTCGTGCCGACCGTGGGCCGCCTGGATCTCGACCACAACAGCTGGGGCCTCGCAGCAGGCGGCGGCGTGGACATCGAGCTGACGAAGAACTGGTTCCTCAACTTCGACGTCAAGAAGGTGCAGATCCGCACCGACTTGACGCAATTCGGCCAGAAGCTCTCGACGGTCAAGGTGGATCCCTGGCTGTTCGGCGCGGGCGTCGGCTATCGCTTCTGATGGGGCGCACATGACGCGTACATCCGACGTGGCGCCGTGCGATGCGGCGTCTGTGGCCGACAAGCTGAGGGCGCTCGCCGCGAAGTCGGGCCTCAGCAGCTGGAAGCTCGCGGGCCGCGAACTGCTGCCTGTCGTGCAAGGCGGCATGGGCGTGGGCATCTCGGCCGGCGGTCTGGCCGGCACGGTGGCGGGGCTCGGCGGCGTCGGCACGGTGTCGTCGGTCGACCTGCGCCGGCTGCATCCGGACCTGATGGCGAAGACGGCGAATCTCGACGCGGAGCCCGACGCGGGACCGCGCATCGATGCGGCCAACCTGGAAGCGCTCGGCCGCGAGATCAGCCTGGCGCGCCGCCTGTCGGGCGGGCGCGGGCTCCTGGCCGTGAACGTGATGAAGGCGCTCTCCGCCTACGCGGCGCAGGTGCGGCAGGCGCTCGCCTGCGGCATCGATGCGCTGGTGGTGGGCGCCGGCCTGCCGCTCGACCTGCCCGACCTCGCGCAGGACCACCCGGAGGTCGCGCTGATCCCGATCCTGTCCGACGCGCGCGGCGTGCAGCTGATCGTGCGCAAGTGGGAAAAGAAGGGCCGCCTGCCCGATGCGATCGTGATCGAGCATCCGCGCCTCGCGGGCGGTCACCTCGGCGCGGCGAAGGTCGGTGACCTGAACGATCCGCGCTTCGACTTCGAGGTCGTGCTCCCGCAGACGCAGGCGTTCTTCAAGTCGGCCGGCATCGAAGGGAAGATCCCGCTGATCGCCGCCGGCGGCATCGGCACCCAGGAGGACATCCGCCGCCTGCAGTCGCTGGGCGCGACCGCGGTGCAGCTCGGCACCGCCTTCGCGGTCACCACCGAATGCGACGCCGACCCGAAGTTCAAGCAGGTGCTGGCCGATGCCAAGCCCGAGGACCTGGTCGAATTCACCAGCGTGGCGGGCCTGCCCGCGCGTGCGGTGCGCACCAAGTGGCTCGCGAAGTACCTCCGGCTGGAGCCCCGGCTGAACGCCAAGGTCCACAAGGAGACGGAATGCACCATGCGCTTCGACTGCCTGGCCCACTGCGGCCTGCGCGACGGCACGCCGGGCTGGGGCAAGTTCTGCATCGACAAGATGCTCGGCCATGCCTTCTCGGGCCAGACCGAGCAGGGCCTGTTCTTCCGGGGCGCGGGCAAGCTGCCCTTCGGCAGCGAGATCCGCTCGGTGCAGGACCTGCTGCAGTGGCTGCTCGGCGGGCTGCGTCCCGCACCGCTGACGGGCGCGGCATAGAGCCATGAAGCGCGACGACGAAGTCACGGGCCGCCTGCCCGTGCAGCCGATCAGCCAGGACGTGCTGGTCCAGAAATACCTCAAGCCCGGCGAGCAGGGCGCGGACGACCTGTTCCAGCGGGTCGCGGCCGCGCTGGCCTCGGTGGAAAAGGAAGAACTGCGCGACACCTGGCGCGAGCGCTTCCTCGCGAACCTGCAGGCCGGCGCGATCGGCGCGGGCCGCATCATGAGCGCCGCCGGCACTGGCCTCGAAGCCACGCTCATCAACTGTTTCGTGCAGCCCGTCGGCGACTGCATCCAGGGCCAGGACGCGGACGGCTACCCCGGCATCTACGAAGCCCTGCGCGAAGCCGCCGAGACCATGCGGCGCGGCGGCGGCGTGGGCTACGACTTCTCACGCATCCGGCCGCGCGGCGCGGCGGTGCGCGCCACCGCCTCGCTCGCCTCGGGGCCGTGCAGCTACATCGACGTCTTCGACCGCTCGTGTTCCACGGTGGAAAGCGCGGGCGCGCGGCGTGGCGCGCAGATGGGCGTGCTGCGCATCGACCATCCCGACGTGCTGGAGTTCATCACCGCCAAGCGCACGCCGGGGCGCTGGAGCAACTTCAACGTCTCCGTCGCGGTCAGCGATGCCTTCATGCAGGCGCTCGAGGCCGACGGGGACTGGGCGCTGGTGCATCGCGCACAGCCGGGTGGGGCGCTGATCGCGCAGGGCGCGGTGAAAGAGGGCGACCGCTGGGTCTACCGCCGCCTGCCCGCACGCGCGCTGTGGGACACGGTGATGCGCTCGGCCTACGACTTCGCCGAGCCGGGCATCCTGTTCACCGACACCATCAACAAGGACAACAACCTGCGCGAGCTGGAGCGCATCGACGCCACCAATCCCTGCGGCGAGCAGCCCTTGCCGCCCTACGGCTGCTGCGACCTGGGCCCGGTGATCCTGCCGCGCTTCGTGCGCCATCCGTTCTCGATCGGCGGCAAGGCCGGCTTCGACTTCGACGCCTTCGGCGCCGCCGTCGCGGTGCAGGTGCGCGCGCTCGACAACGTGCTCGACCTGAGCTTCTGGCCGCTGCCGCAGCAGCGCGCGGAAGCGATGGCCAAGCGGCGCATCGGCGTCGGCTTCACCGGCCTGGGCGACGCGCTCGCGATGCTCTGCCTGCGCTATGACGAGGCCGAAGGCCGCGAGATGGCCGCACGCATCGCACGCACGCTGCGCGATGCGGCCTATGCGGCCTCGGTGGCGCTGGCGCGCGAGAAGGGCGCGTTCCCGGCCTTCGATGCGCAAAGCCATCTCGCGCCCGGCACCTTCGCGAGCCGGCTCGATCCCGCACTGCAGGCGCAGATCCGCGAACACGGCCTGCGCAACAGCCATCTGGTCTCGATCGCGCCGACCGGCACCGTGAGCCTCGCCTTCGCGGACAACGCATCGAACGGCATCGAGCCGGCCTTCTCGTGGACCTACCGGCGCAAGAAGCGGGAGGCCGACGGCAGCGTCAGCGAATACCAGGTCGAGGACCACGCCTGGCGGCTCTACCGCTTCCTCGGCGGCGACATCGAGCGGCTGCCCGCATACTTCGTCTCGGCGCTCTCGATGCCCGCCTCGGCGCACCTCGCGATGATGGAAGCGGTGCAGCCCTACGTCGACACCGCGATCTCGAAGACTGTGAACGTGCCGGCCGAGTTTCCCTACGCGGACTTCAAGGGCCTCTACCAGCAGGCATGGAACGCGGGCCTCAAGGGGCTCGCGACCTACCGGCCCAACACGATCGTCGGCTCGGTGCTCGACGCCGCGCCCGCGCAAGCGCAACCGGAGGCGCAGGCGGCTGCTGTGGCGGCCGATCCGATGCGCGCGCAGATCGAGAGCCGGCCGAAGGGCGCATTGAACGCGCTCGCCGACAAGATCGAGTACTGGACCTCGCAGGGCCGCCAGACGCTGTACCTCGTGGTGTCCTTTCTGCCGCTCGCCGACGGGCGCGAGCGCGCGGTCGAGTTCTTCATGCCGGTGGGCCAGAACGGCGAGTCGCAGCAGTGGGTCACGGCGAGCATGCGCCTGCTGTCGCTGGCCGCGCGCGGCGGGTTCCTCGAACGCGCGCTGGCCGACATGCGCAAGGTGGCGTGGGACCGCGGCCCGGTGCGCCTGGGCCACTACCGCAAGGCCGACGGCACGCTGGTGCCGCAGTGGCACGACTCCGAAGTGGCGGCCATCGCCTTCGCGATCCAGAACCTCATCGCGCGGCGCGGCAACCTGGAGGAGGGCGCGTCGCCGGACGGCGCTTCATCGATCGAAGCACCCGCGCCGATGGCCGGCGCGAAGTGCCCCGAGTGCGGCGCGCACGCCATGATCCGCAAGGACGGCTGCGACTTCTGCACCCAGTGCGGCCACGTCGGGAGCTGCGGATGAAGCGGCCAGCGTGGGTGCGCGGCGTCTCGAGCGGCCTCTTGCTCGGGCTCAACACGCTGGCCGGCTTCTCGATGATGGTGGTGCCGGCGCTGTGCAAGCGGGTGCTGCCGGCCGGGCGGCTGCGCACCGCCTGCGACCGGCTGCTCAATGCGATCGCGGCCCGCTGGGTGGCCGTCAACAACGCCTGGATCGCGGCCGCATGCCCGTCGCCGTGGAAGGTCCGGGGCCTCGACGGGTTGAATCGGCACGGCTGGTATCTTGTGTGCGCCAACCACCAGAGCTGGGTGGACATCCTCGTACTGCAGCGGATCTTTCACGGCCGCATCCCGTTCCTCAAGTTCTTTCTCAAGCAGCAGCTCATCTGGGTGCCCTTCGTCGGCCTCGCCTGGTGGGCGCTCGACTTTCCCTTCCTGAAGCGCGGCCGCGATGCGCGGTCGCAGCGCGAGGACCTCGCCGCCACGCGCGAGGCCTGCGAGAAGTTCAAGCGCATGCCCACGGCCGTCATCAACTTCGTCGAGGGCACGCGTTTCACGGCCCACCGGCATGCCGGCCAGCGCAGCCGCTACCGGCATCTGCTGGAGCCCAAGGTCGGCGGCGTCGGCGTGGCGCTGCAGACCCTGGGCGCGCGCTTCGACGCGATGCTCGACGTCACCATCGTCTACCCCGACGGCACGCCCAGCTTCTGGGACCTGCTGTGCGGCCGCGCGCGGTCGGTGACCGTCGACGTGCGCCAGCGCGAGATCCCGGCCCCGCTGGTGCGGTCCGAGCTCGCCGCCGACAAGGCCTACCGCCGGCGCCTGCGCGAATGGATCGAGCTGCAATGGGCGGAGAAGGATTCGCTCATCCCCATCTTGTTGAAGGAGTCGACCCATGCCGCTGGACGCTGAAGTGGTCATCGTCGGCGCCGGCCCCGCCGGGCTGGCCATGGCCATCGCGCTGGCCGATGCGCACTTTTCCGTCACCGTGATCGACCTCCAGCCGCGCGCGGCGCT
The DNA here is from genome assembly GCF_900090195.1 of Variovorax sp. HW608. Lineage (NCBI taxonomy): Bacteria > Pseudomonadati > Pseudomonadota > Betaproteobacteria > Burkholderiales > Comamonadaceae > Variovorax > Variovorax sp. HW608. The sequence continues at coordinate 50,352 of NZ_LT607803.1, forward strand.
GGCGGCGCCGGCCGAGGACGGCCGCGAGATCGCACTGACCCATTCGAGCGTCGAGACCCTGCGCACGCTGGGCTTGTGGTCGCGCCTGCGGCCCGGCGAGATCGGCCGCATCCGGGAGGCCCGCGTGATCGACGGCGATCGCCACGACGCGGCGTTGCAGTTCCGCTCGCAGGGCGCGCTGGGCTGGATCGTGCCCAACCACGCGCTGCGGCGCGTGAGCTTCGAGGCCGCCTGCGAGCGCGCGGGCGTGCGGCTGCAGGACGCGGTGCGCCTGGTCCAGGTCGCGACCGCGCCGAGCCATGTCGACCTCGCCGTCGAACACGTGGCGGACGGATCTCGCGAGGCGCTGCGCGCGCAGCTCTTCGTGGCCGCCGACAGCCGCTTCTCGTGGGCGCGGCGGCAGATCGGCATCGCGGCCGACATGCATGAGTTCGGCCGCACCATGATCGTCTGCCGCATGCGCCATGCGCTGCCGCATCACGACGTGGCCCATGAATGCTTCGGCTACGAGCGCACGCTCGCGGTGCTGCCGCTGGCGGGCGAGATGTGCTCGGCGGTTCTGACCACCGACACCGCTTCGGCAACGCGGCTCATGGCGCTGCCGGCGGCGGAGTACGCCGCGCTCGTCGAGACCCAGTTCGGCGGCCGGCTCGGGCCGATGCATCTGGTGGGCGAGCGCTTCGCCTATCCGCTCGTCACGGTCCTGTCGCGCCGCTTCACGGCCATGCGAAGCGCGCTGATCGGCGATGCGGCGGTGGGCATGCACCCGGTCACGGCGCACGGCTACAACCTGGGACTGCAGGGCGTCGCCGCGCTGACCCGGATCCTGCGCGAGGCACGCGACCAGGGGCGGGACATCGGCGACGCCGCCGTGCTGGCCGGCTACGAGCGCGCGCATCGCCGCGACGCGGTGGTGATGTACCACGGCACCAATGCGGTCGCGAAGCTCTATGCGGGCCAGGGCGCGGTGCAGCGGCTGGCGCGCCAGTGGGTCCTGCGCGGCGCGCAGAACCTGCCGTTCCTGAAGACCGCGATCATGGCGCGGCTGACGGGACGCGGCGGGCTGCAGCCGCCCGTGTCATTGCGCCTGGGCGATCCGACGCAGCGCCGCTGAGGGAGGCGCCGCGCTCATTCCGAGCGGCTCACCGCGTACACCGCCGCCTGCACGCGCGAGCTGAGGTTCAGCTTGCGCAGGATGTGCTGCACGTGGATCTTGACCGTGGTCTCCGCGATGCCGAGGGCGCGCGCGATGTCCTTGTTGCTGGCGCCGCGCGCGATGTGGGCGAGGATCTCCTGCTCGCGCGGCGAGAGGCTTCCGATCGGGTCCGCCGGTTCGCTCGGCTGGGGCTGCTGCGCAGGCTGGCCCTGGACGGCGCGGAAGGCGGTGACGAGCTTGCCCGTCATCTCCGGGCTGATGGTGGATTCGCCCTGCATCGCGCGCACGATCGCGCTGGCCATCACATCGCTGTCCACGGTCTTCAGCAGGTAGCCCTGCGCTCCGCCGCGCAGCGCGGCGGCGAGGTCGTTCTCGTCCTCGCTCACCGTGAGCATCAGGATGCGCGCTCCGGGCGCGGCCTGCTTGAGGCCGGCGAGGGCGTCCACGCCCTTCACGCCGGGCAGGTGGTTGTCGAGCAGGATGATGTCGGGCTGGCTCTCGGCGGCGCGGCGCTGGGCTTCGCCGGCGTCGCCCGCTTCGGCGACGACGCGAAAGCGCGGGTCGCCCTCGAGCAGCGCGATCACGCCGCGACGGAACAGGGTGTGGTCATCGACCACGAGGAGGCGGATCGGCGTCGTGGTGTCGTCGTGGGTCATGTCGTGGGGGTCGTCGCTTCCGGCGCCAGCGCTTCGGCGACGGGCAGGGTCATCACGATGCTGGTGCCGGCGCCGATGACGGAGTGCACCTCGACCTCGGCGCCGATGCTGCGCGCGCGCTCGCGCATGATGCGCAGGCCGACGTGGATGCCGTCGGGTGCGTGCTCGGGCTCGGCGAAGCCGCGGCCGTCGTCGCGCACCTCGACGCGCCATGGCGGCGACTGCTGCACCTCGACCCACACGGCGCTGGCGCCCGAATGCTTGCGCACGTTGGACAGCGCCTCCTGCACCACGTGCAGCACCTGCACCTGCACGTCGGCAGCGAGCGGCAGGCCCTGGCCTTCGACGGAGAGATGGGTGGCAAGGCCGGTCTGGTGCTCGAACTTCTGCAAGGTGATCTGGATCGCCGGGATGATGTCCTCGGTGTTGGTGCGGGTGCGGAAGTGCACCAGCAGTTCGCGCACGTCGGACAGGCTGCCGTGGACCCCCGCATCGAGTTCGGCGAGGGTGCGGTCGGCCTGCGCGCTGTCGCCGCGCTTGAGGGCGCCACGCAAGAGGCCGATCTGGATCTTGAGGAAGGCGAGGCTCTGCGCGATGGAATCGTGCAGCTCGCGCGCGAGCAGGCCGCGTTCCTCGGCGATCGCGGCCTCGCGCTGCAGCGCCGCGCCGCGCAGGCCCTCGATGGCGCCGGCCAGGTGGCTCGCCAGGGTTTCGAGCAGCGCGCGGTCGTCGTCGGCGAGCGCGACGGGCTGGCGGTAGAAGAGGTTCAGTTCGCCGACCAGGCGCTCCTGCAGCCGCACGGGCACGCTCACCACCGCGCCGTAGCCGGCACGCGTGCAGTGGCCGAGGAAATCCGGCCGGTTCTGCGCCACGATCGGGATCACCTGCGTGCTGGCGTGGGCCGCGTCCTGGCCGCAGAAGCAGTCGCCGGTGGGCAGGCAGTACTCGTCCTCGACCAAGGTGCGCGGCAGGCCGTCGGAGGCCAGCATGATGTAGCGGCGGTTCGATTCGTCGGACCAGCGGATCGCCGAGGCATCGGCCTCGGCGACGGCGCGGATCTGCTGCGCGAAGCCTTGCGCGAGTTCGTCCAGCGTGCCGGCGCGGTTCACGAAGTCGGCCGCCTTGTAGAGCGCGGCGAGCCGGGCGTGCTCGGCTTCCAGGCGCATGGTCTTTTCCTGCACCTTGGATTCGAGCCCGTGGTAGAGGTCCTGCAGGGTTTCGGCCATGCGGTTGAAGCCATCGGCCAGCGCCCCGAATTCGTCCTGCGACGGATGCTCGACGCGCGCCGAGAGGTCGCCGTCGCGGATGCGCGTGAGCCCGGCCTGCAGCCGCGCCAGCGGGTTGAAGACCAGCAGGTACGACAGGTAGAGGATGGCGACGGCGCTCGCGAGCACCAGCGCGACCATGGCCAGCTGGACCGCATTGAGGATGGCGGTGAGGCGCGAGAGGTAGCCCTCGATCTGCGAGACGAAGCGGTCGATCTCCTCCACCAGCGTGCGGGCGCGTTCGGCGGCGGCTTCGGCCGAGGGCGCGGGCGAAGCGGACCAGTCGTGGCGCAGCGCGCTCCAACCGGCTTGCACCTGGTCGAAGGCGGCGAGCGAATCCTTGTCGCGCGGCACGAAGAGCGGTCGGCCGGGGTCGCCCTGGCGCAGCAGCAGGATGCTCTGGTCGAGCTCCTCGGACAGCGCGGCGATCTTCCGCGGATCGGCGAAGGCCTGCGCCTGCGCGAGCCGCCATGTCTGCATGCGCATCCGCCCCGCTTCGTTGATGGCGGCCGCGCCGCCTTCGAGCTGCCAGGTCATCCACAAGGTGAGCCCGATGGAGGCGATCGCGGCCAGCAGCAGGGCGCCGCCGATGGCGCCCAGCTTGGCCACCAGGGACGGGGATCTGCGCATGGGGTGGGTACTTTAGCGCAGCCGCCTTCTCATTGAACCAGAGGTGTCGTGGCGGCGTCCAGATCGACGCCTTCGATGCGCGCCGCGCCGGCCAGGAGGCTCAGGTACTGGCGCAGGGCGGTCACGTAGCTCTGCTGGCGCAGGGCCTGCGCGACGGCCGACCGGACCGCCTCGAAGGCCGGCACCGCGCCGCCTTCGCGCGCCAGCACTTCCACCACGTGCAGGCCGAAGCGGGTCGGAACCAGTTGCGGCAGCACGCCGATTTCCCGGCCGCCGAACAAGGCGCGTGCGAATTCGGGCGCGCAGTCGTTCGTGGTCAGCCAGCCGAGCTCGCCGCCGTGCGCACCGCTCGGGCAGTTGGAGAACTCGGCGGCCATGGCGGCGAAGGCCTCGCTCGCGCTCGCGGCATCCTGGCAGCGCAGGTCGAGCAGGCAGGCTTCGGCGCGCATGCGCACGAGCGCGATGTCGACGCCGGGCGTGACCGCGAAGAGCACGTGGCGCGCATGCACGCGCTCGCCGCTGGCGTAGTGCTTCGGGTGCGCGGCGTGGTGGCGGCGGCAGGCTTCTTCCGAGGGCTCGGGCCGGACGATCTCGCGCTCGAGCAGCGCCTCGATGGCGCGGGTCGCCGCATCGCTGGTCGCGCCTTCGACCGGCGCGGGGTCGGCCGCATCGAGCAGGCCGGCGCGCATCGCGGCCTGCCGCAGCAGTTCGGTGCAGGCGCGCTGGCGCAGTGCTTCGGGGCCCGGCGATTCGCCGTCGCGCGCGAGCGCAACGCCGTTCACCGAGGGCAGGTCGGTCAGTGTGGTCATGGCTTTTTGCTCCTTCGCTCAGGCCGGACGGCGCGGCTCTGTGCGGTCGGCCGCGAGGTTCAGCCGCCGCGAGCGCACCACCTGGTAGGGCCGGAAGAGGTAGCCGACCGATGCGAGCCCGCTCCACACATGCACCAGGCGCGTGAACGGGAACAGCAGGAACAGCGTCATGCCCAGCACCATGTGCGCCTTGAAGGGCCAATCCACGACCGCGAGCGCGGACGCGTTGGGGCGGAAGGTGACGATGCCCTGGGCCCAATCGGCCAGGATCATCATCGTGCCGCCGTCGCGGTGGTGCACCGAGAAGGGCAGCGTGACGAGGCCGAGCACGAGCTGCGCCCACAGCACGACGAGGATCGCGATGTCGGTGGGCTGGCTGGTGGCGCGGATGCGCGGGTCCGAGAGCCGCCGCTGCAGCAGCAGCGTGAGCCCGATGAAGCACAGCAGGCCGGCCGTGCCGCCCGAGACCACGGCCAGCATCTGCTTCTGGCCGGCGCTGATGAAGGGCTCGTAGAGCCAGTGCGGCGTCAAGAGCCCGACCGTGTGGCCGAACAGCAGGAACAGGATGCCGATGTGGAACAGGTTGCTGCCCCAGCGAAGCTGGCCGCTTCGCAGCAGCTGCGACGAGTCGCTCTTCCACGTGTACTGGTCGCGGTCGAAGCGCGCCAGGCTGCCGAGCAGGAACACCGCGAGGCAGATGTAGGGATAGACCGTGAACAGGAAGTCATGGACCGCGCGTGTCATGCCGAGGCTCCTTGGGCGTGTGGGTTGGAGGGGGTGGCGGCCCGCCGCACGATGCGCACGGGCTGCGGCGTGCCGGGCGCGGCCTGTCCTTCGGTGGAGCAGCCGCCGAAGGCGAGCGGCTCCTCCCAGGCCTCGTCGAGCGCGGGTTCGGGCGCGATCGGCACGGGCTGCGCCTTTTCACCGGCGAGTTCGAGCACCGCGGCGAGCACGCAGGCATAGGGGCTGCGGCGCTCCAGCAGCGCGCTGAAGATGCTGCGCGTGATGTGCGCGAATTCCGCCAGGAAGGCGGCGGCCTGCGCGGGCGGCTGCGTCGATGCGTATTCGAGCACCACCGTCAGGTGGTCCGGCAGCTCGCCGGGGCGCAGCCGCAGGCCGGCCTGCGCGTAGGTCTGCGTGAGGTCGACCATCGCGGGGCCGCGATCGCGCGAATCGCCGTGCACATGCTCGAACAGGTGCAGCGCGGTGGCGCGGCCGCGGTCGAAGAGGTCGACGTACCCGGCTTCGATGTCGAGCGGCGGGCTGACTGCGAGGTGCGCGATCAGCGCGTCGATTTCGGCGAGCCTGGCCGCATCGAGCGCGGCTTCGGCATGCAGCGCGCCCTGCATCGCATCGAGGTGCGCGCGGAGTTCGGCGTCGGGGTAGGCCAGCAGCCGGGCCAGCACGCGCAGCGTGTGGGCCATCGGCGCGGCGGTGGGCTTGTTGAAGAGGGCCATGGCTCAGGACTCCACGCGGATCGGAATGGTCCGCTTCTTCTGGCCGCCGAACAGGCTGGTGTCGGTCTCGCCGTCGGAGCAGCCGTTGCCGAAGCTGAAGCCGCAGCCGCCGCGCAGGTCGAAGGCGTTCTCGGCGTACTCGCGGTGCGTGCTCGGGATGACGAAGCGGTCCTCGTAGTTGGCGATCGCCATCACGCGGTACATCTCCTCGACCGTCTCGGCGTCGAGGCCGACCTGTTGCAGGGCCGCGGCATTGCCTTCGCCCTCGACGTGCTTGCCGCGCTGCCAGGCGCGCATCGCCAGCATGCGTTCGAGCGCGCGGACCACGGGCGCGGTGTCGCCGGCCGTGAGCAGGTTGGCGAGGTACTTCACCGGGATGCGCAGCTGGTTCACGTCCGGGATCTCGCCATTGCTGCCGATGTGGCCGGCCTGCGCCGCGCCGGTGATCGGCGACAGCGGCGGCACGTACCAGACCATCGGCAGGGTGCGGTATTCCGGATGCAGCGGCAGCGCGACCTTCCAGTCCATCGCCATCTTGTAGACCGGGCTCGAGCGCGCGGCCTCGAGCCAGTTCTCGGGGATGCCGTCGCGACGCGCCTGCGCGATGACTTCGGGATCGTGGGGGTCGAGGAAGACGTCGAGCTGCGCCTGGTACAGGTCCTTGTCGCGCTCCACGCTCGCGGCCTGCTCGATGCGATCGGCGTCGTAGAGCATCACGCCGAGGTAGCGGATGCGGCCCACGCAAGTCTCGCTGCAGACGGTGGGCTGGCCGGCCTCGATGCGCGGGTAGCAGAAGATGCACTTCTCGGCCTTGCCGCTCTTCCAGTTGTAGTAGATCTTCTTGTACGGGCAGCCCGAGACGCACATGCGCCAGCCGCGGCACTTGTCCTGGTCGATCAGCACGATGCCGTCTTCCTCGCGCTTGTAGATCGAGCCCGAGGGGCACGAGGCCACGCACGCCGGGTTCAGGCAGTGCTCGCACAGGCGCGGCAAGTACATCATGAAGGTGTTCTCGAACTGGCCGTAGATGTCCTTCTGGATGTCGTCGAAGTTGCGATCCTTGCTGCGCTTGGCGAATTCACCGCCCAGGATCTCTTCCCAGTTCGGGCCCCAGACGATCTTCTCCATGCGCTGCCCGGTGATGAGGCTGCGCGGCCGTGCGGTGGGCGCGGCCTTCATCTCGGGCGCGGTGTGCAGGTGCTCGTAGTCGAAGGTGAAGGGCTCGTAGTAGTCGTCGATCTGCGGCAGGTTCGGATTGGCGAAGATGCGCATCAGCAGCTTCCACTTGCCGCCCTGGCGCGGCGTGATCGAGCCGTCCGCGTGGCGGGACCAGCCGCCGTTCCACTTGTCCTGGTCTTCCCAGTCCTTGGGGTAGCCGATGCCGGGCTTGGTCTCGACGTTGTTGAACCAGGCGTACTCGACGCCGGGCCGGCTGGTCCAGACGTTCTTGCAGGTCACGCTGCACGTGTGGCAGCCGATGCACTTGTCGAGGTTCAGCACCATGCCGATCTGTGCGCGCACTTTCATGATCTCACCCCCGTTGCTTGCTCACTTCGTGTAGCCGCCTCCCCCCTCGAGGGGGCGCACCCAGCGGCCCGGCAAAGCCGGTTCCGCGGGTGCCCTGGGTTGTGTTGTGCCGGTTTCATACGTTGTGGACCTTGTCGAGTGGGGTGTTTTGCGGTTGATCGAGCCAGTCGACCTTGTTCATCTTGCGCACCACCACGAACTCGTCGCGGTTGGTGCCGATGGTTCCGTAGTAGTTGAAGCCGTAGCTCAGCTGCGCGTAGCCGCCGATCATGTGCGTGGGCTTGAGCACGATGCGGGTCACCGAGTTGTGGATGCCGCCGCGCGTGCCGGTGATCTCCGACCCCGGGGTGTTGATGATCTTCTCCTGCGCGTGGTACATGAGCACCATGCCGGGGTGGACGCGCTGGCTCACCACCGCGCGCGCCGCGATCGCGCCGTTCACGTTGAACAGCTCCACCCAGTCGTTGTCCTCGATGCCGGCCTTCTTCGCGTCGTCCTCGCTGAGCCACACCACCGGTCCGCCGCGGTTGAGCGTCAGCATCAGCAGGTTGTCGCTGTAGGTGCTGTGGATGCCCCACTTCTGGTGCGGCGTGATGAAGTTCAAGAGGATCTCGGCATTGCCGTTGGGCTTGATGCCGTGCATGCCGTTGGTGGCCTTCATGTCCACCGGCGGGCGGTAGCTCGAGAAGCCTTCGCCGAAGGCGATCATCCACGGGTGGTCCTGGTAGAACTGCTGGCGGCCCGTCAGCGTGCGCCATGGGATCAGCTCGTGGACGTTGGTGTAGCCGGCGTTGTAGCTCACCGTCTCGCTCTCGATGCCGCTCCAGGTCGGGCTGCTGATGATCTTGCGCGGCTGCGCCTGCACGTCGCGGTAGCGGATCTTCTCATCCTCGCGGTAGAGCGCGAGGTGCTTGTGGTCGCGGCCGGTGGCCTTGGACAGTGCTTCCCACGCCTTCACCGCCACGTGGCCGTTGGTCTCGGGCGCGAGCTGCAGGATGACTTCGCAGGCGTCGATGTCGGTGACGATCCTCGGCCGGCCCTTCGTCGCGCCCTCGGCTTGCGTGAAGCCGTTGAGCTGGCCGAGCTGCGTGACCTCGGTCTCGGTCTTCCACGCGATGCCCTTGCCGCCGTTGCCGAGCTTGTCCATCAGCGGGCCGAGCGCGGTGAAGCGCTTGTAGAGGTTCGGGTAGTCGCGCTCGACCACCGCGATCTGCGGCGCGGTCTTGCCGGGCACCAGCTCGCACTCGCCCTTCTTCCAATCCTTGACCTCGAAGGGCTGCGCGAGTTCGGCGGGCGTGTCGTGCATCAGCGGCGTGAGCACCACTTCGCGCTCGACGCCGAGATGGCCGACGCACACCTCGCTGAAGGCCTTGGCGAAGCCCTTGTAGATCTCCCAGTCGCTGCGCGACTGCCACACCGGGTCCACCGCCGCCGAGAGCGGGTGGATGAAGGGGTGCATGTCGCTGGTGTTGAGGTCGTTCTTCTCGTACCAGCTCGCGGTGGGCAGCACGATGTCCGAATACAGGCAGGTGGTGCTCATGCGGAAGTCGAGCGTCACGAGCAGGTCGAGCTTGCCTTCGGGCGCCTGGGCATGCCATTCGACCTCGGCCGGCTTGGCGTCATCGGCGCCGAGATCCTTGCCCTGCACGCCGTTCGAGGTGCCGAGCAGGTGCTTGAGGAAGTACTCGTGGCCCTTGCCGCTGGAGCCCAGCAGGTTGCTGCGCCAGACGAACATGTTGCGCGGCCAGTTCTGCGGCGCGTCCGGGTCTTCGCAGCTCATCTGCAAGGTGCCGTCACGCAAGCCCTGCACGACGTAGTCGCGCGGCTCCATCCCGGCCTTGCCCGCATCCTTCACCACCTGCAGCGGATTGGTCTTGAGCTGCGGCGCGCTCGGCAGCCAGCCCATGCGCTCGGCGCGCACGTTGTAGTCGATCATGCTGCCGCCGTAGAGCGACTTGTCGGCCAGCGGCGAGACGATCTCTTCCATGCCGAGCTTCTCGTAGCGCCACTGGTCGGTGTGGGCGTAGAAGAAGCTGGTGCTGTTCATCTGGCGCGGCGGGCGGATCCAGTCGAGCGCGAAGGCGAGGGCGGTCCAGCCGGTCTGCGGGCGCAGCTTCTCCTGGCCCACGTAGTGCGCCCAGCCGCCGCCGCTCTGGCCGATGCAGCCGCACATCATCAAGAGGTTGATGACGCCGCGGTAGTTCATGTCGGCGTGGTACCAGTGGTTCATCGCCGCGCCGATGATGACCATCGACTTGCCCTGCGTCCGGTCCGCGTTGTCGGCGAACTGGCGCGCGACGGTGGCGATCTGATCGCGCGGCACCCCGGTGATGGATTCGGCCCAGGCGGGCGTGTAGGGCGCGTTGTCGTCGTAGCTCGCAGCGCCGCTGCCGAGGCCGCGGTCGATGCCGTACTGCGCCGCCTGCAGATCGAACACGGTCGCCACGAAGGCCTCGCGGTATTCGCCTTCCTTGCCCAGGCGCAGGCGCACGACCGGCACGCGGGCGTCGATCACGTCGCCCTTCTGCGTGTTGGCGATGAAGTGGGGCGTCTCGACACCGCCGAAGTACGGGAAGCTCACGTCCTGCACTTCATGCGCCTGCGCGCCGTCCTCGAGCACCGAGAGCTTCAGGCGCACGTCGGCGTCGTGGCGCGCTTCCTTGCTTTCCAGGTTCCACTTGCCGGCGTCCTCGCGCCCTTCGGCGCCCCAGCGGAAGCCGATCGAGCCGTTGGGCAGCACCGCGCGTCCGTCGGTGTCGAAGGCGACGGTCTTCCAGTCCGGGTTGTTGCCCTGGCCCAGCTTGCCGTTGAAGTCGCTCGCGCGCAGGTAGCGGTCGGGCACGAGGGTGGTGCGGCCGTCGGCATGCTGCTTTTCCTTGAGCATCACCAGCATCGGCAGATCGGTGTAGCGGCGCGCGTAGTCGTCGAAGTAGGCGCTGCGCCGCTTGAAGTAGAACTCGTTGAGCGCGACATGGCCCATCGCCATCGCGAGCGCGGCATCGGTGCCCTGCTTGGGGTGCATCCAGAGGTCGGCGAGCTTGGCGACCTCGCTGTAGTCGGGCGTGACCGCCACGGTCTTCGCGCCCTTGTAGCGCACCTCGGTGAAGAAGTGCGCATCGGGCGTGCGCGTCTGCGGCACGTTGCTGCCCCAGGCGATGATGTAGGTGGAGTTGTACCAGTCGGCCGATTCGGGCACGTCGGTCTGCTCGCCCCAGATCTGCGGGCTGGCCGGCGGCAGGTCGCAGTACCAGTCGTAGAAGCTCATGCAGACGCCGCCGATCAGGCTCAGGTAGCGGCTGCCGGCCGCGTAGCTGACCATGCTCATCGCCGGGATCGGCGAGAAGCCGATGATGCGGTCCGGCCCGTGCTGCTTGATCGTGTAGACGTTGGCGGCGGCGACCAGCCGGTTGACCTCGTCCCAGGTGCTGCGCACGAAGCCGCCCATGCCGCGCACCTGCTGGTAGTCGCGGCGCGCCTCGGGGTTCTCGGCGATCGAGGCCCAGGCCGAGACCGGGTCCTTGCTCACCGCGAGCGCGGCGCGCCAGCGTTCGAGCAGGCGGCCGCGCACCATCGGGTATTTCACGCGGTTGGCGCTGTAGAGGTACCACGAGTACGAGGCGCCGCGCGCACAGCCGCGCGGCTCGTGGTTGGGCATGTCCCAGCGCGTGCGCGGATAGTCGGTCTGCTGGGTTTCCCAGGTGACGATGCCGCCCTTGACGTAGATCTTCCACGAGCAGGAGCCCGTGCAGTTCACGCCGTGCGTGCTGCGCACGACCTTGTCGTGCGCCCATCGGTTGCGGTAGGCGTCTTCCCAGGTCCGGTCTTCGCCGGTGGTCACGCCGTGGCCGTCGGCGAAGCTTTCCTTGGGGAGGCTGAAGTGGGTGAGGCGATCGAGGAAATGGCTCATGGCTTGGCTTTCGGAATCAGCAGGGCATCGGTGCATTGCGGCGCGCGTAGTGCCACCACGTCACGCCGATGCACAGCAGGTAGAAGACGATGAAGACATAGAGCGCCGCGTCGGGGCCGCCGGTCAGCGCGATCGAGCTGCCGTAGCTCTTCGGGATGAAGAAGCCGCCGTAGGCCGCGAAGGCCGCGGTGAAGCCGAGCGTGGCGGCGGCCTCGGTGTTGGCCTCCTTGGTGGCGCGCGCGACGGCCTCGCGGTCGCCCGCGTCCACCTCGCGCAGCTTCTGCGTCTGGAAGATCACCGGGATCATGCGGAAGGTCGAGCCGTTGCCGATCCCGGTCGTGAGGAACAGCACGAGGAAGCTCAGGAAGAAGCCCGCGAAGCTGCCGCCCAGCGGTCCGTGCGGCAGGAAGACCAGCACGCCGCCGACCGCGATCGTCATCACGATGAAGTTCCAGAACGTGACCTTGGCGCCGCCGAGCTTGTCGGCGAGCCAGCCGCCGAAGGGCCGCACCGCCGCACCGGTCAGCGGGCCGAGCCATGCGTAGGCGAGCGGGTTGATGCCCGGGAACTGGCTCTTGATGAGCAGCGGGAAGCCCGCCGCATAGCCGAGGAAGGAACCGAAGGTGCCGAGGTACAGGATGCACATCAGCCAGTTGTGCTTGCGGCGGAAGATCACGGCCTGCTCGGCGAACGAGGCCTTCGCATCCGCGAGGTCGTTCATGCCGAACCATGCGGCCAGCGATGCGAGCGCGATCCACGGCACCCAGATGAAGGCCGCGTTCTGCGTCCACACCTGCACCGTCTGGTTGTTCCGGGTGATGGTCTGAGCGTCGCCGCCGAAGATGCCGAAGATGCCGGCCGTGACGACCAGCGGGCTCAGGAACTGCACCACCGAGACGCCGAGGTTGCCGAGGCCCGCGTTGATGCCCAGCGCCGAACCCTTGCGCTCCTTCGGGAAGAAGAAGCTGATGTTGGCCATGCTGGAGCTGAAGTTGCCGCCGCCCAGGCCGCACAGCAGCGCGAGGATCAGCATGGTCGGGTAGCTGGTCGTGTTGTCCTGCACCGCGAAGCCGATGCCGAGTGCCGGGATCAAGAGCGAGGCGGTCGAGATCGCGGTCCAGCGCCGGCCGCCCACCAGCGGCACCATGAACGAATAGAAGATGCGCAGGGTCGCGCCGCTCAGCGCCGGCGCGGCGGCGAGCCAGAAGAGCTGGTTGGTCGAGTAGTTGAAGCCGAGCCCGGGCAGGCTCACCGCCACCACGCTCCAGACCTGCCAGATCGCGAAGGCCAGGAACAGTGCCGGGACCGAGATCCAGAGGTTGATCTTGGCGATGGCCTCGCCTTCGCGTTCCCAGAAAGCCTTGTCTTCCGGCTTCCAGATTTCGAGCAGGCGGCCGCGCCGCGCGCCCATGGTTTGAGTGGTCATACGGGTAGCTCCTTGGGGTTCAGGGGCGCGGTGCCCAACAGATCGGTCTTGCGCACTTCGGTCCAGTACATCCAGACGAGCGAGACCCAGACCACGCCGTACATCAGCATGAAGGCGCTGGATCGCACGCCGGTGAGGTCCATCAGCGCGCCGAACAGGATCGGCAGCACGAAGCCTCCGAGCCCGCCCGCGAGCCCGACGATGCCGCTGATGGCGCCGATGTTGTGCGGGTAGTCGTCGCTGATGTACTTGAAGACGCTGGCCTTGCCGAATGCGAAGGCGATGCCGAGCAGGAACAGCAGCGCGGTGAAGCCATAGACGCCGAGCCCGATGTGGAAGCTCTTCGGGCCATCCACCGTGAGCACCGTGAAATCGGTCTGCGGGTAGCTCAGCAGGAAGAGGCACACCCAGCTCAGCCACATGACCCACCAGGTGACCTTGTGGGCGCCATGCCTGTCCGACAGCATGCCGCCGATCGCGCGCAGCACGCCGCCCGGCAGCGAGAAGCAGGCCGCGAGCAGCGCGGCCACGCGGATGTCGAGGCCGTATTCGCCGACGTAGTACTGCACCATCCAGAGGCTCAGCGCCACGTAGCCGCCGAACACGATGCTGTAGTACTGGCAGTACTTGAGCACGCGCGGATCCTTGAGCGCGCGCAACTGGTCTGCGAACTTCGTGTTCGAGGGCACGACGTGCCTCGGGTCGCTCGCGCTGCCGAGCCAGAACACGATCAGCGTGCCGAGCATGATGGCCGCGTAGACCTCGGGCACGACGGTCCAGCCGAAGGCCACCATCAGCGCGGGTGCGACGAACTTGTTGACCGCCGCGCCCGAGTTGCCGGCTCCGAACACGCCCATCGCCATGCCCTGACGCTCCTTGGGGAACCAGCGCGCGACGTAAGGCGTGCCGACCGAGAAAGTGCCGCCCGCGAGACCGAGCACGAGCCCGATGACGAGGAAGTGCCAGAACGCCGTGGCATAGGCCAGCAGCCAGATCGCGGGCACCGCGATCGCGAGCAGCGCGGCCATCACGATGCGGCCGCCGTACCGGTCGGTCCAGATGCCGAGCGGCACGCGGATCAGCGAGCCGGAGAGGACGGGCATGGCCGTGAGCAGGCCGAACTCGGTGGCGTTGAGTCCGAGTGCCTTCTTGATCGGAATGCCGATGACGCCGAACATCATCCAGACCATGAAGCAGGTCGTGAACGCCAGCGTGCTGACGATCAGGACCGACCAGGCCTTGGGTGCGATGGGGGATTGGGACATGGGGGAGTGCTCTCGTGTGTGACCACTCCACTGTTCCCGAGGGGCGCCGGCCTGAACATCCATCCGCAGCACAGTTCCATCGCGGCAGAAGAACGATGGGTTCTCGGCGCCGCATAGTTCCGAAGAACGATGCGGGCCGCGGCCCGCGCGGCCACCGGCCCGGCGCATGCATCGCGCCGGGCGAACGCAGGCAGCCCGGCCGATGCGAGCGGCCGGGCGGTGCGTGTCGAGCGGTGGATGCGTGGGGGCGGGGGGCGCTTCAGGCGCGGGCCGCAGCGACGCTGCTGCGGCGGGGCCCCGAGCCGCCATTCGCCGGATCGAAGCGCTTGCCGCGCAGATGCAGCGCCAGCGCGGCGTCCATGGTCTGGACGTGCTTGTGGTACCAGTCGCGCAATTGCCAGGCCATCTGTCGCACGTGCAGCAGACGGCCTTCCGCGGCCTGCGTGATGCCGTCGCGCATCACTTCGAGCACCACGCGGTGCTGGATCTGGTGGTCCCTGCGCGCGGCATAGCCGGTGTCGTTCATCCACCGGTCTTCGCATGCGAAGCCCTGGGCGGTGTACTCGACCAGGTCGCGCCATGCGGCGGCGAGGTGCAGGTCGTCGGCTTCGTCGACGATCGCCAGCAGCTGCATGAACTGCTCATGCGCCTCGTCCATGAACGGCAAGTCGAGAGAGAGCGGGTCGAAGCGAACCGGATCGGTCATCGGGGCCTCCTTGATGGAAAGACCCCAGCCTAGCGACGACCGGCGCCCCGGTTATTGACCGGGCGCAATGATCGCGCGCGTGCTGCGCCTCAGCGGGCCGCGACCGCAGTGCCGTCGGGCAGCTCGATCTTGACCTCGAGCACTTCGAGGTCGTCGTGCTTCTCGAGGTGGACCTTGATGTCCTCGGCCTTGATCGACACGTACTTGGAGATCACCGCGATCAGCTCGCGCTGCAGTTCCGGCAGGTAGTCTGGCCGCTTGTTGCCGAGGCTGCTGCGCTCGTGGGCGAGGATGATCTGCAGCCGTTCCTTGGCGACGCTGGCCGTCTTCTTCTTTTCGCCCAGCAGAAAGGAGAGGAGGGACATCGGACTACCTCGCGCCGAAGATTCGTTTGAAGAAGCCGGGTTTCTCGGCATCGACGAAGCGCATCGGCCGCTCCTCGCCGAGGAAGCGTGCCACCACGTCGCTGTAGGCCTGCGCCACGTCGGTTTCCTTGTCGTGGATCGCCGGCACGCCCTGGTTGGAAGCCTGCAGCACGCTCTCGGACTCGGGGATCACGCCGATGAGCTTGATGCGCAGGATGTCCTGGATGTCTTCCAGCGACAGCATCTGCCCGCCCGCCACGCGGTTGGGGTTGTAGCGGGTGATCAGCAGGTGCTCCTTGATCGGCTCGCCGCCTTCCTTGGCGCGCTTGGTCTTGGAGCTCAGCATGCCCAGGATGCGGTCGGAGTCGCGCACCGAGGACACCTCGGGGTTGGTGACGATCAGCGCCTCGTCGGCGAAGTGCATCGCCATCAGCGCGCCGACCTCGATGCCGGCGGGCGAGTCGCACACGATGTAGTCGAAGCCCTGGTCGGCCAGTTCCTTGAGGATCTTCTCGACGCCGTCCTGCGTGAGCGCGTCCTTGTCGCGCGTCTGCGAGGCGGCCAGCACCCAGAGGTTCTCGCAGTGCTTGTCCTTGATGAGCGCCTGGCTCAGGTTGGCTTCGCCCTGGATCACGTTGATCAGGTCGAACACCACGCGGCGCTCGCAGCCCATGATGAGGTCGAGGTTGCGCAGGCCGACGTCGAAATCGATCACCGCCGTCTTCTTGCCTGCCAGCGCGAGGCCGGACGCGAAGCTCGCGCTCGTGGTCGTCTTGCCGACGCCGCCCTTGCCCGAGGTCACCACCACAATTTTGGCCATTGCCACATTCCTCTTTCGTTCGTTTCAGTTGTTCGGTTGATGCGCAATCTCATTGGATCGGGTCGATCACGATCTTCTTGCCGTCCTGCAGCGAGATCTGTGCCGCCTTGCCCGCCACCTCGTCCGGCAGCGCGACTTCGGAGGTGCGGTAGATGCCCGCGATGGCCACGAGCTGCGCCTCCAGGCAGGTCGTGAAGATGCGCGCCTCGGTGTTGCCGCGCGCACCGGCGATCGCCTTGCCGCGCAGCGGCGCGTACACATGGACGTTGCCGTCGGCGATCACTTCGGCGCCGAAGCTCACGACGGCCGTCACGATCACGTCGCCGCCGCGCGCATACACCTGCTGGCCCGAGCGCAGCGGCTTGTCGATGACCAGCGTGCCGCTGGCCGGCACCGGCACTTCGCGCACGATCTGCGGCGCTTCGCTCGGCGGTTCGGCGGGCGGGGCGGGCGGCTTGGGGGCGGGTGCGGCGGGCATCGCCGTGACCGACAGCCCGGCGCCGCGCGCCGCGAGGTTCTGCGCATCGGTGCCGCCGCGCACCGCGACGGGTTGCGTCTGGTGCCGTGCGAGCATGTCGCGCAGCCGGGTGAAGTCGATGTCGGCTTCCGCGTCCTCGTCCTGCAGCTGCGAAAGGTCGATGACGACCGGCTCCTGTTCGAAGAAGTCGGGCGAATCGGCGAGTTGGGCGTCGAGCGCCTCAGCGAGCACGTCGAGATCGGCGGTGCGGAGAATGACCGCGATCAGCGGCAGCGTGGCGCTCTTGAACTCGAATACCGTCTTGCTGCGCGCGGCGGATGCATCGGCCATGGAAAACGTAGGTGCGAAAAGCCTTGGAGTCTAACGGGAGTGGCTTCCGTGCCGTGAAACTGGCGCGTCGCTATCACCTGACACAACACCTCTTGCACCAGGTTTCATTTCAGGCGTCCGAGCGATTGAGCAGCGCGTAGAGCAGGATCGCGCCGAAGGTGGCCGTGCCGATGCCGCCGAGTGCGAACTGCCCGAACCTGAGCGTGAAGTCGCCCGTGCCGAGGATCAGCGTGATCGCCGCCGTGATGAGGTTCTTGTTCCTCGAGAAGTCGACCCGGTTGTCGACCCAGATCTTGGCGCCGGCGACCGCGATCAGGCCGAACACCACGATGCTGACGCCGCCCATCACCGACAGCGGAATCGCCTGCACCAGCGCACCGAACTTGGGGCTGAAGCCCAGCACCAGCGCGATCAGCGCGGCGACGACGAAGATCGCGGTCGAATAGATCTTCGTGGCCGCCATCACGCCGATGTTCTCGGCGTAGGTGGTGACGCCGGTGCCGCCGAAGGCGCCGCTCACCATGGTCGCCACGCCGTCGCCGATGAAGGCGCGGCCGAGGTACGGGTTGAGGTCGCGCCCGGTCATCGCGCTCACAGCCTTGATGTGGCCCAGGTTCTCCGCCACCAGGATGACCGCCACCGGCGCGATCAGCAGCATCGCGTTGACGTCGAACACCGGCGACGAGAAGGTCGGCATGCCGAACCACGGCGCCGCCGCGAGCGGCGTGAGGTCGATCGGCTTGCCCATGCCGAGGCCGTTGGTCAGGAGCGCGTAGATGATGCTCGCCGCGATCAGCCCCATGAGGATCAGGAGCCGCTGGATCATTCCGCGCGTGTAGACCGCGATCAGGCCCACGCTCAGGAAGGTCACCAGCTGCATCCAGGTGTCGAAGCCGGTCGGCGCCATGTTCTTGATCGGCACGCTCGCGAGATTGAGCCCGATCACCGCCACCACCGCGCCGGTGACCACCGGCGGCATCAGCCGCTCGATCCAGTGCACCGCGACGTCGCTCTCGACTTCCTCGACCTCCATGCCCTCGAGGCCCTTGACCGGCGCGCGCTTGGTGCGCCGCTCGTTGGTGAGCGCCACCAGCACGCCGATCAGCACGTAGACCAGCCCGCACACCACGATGCCGCCGAGCGCCACGCCGAGGTTGGTGTTCGGCCCCGAGCCCGCATAGCCCGTCGCCGCGATCACCACGCCGATGAAGGCGAAGCTCGACCCCAGGTAGCTCGGCACCCGCCCGCCGGTGATGAAGAAGAACAGCAATGTGCCGATTCCGCTCATGAGGATCGCCACGTTGGGGTTGAACCCCATCAGGATCGGCGCCAGCACCGTGGCGCCGAACATCGCGATCACGTGCTGCACGCCCATCGCGGCGGTCTGCGGCCAGGGCAGGCGCTGGTCGGGCGTGACGACGGCGCCCGCGGTGGCCGACACTTTCTGCCAGCGGGGAAGGTAGGACTCGCTCATGGTTTTCTCCTCGTCGGTTCGTTTGTTGTTGTTGCCAGGAAGCGGGTGGTGGGTGTGCGGACCCGCCGAGGCGCTCAGTCCCCGCGCGGCGCGAGCACGGCCATCGTGATGCGCGAGACGCAGGTCAGCTCGCCGGCGTCGTTGGTCAGATCGATCTGCCAGACCTGCGTGGTCCGGCCCCGGTGCACCGGCCGCGCGGTGCCGGTGACCCAGCCCGTGGTCGCGGACTTGAGGTGGTTCGCATTGATGTCCAGCCCGACCGCGCGGTGGCCCTCGGGCGCCGAGTAGTGCGCGCCGCAGGAGCCCAGTGTTTCGGCCAGCACCACCGACATGCCGCCGTGCAGGATGCCGTAGGGCTGCACGGTGCGCTTGTCGACCGGCACGCGCGCCCGGATGAAGTCGTCCCCGATCTCCAGAAACTCGATCCCGAGGTGGGCGACCGCCGTGTCGATGTGGTTCCGGGTCAATTCCTCGACCGAGATTTCTTTCTTCCAGATGCGCATTCGGAACTTTCTCCAGATTCGGGCTGCGCAGACTATAGCGATTGGCGCCGAAAACGACGCGCCTATCGCTGACAGCGGGCCCCGCCCGATGTGCGCAAGCTACGGCCATGAGCCGCCGGGCCGCCCCAAGGCGAATACCGCAGCGCTGCTGCGCGGAGGTTACCCAATGAGCCGCACGCGACGCTGGATTGCCGCCTCCGCCGCCTTGCTGGTGGCATCGGTGGTGTTGATGGCCGGGCTGGGCTTCTGGGTCCGCGGGCGGCTGCCGTCGGACGAGCAGGTCGCATCGGCACTGGCGGCGCGCTTCGAGAAGGCCTCGGGCATCGGCCTGCGCATCGGCGCGGCGCACTGGGCGCTGCGGCCTTCGCCCGTCATCGTGGTCGAGGATGTCGCGACCGCTCAACCGAGGCCGATCACCGTGCACCGCATCGTGGTGCGGCCGCGGCTGGCTTCGCTCTGGCGCCGCAAGGTGGCCATCGACGAGGTCGAAGTGAGCGCGGCGGTGCTGCCGCGCGCTTCCGTGCGGGCGTTCCGCGGGCGCTGGGAAGGCGCCGATACGGCCATCGCCCTGGCCGGGGGCTGGACGCTCACCGAGGTGCCCATCGAAAGGGTGCGCCTGCGCGATGTCTCGTGGATCGACCGCCGCGAGATCGCGCTCGCCTACGACGTCGACCTGCACTTCGACCCCCACTGGCGCCCGCGCGAAGGCGAGATCCGCCGCCCGGGCGTCTCGCCGCCCGCCCGGCTGCGCGTCGAGCGCGAAGGCAACGAGGACCGCTGGCGAACCACGATCGAGCTCGGCGATGGCACGTGGAACGGCAGCATGCGGCTCGAGAGCGGCGACGACGGCCACTTGCGCCTCACGGCGGCGCTGGAAGCGAAGAACGTGGACCTGACGGCATTCGTTCGCAGCTTCGGCCGTCACAGCGCGATCGAGGGCAAGCTCACCGGACCGACCGAGGTGGACAGCGTGGGCGCGAACGTCGGCGAGCTGATTCGCCGGCTGCACACGCGCACCCGCTTCACCATCGCACCGGCGACGATCACCGGCTTTGATCTCGCCCGTGCCGTGACCGCGCCCGATGTCGCGCGCGGCGGCCAGACGCGGCTCGAGGCCTTGACCGGCACGCTCGACACCCAGTCCACCGAGGACGGCATCCTGCTGCGCTACAGCCAGCTCAAGGCGAGGTCCGGCGTGCTCACCGCGAGCGGCACCGCCACCGTGTTGAACCGGAAGCTCGACGGCGAGGCGGCGGTCGACATCGTCGACGGCGTCGTCGGCGTGCCCCTCAAGATCGGCGGCACGCTCGACGCGCCGGTGCTGTCGCTGACCGGCGCAGCGCTTGCGGGCGCCGCGGTGGGCACGGCGGTGCTGCCCGGTGTGGGCACCGCGATCGGCGCGCGCGTGGGGCAGGCGATGGACAAGCTCCTCGGCCCCGACGAACGGGCGAAGCCGGCCCCGAAGGCGCCGGCCACCGGCAAGGCCCCGCCGAAGCGCTGAGTGGCGGTTACGGCTGTGATTGCCCAGCCGGGTTTCTTTACGTGCGCTAGACAATGCCGGGGCGCTGCGCATGCCAAGCTCGCCGTCTTTCGTCTTTCGTCTTTCCCTGCCCCAGCCGCCCGAGGTGTCCACGCCATGCACGTCAGCTATTCGGTCTTCACGGAAGTGCGCTTCTGGGTCATGGTGGCCGTCTCGGTCGTGCTGCCGTTCTCCATCTACGGCGTGCTGATCGCCAAGCGCGCGATCTCGCGTTTCACGGTGCTGGTGCTCGGGTTCACGCTGGTCGCGATCGCGGGGATCGATGTCTTCTTCCTGCAGCGGCTGGCGAGCCTCGCGAACGCGACGCCGTCACTGTCGGACGACGTGTTCTTCGTTTCGGAAGTGCGGGTGGCGCTCTACCTCCTGCCCGCGCTGTTCGCGGGCCTCGGCATCAACGTGATCTCGCACGTCCTGACCACCCATCTGGCCGCCGCGGAAAAGCGCTTCAACGAAGAACACGCGGGCGCGGCGGCCGATTCGGAGCGTTAGAACGACTCCCAGTCGCCGCCGGACGCCACGGCTGCAGGCGCCGGCTTCTTCACAGGTGCCGCGGGCTGCATCGCGACCGGCGCGGCCTTGGGCGCGACTGCGCGCCGTGCGACGGCCACCGGGCGATGGCCCTGCCCATCCAGCTTGAAGACGCTCACCGTTTGCGAGAGGCTGCCGGCCTGCTCTTGCAGCGATGCGGCTGCGGCAGCGGCCTCTTCGACCAGCGCGGCGTTCTGCTGCGTGACCTGGTCCATCTGCGTGATCGCCTGGTTGATCTGCTCGATGCCCGAGGTCTGTTCCTGGCTCGCGGCCGTGATCTCGCCCATGATGTCGGTCACGCGCTTCACGCTGCCGACGATCTCATCCATGGTGCGGCCGGCTTCGGCGACCTGCCTGCTGCCTTCCTCGACCTTCTCGACCGAGTCGCCGATCAGGCCCTTGATCTCCTTCGCTGCGGCTGCCGAACGCTGCGCGAGGTTGCGCACTTCGGAGGCGACCACCGCGAAACCACGGCCTTGTTCGCCGGCGCGAGCGGCTTCCACGGCCGCGTTCAGCGCCAGGATGTTGGTCTGGAAGGCGATGCCGTCGATGACGCCGATGATGTCCACGATCTTGCGCGACGACGCATTGATCGAGCCCATCGTGTCCACGACCTGATTCACCACTCCGCCGCCACGCACCGCCACTTCCGATGCCGACACCGCGAGCTGGTTCGCCTGGCGCGCGTTGTCCGCGTTCTGCTTCACGGTGCTGGTGAGTTCTTCCATCGAGGCAGCGGTCTCTTCGAGCGAACTCGCCTGTTCCTCGGTGCGCGAAGAGAGATCCTGGTTGCCCGAGGCGATCTGCGAGCTGGCCGTCGACACATTCACCACCACGTCCTGGACCTGATGCAACGAGGTGTGCAGCGCGGTGCGCATCTGGTCGAGGGCGCGCAGCAGCTTGCCGGTTTCGTCGCCTGAATAGCTCGTCTGTGGCGTGCCGGTCAGGTCCATGTCGGCGATGGCCTGGGCCATCGATTCGGCACGGCGCAGCGGGCGCGTGATGCTGCGCGCGAGGAACCACGCCATCGCGCCGCCCAGCGCCAGCGAGAGGGCGGTGCAGATCATCAGCAGCGTGCTGGTCTGCGCGCGCAGGGCCTGGCCGCGTTCGGCGGCCGCGTCGAGTCCGGCGCGCTGCAGGTCCACCATCTTCTGCACGCCGGCCAGGTAGTTGACCGAGGTCGGCTCGAAGCGCGTCGTGAACACCCGGTTCGCGCCTTCGAGGTCGCCCGCGAGCTTGAGCTTGCTGACCTCCTCGCGCGCGGCGAGGTAGTCGCGGCGCAGCTCGCCGACCTTCGCGAACAGCGCCCGCTCTTCCGGCTTGACCATCTGGCCCTCGATGAACTTCTGCAGTTCGTTCGTATCCTTGATCGACGCCGCGGTCGCCGGGGCGAAGTAGGCGATCAGGCTCGCGTCGCTGCTCTTGGCGATGGCCGCGGCGCGCTGCACGCCCGAGGTCGTATGGCGCAGCCAGTCGGCGCCGGCGCGCTCGGTCTTCACGTTGTCGCTGGCCATGCGGTCGATCTCCTCGCCCAGCCGGTGCAGCTTCAGCACCGCGAACACGCTGCTGGCGAGGAAGAGGGCAAGGATGGCGCCGAGCACGAGGGCGAGGCGCCGGCCGATCGAGATGTTGCTCAAGGACATGGTCGTGATTCCGGAGGATGCGAGGGAATGCGCGCAGGCTGCGCATTCGCATATCGGCCGGAAGCCGCCGAACTTGAGGGAAGGGGAGTGAGGGCGATGAACGGAGTGCGCATGGCGCGCCCTCCGGCCCGGGAAGCCGGGCTTTGGGGCTCGGGGGCTTAGAACTTGTAGGTCACCGCCAGGTACGGAACGATCGGGTTGAGCTTGAGGCTCGATTCGCTCGTCGCCACCGGCACGCCCGCGGCGGTCGTGGTCAGCTTGGCCGTGGTGCTCAGGCGGATGTACGACACCGAGAAGGACATGCCCCAGTGCGCATCGAACTGGTAGGCCGCGCCCAGGTTGAACACCGGTGCGAACGAGCTGTCGATCTTCGCCGTCGTCGACGAAGCCGCGGCCGGGATGCCGAGGCGGCTGGCCAGCGCGCCCTGCAGGCCCGGGGTGAGCTTCACGTCGCTGTACCAGACGTAGGTCGCGCCGAGGCCCACGAAGGGGCGCAGCTTGGCCTCGCCGTCATTGAAGTAGTACTTGGCCAGCAACGTGGGGCTCCACTGGCGCGCTTCGCCGAGTTCGCCGATCGGGCCCAGCGTGCCGGTGCCGTAGAGCTTGAACTTGGGCGGAATGCCGATCACGCCCTCGACCGCCCAGTGGCTGTCGATGAAGTAGATGGCGTTGAGGCCCAGCGTGTCGGAGTTGCCGGCGTCCGCGCCGGAGCCCGGCACCACGGCCGCGACCGGCGAGGTGAAGGTCAGGGGCTTGCTCGAATCCTGCGGCGCGAAATGGAGCCAGCCGGCGCCCACTTGCCAGTCACCGGCCTTTTGCGCCAGGGCGCTGCCGGTACCGAGGGCGGCAACAGCGGCCAACGCAAACAGTTTTGTCTTCATCATGAGAGAGTGAGTTGAGGGAAAGGGGAGTCTCATATGATACGTATGCGTTTAATTGCTTCGGCGCACCCGTCTCATAGGCTACAGCAAAGGCCTGGCCTTTCTGTAAGCACACACTCTCAATGCGAAGTTTCGTTGGATTTTCGCGATCTTTCGGGCCGGCGATTCAGACGCGCCACGCCACGTCGGCGCCATGGCGGGCTTCGGCCGGTCGCGCCGCCCGGCCCTGGCGGAAGAAGGTCGCCCAGTCGCTGCGCTGGCGCGCGGCTTCGACCTCGACCGGATCGCCGGCCACGGTGACCAGCTTCAGCGCGTCCTCGTCGGCCAGCGCGCTCATCGTCTGGAGGAAGCGGATCTGGCAGTCGCCCACGCCGATCGCATCGCCGTTGCGCAGCGTGCTTTCGCGGATGCGCGACCTGTTCACGAAGGTGCCGTTGCGGCTGGCCATGTCGAGCACGACGTAGCGGTCGCCCATCCAGCGGATCGCTGCGTGGTGGCGGCTCACGCCGAGGCTGTCGATGTGCACTCCGCAGCTGGGGTCGCGGCCGATCGTCGTGATCGGCCCCTTGAGATTGACTTGCCGCACGCTGCCGTGCCGCGTCAGGACGATGAGTCTGGACATGTGCTTCTCGCTGTAAGTGGTTGAACGTGTAGTGCTTTTCGGCGCGTTCAGCCGGTTTTGAAGCGTCCAGGCGCGGGACTGCGGCAACTTTTCGCAATTCGCGCCGCTAACATGCGCCGGCAACAGGAGCGAACATGATCGGAAGATTCCTTGCCTTGGCCCTGGCCCTCGTGCTCGGCGCTTGCGCCAGCCCCGCGGCCGTCAAGACCGACTTCGACCCGAATGCGCGCTTCGGCAACGATCGCACCTACAACTGGATCTCGGGCGACGATGGCGGCGCACTGGTGCCCGAGGTCATCGTCTCGGGCATCGATTCGCGCCTTTCGGCCCGGGGCTGGAAGCGGGTGCCCGAGAACGGCCAGATCCATGTCTCTGCCCACGTCACCCGCGTGAAGGGCCAGACCTTCAACAACTTCTACACCGGCCTCGGCCACGACCTCAACTGGCTCGGCATCGGCAGCAACTGGCCGGGCTACGTGACGATGTCGACCGACGACTACGAGAAAGGCACGCTGCTGGTCGACATGTTCGATGCCGGCACCCAGCGCGCGATCTGGCGCGGCAGCGCGAGCGGCGTGCTGCCCGACGATCCCTCGCGCGTGAATGCGAGCGTGCAGGCCGCGCTCGACAAGCTGTTCGCGGGCTTCCCGCCCGCTGGCGCGTTGGCGCGCACGCGCTGATGCACCAGCGGCGTCAGCCGCTGGCCTGGCAGGCCGCGCGGATGATGCGCTGCGTGGGGTTGGGCTCGATCTCGCGGAACAGCATCGGCTGCGGGCGGTCCGAGTAGTCCGTCGACTTGCTCGGCGCACCCTGCCAGAGCGGCTGCGGATAGAAGGTCGCGAACGCATAGCCCGCCTTGCGCGCGCGACAGTCGAAGACCACCGTCGACTCGTAGGAGCGGTAGGGTACGTTCTCCCAGTTGAGGCGCTGCCGCGCGCGGCTCACCCGCACGCTCATGGTCTTGAACTGGCCCTCGACCTTGGTGGCGACGGGATCGACCTGCACCGTGTCCACCGATGCATCCGCGGGATTGCCCGTCACGGTGAACCAGCGCGTGGGCGCCGGAGGCTGGAGCGGAAGCTGCGGCTGGGATTGTTCTTGCGGCTGTGCCTGTGCATTGCAAGCCACGATGCTGAGCACCACGAGCCTCCGTCTCAAACCGAATTCCTTTGCTGTCCCAAGAAGCGATCGATTCTAGCCACCGCTCTCCAGGCGACGGCGCGCGAACGAATCAATCGACGAGGACCACGCCCGCATCGGGCGCTTCGGCATGCAGCCGCGCCACGTCGTCAGCCCGCCGCGCAAGCACCGCACGCTGGTTGATGTAGCCCTTGTCGGTGATTTCGCCCGCATCGATGTCCGGCGGTGCGCCGAGCACGAGCGCGCGCACCGGGCACTGCGACGAACCCGCGCCGGTGTCGCGCAGCTCGCGCATCACGCGCTGCAGGGCCGCGTGGAGTTCCTCGCGCGGCCGCGCTGCCGCCTGCGGGCTCGGGAACACCAGCATGCCGATCTCCGCCCGGTCGTGCCCGGTGATCACGATGTCCTGCGCCAGCGGCGCGAGGCGCGACACCAGGTCCACCCGCAGCGTGCCGACCGACACCCAGGTGCCGCTGGACAGCTTGAAGTCCTCGGCCACGCGGCCGTCGAACATCACGCCGCGGTCGGGCCGTTTCGCATCCACCAGGTAGCCCGCGTCGCCGATGCGGTAGTAGCCCTCATCGTCGAAGGCCTCGGAGCTTTCGCGCGGCCCGTTGCGATAGCCGGGAAACACCGAGACGCCCTTCACCCGCATCTCCAGCTTGTCGCCGCTCCGCACCAGCTTGAGCTCCAGCCCCGGCAGCGGGGCGCCGATGCAGCCCGCGCCATCGAGCCGCCAGTGCGCGGTCGTGATCGCGGGCGAGGTTTCCGTCGCGCCCCACGAGGTCGTGAGCCACAGCGGCCGTGTCGGCCGGGCGCGCTGCGCCACCGCCTCCAGCCGCCGCCAGGTCGAGGGCGCCAGCGCCGCCGCCGCGTAGAAGACCAGCCGCAGGCGCGAGAGCACTTCGGACGCCAGCGCTTCGTCGGCCTCGAGGAAGGGCAGCAGCATGTCGTAGCCGCGCGGCACGTTGAACATCAGCGTGGGCCGCACCTCGCGCAGGTTGCGCAGCGTCTTCTCGATCAGGCCCGGCGCCGGCCGGCCTTCGTCGATGTAGAGCGCGCCGCCATGGCAGAGCACCATGTTGAAGTTGTGGTTCGCGCCGAAGGTGTGGCTCCACGGCAGCCAGTCGACCAGCACCGGCTTCTCGCGGTCGAGGAAGCGCCAGGTCTGCGCCATCATCTGCTGGTTCGCGCACAGCATGCGGTGCGTGTTGATCACCACCTTCGGCTTGCCGGTCGAGCCCGAGGTCAGCAGGTACTTGGCATGGTCGTCCGGCAGGATCGCGTCGAAGGCCTGCATCACCGCCGGCGTTTCCTCCGTCTGCACAAGCCGCTCGAAGGGCATCGCGCCCGGATGCGCGTCGGCGTTGCGGCTGAAGACCGTCATCGCCTCCATGCCGCTGCCCGCGAGCGACGGCCCGTACAGCTTGGCGTCGGATGCGTAGATCACCGCGGGGCCCAGCGCGCGCAGCATGCCGTGCAGCCGCGCGTGGTCCTTCGCCAGGCGCGAGTACGCGCTCGACAGCGAGCAGGCCGTGCGCCCGATGTGCATCGTCGCGAGTATCAGCACCGCATGGTCGATCGCGTTGTCCGACAGGATCACCACCGGCCGGTCCTTCGGCACGCCCAGGTGCATCAGCCCCTGCGCGACCGAGCCCACCGCGCGGCGCAGCTCGCGGTAGCTCAGCCGGCGCCAGCCTTCGCCGCTCTCGTCGCGCTCGGCCAGGGCGAGCGCATCGGGCGTCTCGCGCGCCCAGCGCTCCAGCCATTCGCCGATGCAGCGCGCGTAGGGCTTGAGCGCCACCGGCGAGCGCAGGATGAAGGAGCCGTCGTCCAGGTCGATGCGCACCGTGCGCGGCGGGGCGAGCTGGCTCTCGTCTTCGAAGAAGGCGGGGGTGGTCATGTCATGTCTCCTCGGCGGTCGCTGCCGCTTGTTATTCGAGTGTGCCGGTGGAAGCCTTGGCCTGAATCAGGTTCATCAGCAGGATGTCGCGGGCGGCTTCGAGATCGGCCGTGCGGCGTTCGCCGAGTTCGTCGGCGACCCCCGCCGCGACGCGCTTCTTGAGCTCGGTCGTCATCGACGGCGCCCCCAGGTCATGCCACCATTCCTCGATCGGCCCGCCGAGATGGTCGAGCACATGCGCGATGCCGCCGGCGCCACCCGAGAGGTGCAGGTTCATGAACGGCCCCATCACCGCCCAGCGCAGGCCCGGACCGTGCGCGATCGCGGTGTCGATGTCCGCCACCGAGGCCACGCCCTGGTCCACCAGGTGGAAGGCTTCGCGCCACAGGGCGGCCTGGAGCCGGTTCGCGATGTGCCCCTTGACCTCGCGCCTGACGTGGATCGGCCGCTTGCCGATCGCCGCATAGAACGCCATCGTGCGCGCGATGGCGTCCGCCGAAGTGCGCTCGCCGCCGACCACTTCCACCAGCGGGATCAGGTGCGGCGGATTGAACGGGTGGCCCAGCACCACGCGCTCGGGGTGCGCGCATTGCGCCTGCACGCCGCTGATCGCGAGGCCGGATGAACTGGACGCCAGGATCACATGCGGACGCGCCGCCGCATCCATGCGCCGGAACAGCTCGGCCTTGACGTCCAGGCGCTCGGGGCCGTTCTCCTGCACGAAGTCGGCCTCTGCTACCGCGTCTTCGAGCCGCGCATGAAAGCGCAGCCGGTCGACCGATGCGCCCTCGGCCAGACCGAAGCGCGCGAGCGTCGGCCAGTGCTGCGCCACCGCGCCGCGCAGCCGCTCCTCGGCGCCCGGCGACGGGTCCGTTGCATCCACGTCGAGCCCGCGCGCGAGGAAGTACGCGGCCCAGCTCGCGCCGATCACGCCCGTGGCGACGACCGCCACGCGCTTCACATCATTGGTGTTGGGGGTGGTCATGCTCGGGCTCCTGTGGTCAACGCGGTGCGAACTCGGGGCGCGGCAGACCGATGCGCGGCAGGCCCATCATCTCGCGCGCTTCCGCGGGCGTCGCGGGTTCCATGTCCATCTCGCGGATGATGCGGACGATGCGCTCGGTGAGCTGCAGGTTCGTCGCCAATTCGCCCTGGCGGAAGTAGAGGTTGTCCTCGAGCCCGACGCGCGCGTGGCCGCCGAGCAGCAGCGCGCTGATGTTCGCCTCGAGCTGCGAAGGGCCGATGCCGCTCACGCAGAAGATCGCGCCCTTGGGCAGCGTGTCCACCATCATCTGCAGATGGCGCGGCGAGAAGGGCATCGCGTTCTGGAAGTTGCGGTGCACGTTCATCACGAGGTTGATGAAGTACGGCTCCTCGTCCAGCCCTTCGTTGATCAGCGTCGTGGTGTCCTGCAGGATGTGCGTCGGGCTGAACACCTCCCACTCGGGCTTGATGCCGCGCGCCTTCATGCCCGCGGCCAGTTCGCGGCCCTTGCTGAGCGGCGTGTCCATCAGGATCTCGCGCCCCTCGAACGAGAGGTTGAGCGTGGTCGCGTCCAGCGTGCACATCTCGGCGCCGGCGTCCATGCCCTTGATGCGTTCCTCCCAGGCGATCTCCCAGCGGTTGCCGGCCAGCGGCTTCACCATGTCGCCGTGCACGCCGCCGCCGGTCGAGTTGTTGATCACGATGTCGCAGCCCGCCTCGCGGATGCGGGTGTTGATCTCGCGGTAGACCGCGGCATCGCAGGTTGCGCCGTCGTCGGGCCGGCGTGCGTGGATCGCGGCCACGCTGGCGCCGGCCTTCCAGCAGCGGATCACGTCCTCCGCGATCTCGGCGGGCTGCGTCGGCAGGTGGGGGTTCTGGGACTTGTGCGCCATGCCGCCGGTCGGGGCAATGGTCACGATCACTTTGCGCTTGGCCATGGGCTATCTCCTGTGGGACAGCGCGGTATTATTTTTGGCAGCCTTCGCCCTGACAGTCATCGCGATGACATTTCGGATCAGGGATTACGAGGCGCAGGAGCCCCCCATGCGCAACAAGTCCGCGGCCGAGAGACAAGCGGCAAGCCTTTCCCTGACCATCCCGCGCCTGCTGGCGCTTTCCGGCTGGTTCCCGCAACTCGACGGTGAGGCGCAGGCGCGCGTGCTGGGCGAGATGCGCGAGGAGCCCGTCGCCGCCGGCGCCGCGCTCTGCCGGCGCGGCGAGGTGCCGCTGCACTGGTACGGCACGCTGGAGGGTCTGCTCAAGTGGTCGGTCACCTCGGACGACGGCCGCTCGGTGACCTTCGGCGGTCTCACGGTCGGCAGCTGGTTCGGTGAAGGCACCCTGTTGCGCGCCGTGCCGCGCGGCGCCGACATCATCGCGCTGCGCGACAGCCGCGTGGCCGTGATGCCGCAGGACACCTTCGAGTGGCTGTACCGCACGCAGATGAGCTTCAACCATTTCCTGCTGGCGCAGATCAACGAGCGTCTGCACTGGTTCATGGGCAACTACGCGGCGCATCGCCTGCTCGATGCCGACAGCCAGGTGGCGCGTGCGCTCGCCGGGCTCTTCCACCCCTGGTTGCATCCGCTGGGACAGACACATCTGGAAACCTCGCAGGAAGAGATCGCGAATCTCTCGGGCCTCTCGCGGCAGCGCTGCAACGCGGCGCTCAAGCGCCTCGCCGATGCGGGGCTGCTGCGCATCGCGTACGGCGGCATCACCGTCATCGACGTCGAGGGCCTGCGCCAGTTCGGCGATCGCGTCTAGCGGTCGAAGAGCGGTCAAAGGCAGACGTACGCCGGACACGCCCCTTCGGGAAAGAGCTCCAGGTTCAGCGTCGTGCCCGGGTTGATCACCAGCCCCATCCCCGGCGGCAGCGCGCGCAGCACGTCGATCCCCCTCATCACGATCGAATGGGGCGCGACCGAGGCGAAGTCGCCGATGCGGCACCTGTCGGTGAAGCAGGCCATCATGGTGTTCTGCTCCTTGAAGAGCAGCAGCGGGCGGAACGGCGTTCCGCCTTCGATCAGCTGCGTCCTGCTGGCCACGATCAGGTCCGAATCGGCGAACTCCTTCAGCAGGTCTTCCATCGTCAGCGACCCGCACCGTGCGTGCGACAGCACCAGTTCCAGCGAGTTGTTGAGCTCCATGTCTGTGCTCCCACGACGGCCCGTGGCCTCATTGGAAGGTGACGCGATCGGCGATCAGCACGCCGCCTGCGACGCGGCTGCCTTCGACCATCACGCGCACCTGCGCTCCGAGGTTCGCGGCGCTGCCGTTGACGAAGCTCACCCCCGGGCCGCTGGCGTCGATCGGCTGCCCCTTGATGCGGAAGTCGGCGATCGAGTTGAAGGTGGAGATCTGCCCGCTCAGGCTGAACGAAGGCTGGCCGCCCGTGCCCGGCACGAGCTGGATCTTGAGCGTGCTCGCCTGCAGCACCCCGTTCGAGAGCACGCCGCCCACGATCACCTTGACGCCGTTGCCCGCCGAACTTGCCGGCCCGCCCGACACCTTGGCCGCTGATGCATCGATCGGCACGTCCAGAACGCGCAGCGAACCGAGCCCGGCGAAATCGGTCACCAGGCCCTCCATTTGCAGCGGCGTGCCGTCGGCGGTCGGCGCGGGATACCACAGCTGCACCGCGCTCGCCACCAGCAGGCCCGCCCCGAGCGCATTCGCGCGCACCCGCACCAGCACGCCGTTGGCGAACGGCAGCGCGCCGCTTGCGCTCCTGACGGTGGCCTGCCCGTAGTCGATCGCATAGCCGCCGATGGTGAAGCGCCTTGCCAGGGGATCGAGGTTCTGCACCACGCCGCTCACGATCGGCGTGCCGCTCGCGTGCACTTCCACCCGCGTCGCGCGCAGGCTGCCCGGCCCGGAGGGAAGGCCCCACACCTGCAGCGTGGCGCCCGGTGCGACGTCCGCGACGCCGGACGCGTCGGCCCAAACCGTGGCGCTGTCGGTCGTCACTGTCGTCCCGAGGATCGTGAAGCTGGCCTGCTGCGCATAGACCGCACTCACCGGCCCGCGCAGATCGATGGCCGATTCGACGCGCTTCGCGCTGCCGGTG
This sequence comes from Variovorax sp. HW608, assembly GCF_900090195.1. NCBI lineage: Bacteria > Pseudomonadati > Pseudomonadota > Betaproteobacteria > Burkholderiales > Comamonadaceae > Variovorax > Variovorax sp. HW608. The sequence goes on from NZ_LT607803.1 coordinate 81,437, forward strand.
GTGAGATCGCTGTCGAACGGCCCGATGACCTTCGCCGTCATGCCGAGCTGCAGGCCCGGCACATCGTCGAGCGCCACCACCGCGCCGTCGGTGTTGTAGCGCACGCCGTTGACCAGGATGCTGCCCGCGCCATCCACCGAGCCGATGCCGCTCGCATCCGCCGTGGTGACTCCCGTGCCGCCGGAGCCGACTCCGGATCCGTCGTCGCCCCCGGCCACGGCAGTGCCCGCGCCGGCGCTGCCGGGGCCTGCCGCGCCCGGCCCGCTGCCCCCGCCCGTCGGCGGCACCGTCCGATCCAGCAGCGACTGTTGCGATGTGTTTCCCGCGGGGCCCGCGGCAGCGCCTCCGGCGACGATCGGCAGGCCCCCGCCGCCACCCCCACCGCCGCAGGAAACCAGCACCGCCATGGCCAGCGCCAGGCAGGCGCCCTGTAAACCGGTCTTCGTCATGGTCGTTCTTCCTTGGACGGAGGAGATTCATCCGCAGCAGCCTTGGAAGCCGGCGCGGGACCCTTCTCGAAGTAGGCATAGATGCCGATGCGCATGCGCGCCGAAGCAGCCTCGGGCGCTTGCGCGAAAGCATCCGCCAACGCTTGCGCCAGTTCGTGATGCAGCGCATTCCATCGCGTGCGCGCGATCTGATGGATGCGCTCGCAGTCCTGTGGCGCGATGCCCTTGGCGAACACCGAGCGCTCCAGGAACGCCGGCTGGCCGCCCAGCGTGTTCGACACCGCGGCGAGCAGGTGATCGCGCGTGTTGTCACCCAGAAAGGCCAGCATGCTGCGCATGTCCTGCGCCGGCACGAAACCGTCGGCATCGAGCTCGACGAAGCCGTCGCCGCTCTCCGTGACCATGCCGAGCCGCAGCAGCTCGTCGAGCACCGCGCGGTGGTGCACGTTGCCGTGGCTCGCCTTGTACGCGACCGCCTCGAACGACGGTCCGCGCGCGATCGCATTGATGGGCAGCTTCCGCCGCGAAGGATCGTCCGTGCACAGGCGCAGCCACAGCGTCACCGTCTTCGCGGGCGCGGACATCTCGGAATAGGGAAGGCGCTCGACCGTGTCGCGCACGAGGGAGGTCACGACCTTGCGGTTGAGGCCCGTGGTCAGCGAGATCTGGCTCAGGTTCGGCTCGGTGCCCTTGTCGCGCCAGGTGCGCTGCGCTTCCTCGATCAGCAGGCTGCGCAGCAGCTCGTCGAGCTGGGCATGCTTGACGCCCACGCGCACCGCGAGGCGCACCAGCGGGCGCATCACGCGCGCGCAGGCCGCGAGCACCCAACCGAGCTGGCCTTCCGCGAGCTGCGCGAGCTTCGCGGACGGCAGAGCTCTTGCGTGGCCTCTTGAGGCACCGGTCGCTCTAACGGCTTCCTTCGTCATGCAGCCCACCCATGTTGCGGCACGTCGTTCTCGCGGCATTTGCGGCACGTACACGAAGTTCAGTTCCCGTCCGACAGGAACACGTTGACATTCGTCGGAGAACTCGAAATGTGATTTTTTCACATCAACGAAAGCGAGGAAAGCCCTATGTCTTCAATCAACGCTGTCATCCCTGGTCGTACAAACGGGCACCCGTTGTTCATCGCGCACCACGCCTTCGTCGAATTCAGTCACGCCGCTGTGACACCCGCATGGCTCACGGAGCCGTCCGACCCGCCCCTGTCGTCCCCGGTCGCGTTCGCCGGCTTCATCGATCTGGTTCGATCGACAACCGCCGAGGAAAGGGGCGAGATCTGCGAGGAATGCAAGACGCTCAACCGCGCGGGCGCCCGCTACTGCAAAGGCTGCGAGCACAAGCTGCCGGCGTACTACACCAATGCCAACGCACGCGCGCCCATGGTGCTCAGGCATCGGCGCGAACGGGCGGGCAACCGCACCCTGGCCTGGGATCTCGCGGCGGTGTGGGTGGTGCTGAGTTCGCTGGTGTTGATCACGGCCTTCATTCCGGTGCGGTGAGCTTCGACCGCGACGGTTCGCACCAGCGGCCCGCGGCGCTAGGCAAGCGGGTCCTGTTCGGCGTACGCCCGGTCGAGCAGGCCGCCGGTCGCCTTGAACCAGCAGATCGAGTCGTGCGCCGAGATGACCGCCAGCTTGGTTTGCCTGGACGCATCCGGGTCGGCCAAAGCCGCCCATTTGGCGCTGTCGGCCGCCTGCTCGAGCTCGAAGACGGCCTCGCGCTGGGCGGAGGCCGGGTCGCCTTCCACCGCGGGCCGCGTTTTCGCAAACTTGCGCCGGAACTCCGCAACGACCGCCACCAGCACCGGGGAGGCTTCGGCGTCGGCCGCCAGCGCGGCCTCGGCCGCGGTCAACCGGCCGTCGAGCTGCAGGCAGACCTGTTTCGCAACTGCTGTCGTCATGATGTGCTCCCGCTCAGAGCGCCGCGAGGTCCGGCCCGCCGCGCGGCCCGAACCATGCGCGCTCGTACGCCCTGCGCGCCGCCTTCTCGGCTTGCGCATCGCCCTTCTTGTGCTCGACCTCGACGAGGCCCGCGAGTGCCCAGCCGTTGTTGCGCACCCGCACCAGCGAATCCCTGAACGCCTGCTGCGCCTCGTCGAGCTTGCCCTGCCTGAGCTTCACCGAGCCGAGCGACTGCCGCACCGGGTAGTACCAGTAGGGCGGCTCGGTGTAGGGGATGGTGTCCTCGATCGCGATCGCGTCGGCATAGAACTTCGCCGCCGCATCGAGATCGCCGTTCGCATCGGCCAGCCGTCCGGAGGCAACGAGGCCCGCGGTGCGGATGATTTCGCGCGCGGGCAACTGCCAGGCCTCGAAGGGCTTGTAGTCGGCGCTGCTTTCGATCTTCTGGATCGCGTCGATCTCCTTCTGCGCATTGGCCTTGTCCTTCTGGTGCGCGTAGGCGATGGCGCGCGCGTAGTGGTACATCGTCTGCACGACCGCCGCCTCCTCGGCCGGCGGCGGCAGCTTGAGGATGGTGTCCGGATCGCTGAAGCGCGCGTGTGCCGCATAGGGCGCGGACTTGATCGGCTGCAGGAGGGGGAACATCTTCACCAGCTCCATCGGCACCGCGGCATCGAGCTTCGTCGCCGATTCGACGGCGGTCTTGCCGTCGCCGCCCATTTCTGCCGAGACCAGCACGAAGTGCACGTTGTGCGGGTAGTAGGCGTTCTTGTAGATCGGGTCCGAGGCCGAGGTCTTGAAGTAGCCCTCGTCCACCTTCGCCGCCTTCTGGTTGAGCGTCATCGAATCGCGGTACATGCCCACGCGGTAGTAGATGTGCGCCGGCATGTGCACGATGTGGCCCGCGCCGGGCATCAGCGCCGCGAGGCGGTTGGCGTAGGGCAGCGCCTTCTCGGGCCGGGTCGACGCCTCCATCGCGTGGATGTAGAGATGGATCGCGCCGGGATGCGTGGGAGTGCGCCTGAGCACGGTCTCGAGCGACTTGACGATCTCCGCGCCGCGGCCTTTCGGCGTGGCGCCGCCGCGCTCCCAGTAGTCCCAGGGCTGCGTATCCATCGCGGCCTCGGCGTAGAGGGTCTGGATGGTGTCGTCGGCCGGGTAGCTTTCTGCCACCGTCTTCATCGCATCCGCATAGGCCGCATCGAGCGGCGCGCGGTTCGGCGGCGGGTTGGCGGCGTAGCGCTTTTCCAGCGCGCCGATCAGCGCCTGCTCCTTGGCGCTCGCGTTGGCCTTGAGCGCAACCGCACGGGTCAGCGCCGCCATCGCCGGCGCATTGGCGTCCGGCATCATCGGCACGTTGATGTTGGTGCCGAGCACCAGCGCCTCGCCCCAGAAGCACATCGCGCATTGCGGATCGAGCTTCTGCGCGGCCTGGAAGGCGCGCTGCGCCTCCGCATGGTTGAAGCCGAAGGCCAGCCGCAATCCCTGGTTGAAATAGGCCTGCGCCCCGGGGTTCTTCGTGCTGATCCTGAACGCGAGCGAGCCGAGGTCCTTGTAGAGCGGCACCTCGGCGGACGCCGGCCGGTCCGGCGGCGCGTTCGCGGTCTGCGTCGCCGCGACGCGCACCAGGGCCTTCAGCAAGGCGGGCTGCCCGGTCGCGCCGGGCCCGCAGACATCGCCCGGCGGCGTGAGCAGCGGATCGAAGCCGTCGCCCGGCTTGCCGGCGCTCGCGCCGTCAGGCAGCAGCAAGCTGATGGCTGCGAAGATGCAGGTGGAGGCCGCACACGCGCTGCCGCGCGTGGCGAGGAGAGATCGATGCAGCGGCATGACATTCCTCCTCGGATCGGGGACCGATTCGCCCGCAAATTCTGGCACTCGGCGGGGGGCGCCGCAATCGCCTGTACGTAGTTTCACGAACAGGCGCCGTCAGATTCCGATCAGTTAAGCGGCCAGAACATCGAAGCATCCGGAGATCCCTGCCGGATGGAGACAAGTTCCGCACCGGCCGCAGCCGTCGCCGCGGGATTCGATGACCCCAACCTGATCGTGCTTACATGAATAGAAATCTAGTCAGAGGCTTGTTCCTCATGGCGATCGCACTGGCCTTCGGCCTGACAGCGCTTCGCTACCCCATCGGAGAACTCAGTCATGCGGGGCCCGGCTTCTTCCCCGCGATGGTCAGCGGCATGCTGCTGGTGGTCGGCGTGGCGACGGTGGTGCGCTCGTTCTTCGTCGAGAAGGTGCACCTGCCCCTCTACTTCCGCAACATCGTGATCATCATGGCGAGCCTCTGCGGCTTCGCGGTGGTGTCGATGTTCGTGAACATGATCGCGGGCATCGTCTTCCTGGTGTTCTGCTCGACCTTGGCCGGCACGTCCTACTCGTGGTGGCGCAACGTCAAGATTTCCGCCGGCCTGATCGCGATGGCTCTGGCCCTTCAATACCTGCTCGGCCTGAACCTGCCGCTGTTCTGATCATGATGGAAGCACTCAACAACCTGGCGTTCGGCTTCTCGCACGCCCTCACGCTCCACAACCTGATGTACTGCGCCATCGGGTGCACCGTCGGCACGCTGGTCGGCCTGCTGCCGGGCCTCGGGCCGCTGGCGACCATCAGCCTGCTGCTGCCGCTCACGTACTCGATCCCGACCACCGGCGCGCTGATCATGCTCGCGGGCATCTACTACGGCGCGCAGTACGGCGACAGCGTCAGCGCGATCACGATGAAGATCCCGCACGCGAGCAGTATCGTGGCCTGTATCGACGGCTACCAGATGACGCTCAAGGGCAAGACCGGGGTGGCGCTGTTCACCGCGGGCTTCTCCAGCTTCATCGGCGGCACGGTGGCGATCATCGTGCTGACCTTCCTGGCACCGGTGCTGGGCGAGGTGGCCTTCCTCTTCGGCCCGGCCGACTACGTCGCGATGATGCTGGTCGGCTTCGTCTGCGTGAGCTTCGTGACCACCGGCAGCCTGCTCAACGGCCTGGCGATGTGCATGATCGGCGTGCTGCTCGGCTGCATCGGCACCGACGTGAACAGCGGCGCCCAGCGCTTCACCATGGACCTGCCCTTCCTCGTGGACGGCGTGGGCGTCGTGAGCATCGCGCTCGGCTGCTTCGGTATTGCCGAAATCACGAAGAACCTCGACGCCCGCGAAGAGCGCTCGCCCTTCAACGGCAAGATCAACCTCATCCCGACCTGGGAAGAGTTCAAGCGGATCTGGCCGAGTGCCCTGCGCGGCAGCGCCATCGGCTCCTTCCTCGGCATCCTGCCCGGCGGCGGCCCGACCATCGCGCAGTTCGCGGCGTATGCGATCGACAAGAAGGTCAGCAAGTACAAGGACGAGATCGGCACCGGCTGCATCGAAGGCGTGGCCGGTCAGGCCGCGGCCGACGAAGCCGCAGCGCGCACCAGCTTCATCCCGCTGATGAGCATCGGCATCCCCGAGAACGCGGTGATGGCGCTGATGCTGGCCGCCTTCATCATCAAGGGCATCCAGCCGGGCCCGAACATGATCGCGAGCCACCCCGAGCTCTTCTGGGGCCTGGTGGCGAGCATGTGGGTCGGCAACGTGTTCCTGCTGGTGCTGAACGTGCCGCTGGTTCGCTACTGGCTGTCGGTCTTCAAGATCCCGTACAACGTGCTGTTCCCCTGCATTTTGTTCTTCTGCTGCATCGGCACCTACAGCGTGAACAACAACCTGGAAGACGTGTTCATCACCGCCGCCTTCGGCCTGATGGGCTACCTCTTCATGCGGCTCGAGCTCGATGCCGCGCCGCTGATGCTCGGCTTCATCCTCGGCCCGATGCTCGAAGAGAACTTCCGCCGCGCGATGCTCCTGAGCCGCGGCAGCTTCGGCGTGTTCGTGCAGCGCCCGATCAGCGGCACGCTGATGGCGCTGATCTCTGCCTTCATCATCTGGCAGGTGACGGTGTTCGTCCTGCAGCAGCGCAAGAAGGGCAAGGGAGGCGTCGTTCCGGAGTCGACCCACGCGCTGGAACCGCAGGAATAAGCGAAGGCGTTCATGTTTGAAGTCAGCGACGAGGTCCGCAGTGTGGCGAGGGCGGAGTTGGTGCAAGGGCCGCCGTCGGCAGCCCTGCGGCGACTCGCGCAACGCTTCCACCTGCAGCGGACCAACCTGGCGTGGGTCGCCGCTGAGGTCTTCGAGAACATGTTCGTGCCGGACATCCAGGCCATCTGGGCCTGGGACCTGGAAGGCCAGGGCGAAGGCCATTCCGATGCCGAGCTGGACGCCATGCTCGCGCACCTGCGCGTGGGGGTGCGCCGCTCCCGCGTGCCGGCCGGCCTTCCGGGCGATCGCCAGGACGCGCCGAAACTGAAGTCCGGCGCGGCGCCCTGAGGCTTCAGACGCCGAGCACTTCCTCGAGCACCGCTGGCGAGGCCAGCAGATCGGCCGACGCCCCTTGCCGCACGATGCGGCCCTTCTCCATCACCACCGCCTGATCGGTGTGCGCCAGCACCTTGCGCCAGTCGCGGTCCACGATCAGCGTGGCGATGCCGGTGGCGCGGATGTCGCCGATCACGCGCCAGATCTCCGCGACGATCAGCGGCGCGAGGCCTTCGGTGGCTTCGTCGAGGATCATCAGGCGCGGGTTGGTCATCAGCGCGCGGCCGATCGAGAGCATCTGCTGCTCGCCGCCCGACAACTGCTGCCCGCCGTGAGAGAGCCGCTCGGTGAGGCGCGGGAAGGTCGCCATCACGCGCTCGAAGGTCCAGTCGCGCCGGCCGTCGATGCCGGCGCGCGCGGTCATCACGAGGTTCTCGCGCACCGATAGGTTCGGGAAGATGCCGCGCCCTTCGGGCACGTAGCCGATGCCGCGGCGCGCCATCTTCTCGGGCGTCCAGCCGGTGACGTTCTGGCCGTCGAGCAGCACCTGCCCGGACGCGGGGCGCACATAGCCCATCACCGAGCGGATCAGCGTGGTCTTGCCCATGCCGTTGCGGCCGAGCAGGCCGACCGAGGTGGCTGTGGGGATGTCGACGTCGGCGCCGCGCAGGATGTGGCTGTCGCCGTAGTAGGTGTTCAGACTTTTGACTTGAAGCATCTCAGTCCCTCCGCAGCCTGAAGGCGCAACGCTCGCCAGGCTTTCGCCAGGAACCCCGCGGAACCGGCTTCGCCGGGCCGCTGGGGTTGCCCCCGGAGAGGGGGTGCCCGAACCACACGAAGTGGGTAAGGCTGGGGGAGAACTCAATCATTCAGTGGGCCTCGCCCAGGTAGGCAATGCGGACTTCGGGGTTCTGGCGGATCGAGGCCGGGTCGCCGGTGGCGATCACCGTGCCGTTCACCATCACCGTGATGCGGTCGGCGATGCGGAACACCGCATCCATGTCGTGCTCCACCAGCAGGATCGCGTGCGACTGCTTGAGGCGGTCGAGCAGGCCGAGCATGCGCTCGGTCTCTTCCGCGCCCATGCCGGCGAGGGGCTCGTCGAGCAGGAGCACGCGCGGCTTGGTCGCCAGGCACATCGCGACTTCGAGCTGGCGCTTGGCGCCGTGGCTCAGCGTGCCCGCGATGCGATCGGCCACGGCGTCGAGGCCGGCGGCGGCGAGCGCTTCGCGCGCCGAGGCATTGCTCAGGGCGCAGCGCCTGGACGATTGCCAGATCGCCCAGGGCTTCGGCGTCGCGGCCTGCGCGGCGAGGCGGCAGTTCTCGAGCACGGTGAATTCCGGAAAGATCGTCGTGCGCTGGTAGCTGCGGCCCACCCCGGCGAGCGCGCGGCGGAACTGCGCGCGGCCGGTGATGTCCTCGCCGTCGAGCGAGATGCGCCCTTCGGAGGCGCCGATCTCGCCCGAGAGCATATTGATCAAGGTGGACTTGCCGGCGCCGTTGGTGCCGATGACCGCATGCACTTCGCCGCGGCGAAGATCGAGCGTGACCGCGTTGACCGCGACCAGCCCGCCGAAGCGGCGCGTGAGGGATTCGACCGCAAGCAGGGCTTCAGCCCCCACGCTCGTCATGCCGCACCCCTCGGTGAGATACGAGCGGCCATGCCGATGATGCCCTTCGGCAGCAGCGCCACGAAGGCGATGATCGCCAGGCCCAGCGTGAGCTGCCAGTGGTCCGCGAGCGGGCCGACGATGGCGTGTGTCGAGAGCAGCTCCTTGAGCAAGGTGAAGGCCACCGCGCCGATCACCGCGCCGCGCAGATGACCGAGACCGCCGAGGATGATCATCAGCAGCACCTCGCCCGAGTTGTGCCATGCGAGCAGCTCGGGGTTGACCACGCCGTCACGCGAAGCCAGCAGAAAACCCGCGAGTCCGGCCAAAGCGCCCGCGATCACGAAGGCCGCCAGCTTGTAGCCGTAGACCGGAAAGCCCGCCGCGCGCATGCGCTGCTCGTTCACGCGGATGCCCGCGAGCGCGGCGCCGAAGCGCGAGCGGCGAATGAGCGCCAGCAGCGCATAGGTGAACACCAGCGAAGCCAGCACGAAGTAGAACTGCACGCGGCTGCTTTCGAGGTCGAGGGCGCCGAGGGTGGGGCGGATGTACATGTAGATGCCATCGCTGCCGCCGCCGATCGCGGTGTCGTGGAAGACGAAGAAGGCCATCTGCGCAAAGGCCAGCGTGACCATGATGAAGTACACGCCGCGCGTGCGCAGGCTCAGTGCGCCGACGACCAGCGCATAGGCCGCCGCGCAGCCCATGGCGAGCGGCAGCAAGAGGGCGATCGAGCCGCCTTCCTTGCCCGAGCCGAGCACCGTGGCGTACGCGCCGATGCCGTAGAACGCGGCATGGCCCAGGCTCACGAGCCCGGTCATGCCCACCAGCAGTTCGAGGCTCAGCGCGAAGATCGAGAGGATCATCACCTTGACCACGAGGTCGGAGAGGTAGGGGCTCAGCGTCGGGCCGAGCAGGGCCAGCAGCAAGGCGCAGGCCAGCGGAATGAAGAACGAAGCGCGCTGCATGCTCAGAGCCTTTTTCCCATGAGTCCTTCGGGACGCCAGATGAGCACGATCGCCATCAGCACATACACCCCCATGCCGCTCAGCTCGGCGAAGAACACCTTGCCGAAGGTGTCGACGAAGCCCACGAGCAGCGATGCGACCAGCGCGCCGGTGATCGAGCCGATGCCGCCGATCACCACCACCACGAAGCAGATGATCAGCACGCCCGCACCCATGTTCGGGTACACCGAGGACATCGGCGCCGCGATCATCCCGGCCAGGGCCGCGAGCGCCACGCCGGCCGCGAACACGATGCGAAAGAGTCGCCGGATGTCGATGCCCAGCCCGCGGACCATGTCGCGGTTGCTCGCACCGGCGCGGATCATCATCCCGAGCCGCGTGCGATTGACCACGTAGTAGAGCGCCACCGCGAGCAGCACGCAGGCCGCCGAAGCGAAGAGGCGATACCACGGATAGCTCATGAGATCGCCGAGCGCGAAGCTGCCGTCGAGCCAGGCGGGCACCTTCACGCCGTGCACGTCGTTGCCCACCAGCAGCGAGCGAAGCTCCTCGAAGACGAGGATCAGCCCGTAGGTCATCAGCACCTGCTGCAGGTGATCGCGCTGGTAGAGATAGCTGAAGAAGGCCCACTCCAGCAGGTAGCCGAAGATCGCCGCAAGCGCCACGCCCGCGACCAGCATGACGATGAACTGGTCACCGAACAGCGGCGCGAGCGCGAACGCCATGTAGGCGCCGATCATGTAGAAGCTGCCGTGGGCGAGATTGATCACGCCCATGATCCCGAAGATCAGCGTCAGCCCCGACGCCACCAGGAACAGCAGCAGGCCGTACTGCACGGAGTTCAGGCATTGAACGAGAAAGGTACCGAAATCCATGCAGCGGCTCGTCCCAGGGGTTGATCAGAGCTTGCAGCCGCGGGCCGGGTCGGCGAGGTTCTTCACGGCCACGTTCACCAGCTTGTTCTCGTTGCCTTCCACCTTGCGCAGGTAGATGTCCTGCACCGGGTTGTGCGCCTTGTTCATCGTGAAGGCGCCGCGCGGGCTGTCGATCCTGGCCTTCTCGATCGCGCCGGCGAACTCGGCCTTCTTCGAGATGTCGCCCTTCACCGCCGCAAGGCCGATGCCGAGCATCTGCGCCGCGTCGTAGCCCTGCACCGCGTAGACGTCGGGCTGCAGCTTGAAGCTCTTGGCGTACGCCGTGCGGAAGCTGGTGTCGCGCGGCGTGTTCAGGCCGTCGGCATAGTGCAGCGTGGTCAGCATGCCCTGTGCGGTGTCGCCCTGCGCTTCGAGCGTGCCGTCGGTCAGGAAGCCGGGGCCGACGAGCGGGATGGTCTTGTGGAGGCCCGCCGCCGCGTAGTCCTTGACGAACTTGACCGCGCCGCCACCCGCGAAGAAGGCGTACACCACATCGGGCTTGGCCGCGGCGATCTCGGTCAGGAGCGCCTGGAATTCCACGTTCGGGAACGGCACCGTGAGCTGCTTGTCGACCTTGCCGCCGGCCTTCTCGAAGCCTTCCTTGAAGCCTGCCACCGACTCGTCGCCGGCCGCGTACTTCCAGGTGATCGTCATCGCCTTCTTCTTGCCCTGCTTGCCGGCGACTTCGCCCATCGCGTAGGCGGGCTGCCAGTTCGAGAACGAGCTGCGGAAGATGTTCTGCGCGCACATCGGGCCGGTCACCGCGTCGGCGCCGGCATTGGGCACGATCAGCACGGTGCCGCTTTCCTTGGCGGCCTTGGCCATCGCCATCGCGACGCCGGAGTGCACGGTGCCGATGATCACGTCGACGTTGTCGCGCTTGATCAGCTTGTTGACGTTGTCCGTGGCCTTGGCCGGATCGGACTCGTCGTCGACCTTCACGTACTCGATCTCGCGGCCGCCGAGCTTGCCGCCCTGTTCCTCGACCCGGAGCTTGAAGCCGTTCTCGATCGCGACGCCGAGCGCCGCATACGTGCCGCTGAAGGGAAGCATCAGGCCCACCTTCAGCTTGCCCGTCTGGGCGTGCCCCAGCGTGGCCATACAGGCCAGCGCGAGGGCTGTCAGCGTGGTGCGTGCGATGCGGGTGCTCATGAAAGACTCCTTCGTTGATTAAAGTTGGCGACCGGGGGGCCTTTGCGAGATCCAGGGACACCCGCAGATTGCGACGGCGTAATACTTTACTGGTAAATTATTTAGCTCTCAATTGAGCGTTTTCCCTGAGATTCTGCGAGTGGCTCCCCACGAATGAAACGGTCGCAACTATCGCCGTTTCGGGCTGATCGCGATGCGGGGAATGCCCGCAGTCCGGGATCTCCAGCAACTGCGTCTGCGGCACGTGCAAGGCGATGTCGCGGATCTGGCGCAGGGTCCCGTATTCGTCATCGATGCCTTGCATGGCAAGAACCGGGCAACGGATCGTGCCGAGCTCGTCCTCGATGTTCCATTGCCTGAACGGCGGGTGCAGCCAGATGCGGTTCCAGCCCCAGAAGGCGGAGTAGACGTCGTCGTGGTAGCGGCCGAGCTTCTTTTGCATGTCGGTCTCGAGGTAGGCCTGGCGCGCGAGCTCGATGTTCGCCACCGTCACGTCCTCGACGAAGATGTGCGGCGCGAGCACCACCAGCCCCGCCACGCGATCCGGAAAACGCGCTGCATAGAGCAGCGAGATCGAACCCCCGTCGCTGTGGCCGAAGAGCCAGGGCTTGCCTTCGAGGCCCAGCGCTTCGAAGAAGGCGGGCAGCACTTCATGCGCCTGGCGATGCATGAAGTCGACATCCCAGACTTCATCCGCGTCGCGCGGCGTCGAGCGTCCATATGCGGGCCGCGAGAACACCAGCCCGCGAAAGCCGCCGGCCTCGCAGAGCTTCTCGGGGAAGTCCTTCCACATCGCGATCGAGCCCAGGCCCTCGTGCAGGAAGACGAGCAATGGTGCATCGGTGCGCTCCGGAGCGATCTGCACGTATTCGACGCGCACATCGCGGCCCCGCCATTGGATGGCGGCGAATCGGCTTTCGCTTGTCACTGCTTTTCCCGTTCCCGCAGGCGGAAGCGCTGGATCTTGCCGGTCGCGGTTTTCGGCAGCTCGTCGACGAACTCGATGAAGCGCGGGTACTTGTAGGGCGCGAGGCGTTCCTTGACGAAGGCCTTCAGTTCGTCTTCGCTCACCGACTGGCCCTCCTTGCGCACCACGAAGGCCTTGGTTTTCGTGAGGCCGTCGGCATCCTGCTTGCCGATCACCGCGGCTTCGAGCACCGCGGGGTGCTGCATCAGCGTGGCCTCGACCTCGAAGGGCGAGACGTAGATGCCGCTGACCTTGAGCATGTCGTCGCTGCGCCCCGCGTAGGTGTAGTAGCCCTCGGCGTCGCGCGAGTACTTGTCGCCGCTCTTGGTCCAGCCTTCGCGGAAGGTGTCGGCGGTCTTCTCGGGGTTGCCCCAGTACATGGCGGCGGTGCTCGGGCCCTTGATGTAGAGGTCGCCGACTTCGCCGACCGCCACCGGCTTGCCGTCTTCGCCGCGCAGCTCGATCTCATAGCCTTCCACCGGCCGGCCGGTGGTGCCGTAGCGGATGTCGCCGGGGCGGTTCGAGAGGAAGATGTGCAGCATCTCGGTCGAGCCGATGCCGTCCACGATCTCGCAGCCGAAGTGGTGCTTGAAGCGCTGCGCGATCTCGCCCGGCAGCGCCTCGCCGGCCGACGAGCACATGCGCAGCGCCACCGCCTCGCGCGCCGGCAGATGGGGCGATGCGAGCATGCCCGCGAAGCCGGTCGGCGCGCCGAAGAACACCGTGGGCTTGTGCGCGCCGGTCCAGCGCTTGAAGGTGGCGTCGGGCGTGGGCCGCTCGGCCATCAGCAGCACCGTTGCACCGACCGACAGCGGGAAGGTCAGCGCATTGCCGAGCCCGTACGCGAAGTACATCTTGGCGGCCGAGAAGCAGATGTCGTCCTCCGTCAGGCCCAGCACCGGCTTGCCATAGAGCTCGGCGGTCCACCACGGATTCGCGTGCGTGTGCACCGTGCCCTTGGGCCTGCCGGTGGAGCCCGACGAATAGAGCCAGAAGGCATGGTCCTTTGGCGTGGTGGCGGCGGGCGCCGCGAGCGGCTGCTGCGCGGCGATCGCCGAATCGAGATTGCGCGCGTTCTCCGGCAGCGCCGCCGTGGGCTGCGAGACGAACAGCCTGCGCACCTGGTTCGAGCCTTTCGCCATCGCCTCCTGCAGCACCGGCAGCAGCGCGCCCGAGACCAGCGCCGCCGTCGCGCCGCTGTGCTCGAGCATGTAGGCGTAGTCGTCCGCCGTGAGCAGCGTGTTCACCGCGACCGGCACCACGCCCGCATAGAGGCTGCCGAGAAAGCACACCGGCCAGTCGCTGGTGTCGAGCATCAGGAGCAGCACGCGGTCGGCGCGTTGCACGCCGTCGGCGAGCAGGGCGGCGGCGAAGCGGCGGGCGCGGTCTTCGAGCTGGCCGTAGCCCAGCGCGCCACGGTCGTCGACATAGGCCGTCTTCTGCGCGCGGCCGCGATTGAGCGCGAACAGATGCTCGGCGAAATTGAAGGTGTCAGGCAGGCTCATCGTGTGTCTCCTTGGATTCGTTCGGGCCGCGAGGGGCGCGCTAGGTCTGGGGCAGTCCGAGCTGCGCGAGCACCCCGGGGCTGGCCTGCACCGCGCTTTGGCGGTGATAGAAGGCCAGCGCGCGCAGGCCGCCGAGCTCGGCACCGCCGCCCGCGCGGCCGGGGCCGCCGTGCAGCGACATCGGCATCACGTTGCCGTGGCCGGTATGGGCCTGGGCGACATCGGGCGTGACGACGTGCACGCGGCCATGGCTCGCCGCCAGCTGCACCGCAGCCTCGCCGAGCGCCGCTTCGTCGGCGCCGTAGAGCGATGTGACGAGCGAACCCTGGCCGCGATGCGCGAGCGCGATCGCATGATCGAGATCGCGATAGGGCAGCAGCGTCGCGACCGGGCCGAACACCTCGACGTCGTGCACGCGCTGCGCCGCATCGGCATCGCGCGCGCCGAGCAGCACCGGGCCGATGCACGCTGCGACCGCGGGATCGGCATCGACCAGCGCCCTTGCGCTGCCGTCATGCAGCACGCCGGCCTGCGTCTTGAGCGCATCGAGCCCTTCGCGCACCGCATTCAGTTGTGCGCGGCTCACCAGCGCGCCCATGCGCACCGTCTCGTTGCGCGGATTGCCGACGGTGACGCCGGCGAGCTTGGCGCCGATCGCTTCGGCCGCGGCGTCGTAGAGCGAGGCCGGCACGAGGATGCGGCGGATCGCGGTGCATTTCTGGCCCGACTTGACCGTCATCTCGCGCACCACTTCGCGCACCAGCAGGTTGAAGGCGTCGGAGCCGGCCGCGGCATCCGGCAGCAGCAGCGCGGAGTTCAGGCTGTCGGCCTCGATGTTCACGCGCACCGAGCGCTGCAGGGCCGCGGGATGCGAGCGGATCACCGCGCCGGTGTCGGCCGAGCCGGTGAACGACACCACGTCGAAGCTTTCGAGCGGGTCCATCAGTCCGGCGGAGCTGCCGCAGATCACCGACAGGGCGCCCGCGGGCAGCACGCCGGCCTCGACCACGTCCTGCACCATGCGCTGCGTGAGCCAGGCGGTTGCCGTGGCGGGCTTGACGATCACCGGCACGCCGGAGAGCAGGGCAGGCGCCGCCTTCTCCCACAGGCCCCACGACGGGAAGTTGAAGGCATTGATGAACAGCGCCACGCCGCGCGTCGGCACCTGCAGGTGCTGCGACTGGAAGACCGGCTCCTTGCCGAGCTTCACCGCGTCGCCGTCGCGCAGCGCGCGCACGTCGCCGAGCGCATCGCCCCACTTGGCGTACTGGCCGAGGGTGAAGATCGCACCGTCGATGTCGACCGCCGAATCGTTCTTCACGGTGCCGGAATTCGCGGTGGCGATCTCGTAATAGCTGTCGCGCCTCGCCTGCAGCACCTTGACGATCGCGGCCAGCAGGCCCGCGCGCTCGCGGTAGGTCAGTGCGCGCAGGGCCGCGCCGCCGGTCTCACGCGCAAAGCGGAAGGCCCCGGGCAAATCGAGCCCGGTCGCGTCGACGCGGACCAGCTCGGTGCCGAGCACCGGATCGATGAGCGGCGTTCCGGCGCCGCAACCGGCCTGCCAGCGGCCGGCGACGTAATTGGAAAGAAGCTCGGTCATCTCTTTACTTGGTGAACTGGATTTGCCCCTCGGGCAGCAGGTAGAGAACCAGGGCGCGGCCTTGCGCCACGGTCGGGAAGTGCGCGCTGCCCGGCGGATAGACGCACCAGCCGGCCGGCCGGCCGTCGAAGGTCGCGTCGCCTTCGAGCGGCATGATCAAATCGATCTCGCCGCCCGGATGCGTGTGGTGCGGCCCGGCGATGTCGCGCATGTCGACCACGTCGACCGAGAAGCGGCTGAGCGCGTCCTGGGCCTTGAAGACGCGCCCGTAGCGGATGCCGCCCCCTTCGCGCTCGCACAGCCAGCCTTCGGCGACGCCGCCGATGCAGGCCTGCTTCAGCGCTTCAAAAGTGGGGCTGCCGGCGCCGTGGTGGGCGTTGAGCCAGCGGTCGAGGTCGCCATCGAGCGGCCGGCCGGCAATCCGGGTCGCCACATCGGCGACGAGTTGATGAAAGGCTTGCTTGGACATGGGCGCCTCGTGGTTCGTTTGACAAACTGGCTTGCGGCAATTGCCGGCGTGCAGTATCTTGCCTGTGTCCGAAAGATAAGCACCCACCATCCGGGTGTCAAGCAATATAGTGCATGAATGGGTGATAACCCTGAGAGAACGTCATGAATGAGCGAGCCGACGAAGCGGTCCTGACCGCCGACACCGAAGCGTCCCCGCCGGTCGAAGAGGCCAAGAACCCGCTGCTGGTGGCGCTCGGCGATCGCGTTCGCAACCTGCGCGCGCGCCGGGGGCTCACGCGCAAGGCGGTGGCGCAGGCGGCCAACGTGTCGGAGCGCCATCTGGCCAATCTCGAATACGGCATCGGCAACGCCTCGATCCTGGTGCTGCAGCAGGTCTCGGGCGCGCTGCACTGCTCGCTGGCCGAGCTGGTCGGCGACGTCACCACCAGCTCGCCCGAATGGCTGCTGATCCGCGAGCTGCTGGAGCACCGCAATGAAGCCGATCTGCGCCGCGCCCGCATCGCGCTCGGCGAGCTGCTCGGCACCGCCGCGGGCGACCCGGCGCGGCGCCGCCGCGTCGCCCTGGTGGGGCTGCGCGGCGCGGGCAAGTCCACGCTCGGCCAGATGCTGGCGGACGACCTCGACGTGCCTTTCATCGAGCTGAGCCGCGAGATCGAGAAGTTCGCCGGCTGCAGCGTGCGCGAGATCCACGACCTCTACGGCACCAACGCCTACCGCCGCTACGAGCGCCGCGCGCTGGAGGAAACCATCCAGATCTACAGCGAGGTGGTGATTGCCACGCCGGGCGGCATCGTCTCCGACCCGGCCACCTTCAACGAGCTGCTCGCGCACTGCACCACCGTCTGGCTGCAGGCCGCGCCCGAGGAGCACATGGGCCGCGTCGCCGCGCAGGGCGACACCCGGCCGATGGCCGCGAGCAAGGAGGCCATGGACGACCTGCGCCGCATCCTCGCCGGCCGCGCCGCCTTCTATTCGAAGGCCGACCTGACCGTCGACACCAGCGGGCACGGCCTCGCCGAGAGCTTCCAGCTGCTGCGCAGCGCCGTGCGCGAAACCATGCCCCACGAAGGCTGACCGGCCTCCGGCTGGCCCCACCGCCCCACTTCCTGTAAAAAATTCATTCCAGGGTTGACGCGCCTCAAAACATGCAGCATGATGCATGTCCATGCGATAGGCGAATGCACTATTGTTCCTCGATGCCCCCGAACCCAAGGAGACCGACATGGCCGAAACCGCCGCTCACCCCGCCCGCGTGGACTACCGCACCGACCCCACGCAGTACCGTCACTGGAAGCTGAGCGTCGAAGGCTCGGTCGCCCGCCTGTCGCTCGACATCGCGGAAGACGGCGGCATCCGCCCCGGCTACAAGCTCAAGCTCAACAGCTACGACCTGGGCGTGGACATCGAGCTGCATGACGCGCTGAACCGCGTGCGCTTCGAGCACCCGGAAGTGCGCTCGGTCATCGTCACCAGCGGCAAGGACCGGATCTTCTGCTCGGGCGCCAACATCTTCATGCTCGGCGTGTCGAGCCATGCCTGGAAGGTGAACTTCTGCAAGTTCACCAACGAGACCCGCAACGGCATCGAGGATTCGTCGAAGCACTCGGGCCTGAAGTTCGTCGCCGCGGTCAACGGCGCCTGCGCCGGCGGCGGCTACGAACTCGCGCTGGCCTGTGACGAAATCATCCTGGTCGACGACCGCTCTTCTTCCGTCTCGCTTCCCGAAGTGCCGCTGCTCGGCGTGCTGCCCGGCACCGGCGGCCTGACCCGCGTGACCGACAAGCGCCACGTGCGCCACGACCTCGCCGACATCTTCTGCACCAGCGTCGAAGGCGTGCGCGGCCAGCGCGCGGTCGACTGGCGCCTCGTCGATGCGATCGCCAAGCCGGCGCAGTTCGGCGCCGCGGTGCAGGAACGCGCCGCCAAGCTCGGCGAAGGCAGCCACCGCCCTGCGGGTGGCAAGGGCGTGCAGCTCACCCGCGTCGAGCGCGAGGACGGTCCCGACAGCCTGCGTTATGAATACGTGACCGTGGAGATCGACCGCGCCCGTCGCACCGCGACCTTCACCGTCAAGGCGCCGAAGACCGCGCAACCCACCGACATCGCCGGCATCGAGGCCGCGGGCACCGCGTGGTGGCCGCTCGCGATGGCGCGCCAGCTCGACGACGCCATCCTCTCGATGCGCACCAACGAACTCGACGTCGGCACCTGGCTGCTCAAGACCGAAGGCGATGCGAAGGCAGTGCTGGCCAGCGACGCCACCGTGCTCGCCAACAAGGACCACTGGCTGGTGCGCGAAACCATCGGCCTCTTGCGCCGCACGCTGGCGCGCCTCGACGTGTCGTCGCGCAGCCTGTTCGCGCTGATCGAATCGGGCTCGTGCTTCGCCGGCACGCTGGCCGAGCTGGCCTTCGCGGCCGACCGCGCCTACATGCTCGCGCTGCCCGACGACGCCGACAAGGCGCCGAAGCTCCAGCTGAACGAATTCAACTTCGGCTTCTTCCCGCTGGTGAACGACCAGTCGCGCCTGCAGCGCCGCTTCTATGAAGAGTCCGCGCCGCTGGAAGCCGCCCGCGCCGCCGCCGGCAAGGCACTCGACGCCGACGAGGCGCTCAAGCTCGGCCTCGTGACCATGGCGCCCGACGACATCGACTGGGACGACGAGATCCGCATCGCGATCGAAGAGCGCGTCGCCATGTCGCCCGATGCCTTGACCGGCCTCGAAGCCAACCTGCGCTTCGCGAGCAAGGAAAACATGATCACGCGAGTCTTCGGCCGGCTCTCGGCCTGGCAGAACTGGATCTTCAACCGCCCGAACGCCGTCGGCGAGAAGGGCGCCCTCAAGGTGTACGGCACCGGCCAGAAGGCTGGCTTCGACATGAACCGCGTCTGATCATTCGTCCCACGAACACGGAAGGAAACAAGTCATGAGCACGATCAACTACAGCGAGAAGATTCCGAACAACGTCAACCTGAGCGAAGACCGCACCCTGCAGCGGGCGCTCGAGAGCTGGCAGCCGAACTTCATCAACTGGTGGGACGACGTCGGGCCCGAGGGCTCGACCAACTTCGACGTCTACCTGCGCACCGCGGTGAGCGTCGATCCGAACGGCTGGGCCCAGTTCGGCCACGTGAAGATGCGCGACTACCGCTGGGGCATCTTCCTGAATCCGGGCGACGCCAGCCGCGAGATCCACTTCGGCGACCACAAGGGCGAGAAGGCCTGGCAGGACGTGCCCGGCGAGCATCGCGCCAACCTGCGCCGCATCATCGTCACGCAGGGCGACACCGAGCCGGCGTCGGTCGAGCAGCAGCGCCACCTGGGCCTCACCTGCCCGAGCCAGTATGACCTGCGCAACCTGTTCCAGGTCAACGTCGAGGAAGGCCGCCACCTGTGGGCCATGGTCTACCTGCTGCACAAGTACTTCGGCCGCGACGGCCGCGAAGAGGCCGAGGCCCTGCTGCAGCGCCAGTCCGGCGACCAGGACCACCCGCGCATCCTCGGCGCCTTCAACGAGAAGACGCCCGACTGGCTGGCGTTCTTCATGTTCACCTACTTCACGGACCGTGACGGCAAGTTCCAGCTCTCGGCGCTGGCCGAAAGCGCGTTCGATCCGCTGTCGCGCACGACCAAGTTCATGCTGACCGAGGAAGCGCACCACATGTTCGTCGGCGAGAGCGGCGTCTCGCGCGTGCTGCAGCGCACCGCGCAGGTCATGAACGAGCTCAAGACGGACGATCCGAAGAAGGTGCGCGAGGCCGGCGCGATCGACCTCGGCACCATCCAGCGCTACCTGAACTTCCACTACAGCGTCACCATCGACCTCTTCGGCGCCGACCAGTCGAGCAATGCCGCGATCTTCTACAGCTCCGGCCTCAAGGGCCGCTACGAAGAAGGCAAGCGCACCGACGACCACGTGCTCAAGGGCCAGACCTACAAGGTGCTCGAAGTGCAGAACGGCCAGCTCGTCGAGAAGGAAGTGCCGATGCTCAACGCGCTCAACGAAGTGCTGCGCGACGACTTCATCAAGGACTCGATGGCCGGCGTCGCCCGCTGGAACAAGGTGCTCGAGAAGGCCGGCATCCCGACCCGCCTCACGGTGCCGCACAAGGCCTTCAACCGCCAGATCGGCGCGCTCGCCGGCATCAAGATGTCGCCCGAAGGCCGGGTGGTGAGCGAGGCCGAATGGAACGCCAAGAAGGGCGAATGGCTGCCGACGCCCGAAGACTTCGCTTTCGTGGCATCGTTGATGGGCCGCGTGGTCGAACCGGGCAAGTTCGCGAACTGGATTGCGCCGCCGGTCATGGGCATCAACCGCCAGCCGGTCGATTTCGAATATGTAAGGTTTGGCTGAACAATTGACAAAGGCCCACCAGGAACACCGCGGAACCGGCTTTGCCGGGCCGCTGGTGTTGCCCCCGGTAGGGGGTTGGCGAAGCGACACGAAGTGCGCGCAGCCTGGGGGCGAGCAAGGAGAATCACGATGGACATGGCCGTTGAAGTGAAGGTGATCAGGCAGCACCTGATCGACCCCGAAATCTGCATCCGTTGCAATACCTGCGAGGCGACCTGTCCTGTCAACGCGATCACGCACGACGATCGCAACTACGTGGTTCGTGCCGACGTCTGCAACAGCTGCATGGCCTGCATCTCGCCGTGCCCGACCGGCTCGATCGACAACTGGCGCACCATGCCCGCCGCGCGCGCCTATTCGATCGAGGAGCAGTTCACCTGGGACGAACTGCCGGCCGAACTCACGCCGGAGCAGCTCGAAGCCGAAGGCCTGGGCGCGGCCGATGAAGTGCAGCTGCAAGCCGCCGCCCCCGCGGTGCCGCAGCCGGCATCCGCACCGGGCGAAGTGGCGTTCAACTCCGCCCAGTACGGCGCCACCGTGCCGCCATGGTCGGCCGCGCATGCGTACACCAACCTCTACCCGCCGAAGGCGCCGACCACCGCGACCGTCGTCGGCAACTTCAATTGCACCGAGGCGGGCTACGAGAACCAGACGCACCACATCGTGCTCGACTTCGGCGGCATGCCCTTCCCGGTGCTCGAAGGCCAGTCGATCGCGATCATCCCGCCGGGCGTCGATGCCAACGGCAAGCCGCATTTCGCGCGCCAGTACTCGATCGCCAGCCCGCGCAACGGCGAGCGGCCCGGCTACAACAACGTCTCGCTGACGGTGAAGCGCGTGCTGCAGGACCACCAGGGCAAGCCGGTGCGCGGCGTGTGCAGCAACTATGTGTGCGACCTCAAGGTCGGCGACAAGGTGCAGGTCATCGGGCCCTTCGGCAATTCCTTCCTGATGCCGAACCACCCGAAGTCGCACATCGTGATGATCTGCACCGGCACCGGCAGCGCACCGATGCGCGCCATGACCGAGTGGCGCCGGCGCCTGCGCAAGAGCGGCAAGTTCGAAGGCGGCAAGCTGATGCTGTTCTTCGGCGCACGCACGCAGCAGGAGCTGCCGTACTTCGGCCCGCTGCAGACGCTGCCCAAGGACTTCATCGACATCAACTTCGCGTTCTCGCGCACGCCGGCGCAGCCCAAGCGCTACGTGCAGGATGCGATGCGCGAGCGCAAGGCCGACCTCGCCGAACTGCTGAAGGACGGCCAGAGCCACTTCTACGTGTGCGGCCTCAAGAGCATGGAAGAGGGCGTGGTGCTCGCGCTGCGCGACATCGCGACCGAAGCCGGCCTCGACTGGGACACCATCGGCGCCGCCCTCAAGCGCGAAGGGCGCCTGCACCTCGAGACTTACTGACGGCGGCTCAAGCCTCGAACCCCAGCAGCTTGCGCAGCAGCCCGGTGAGCTGCTCGCGCTCGGCCTCGCTCAGCCGTGCGGCCACGGCGTCGACATAGATCGCGGACTTCGCGGCGTTCTCCTGCAGCATCCGGCGGCCTGCGTCGCTCAGACACAGGCAGAAGCTGCGCGCGTCCAGCGGCGACCGGTCGCGGTGCAGGAGCCCCTTGCCGACCGTGCGCACCACGAGGTCGCTGCAGGTGTTGAGGTCGAGCCCGATGTCCTCTGCGATCTGCCGCTGCGAAGCGCCGGGCCGCTGCTGCACCGCCACCAGCAGCGCGAGCTGGCGCGGCGTCACGGCATCGCCATAGACCTCCGAGAACACGGCCTCGCACTCGAAGTGCGCGCGGCGCAGCAGGTGCGGCAGGTTGTGAAGAAGGCGGACCCTCGGTTCTGGCATGCGCTGAATGTAGCGCCCGCGGCCTCAGGGCTTGCGCGCCGCCACCAGCACCGCGGGCATCGGCACTTCGTAGCCGCCTTCCGTCCTGTAGGGCTCCAGCGCGTCGAGGATCGCATCGTCGATCGCGTCGAGCACCTCGGCGCGCTGCCGCTGCAGCGTGCCGCGCGTGCGCACCGTGCCGGTCTTGACCGCCAGCAGGATCTGCTCGCCCGAGGCCGCGCGCCAGCTCTGCGGCAGGCGCGTCACCACGCCATCGGCGAAGCCCGCCTCGGCCAGCGCCTTCTCGCTCGTCGTTGCGTCCGCGAACTGGAACATGGCCGGCCCGACCGGCAGGCCGACCTCCAGCGAGCCGAGCGAGGCGATCGCCTCCAGCACCGCGCCGAAGAGCCGCGCCTGCTGCGGCACCTCCCACACCGTGAACGCGAGCCGTCCGCCGCGCTTGAGCACGCGCAAGGCTTCGCGGAAGAACTGCGGCGGATCGGGAAAGTGCAGCACCCCGTAGTTCGACACGATCGCGTCGAAGTGCTCGGCTTCGAACGGCAGGCTGCCGGCGTCGGCCTCGACGAAGCTCGCAGCCGGATAGCGCCGCGCGGCGAGCCGCACCTGCTCGGCGGAGAAATCGATCCCGACGACCTCGGCCCCGCGCGCGAGCGCCGCACCGGCCGCATAGCCGGCGCCGCAGGCCGCGTCGAGCACGATGCTGCCCGTGGCCATCTGCGCGGCGTCGAGCAGCGGCGCGATCGATTGCGTCGTCAAGCCCGAGAGGAGGTCGTCGTAGCTCGCGCACACCGCCGGGTCCGCCCAGCCGGCGTGCTCGAAATCGCGGAAGGCATCGCTCATGGGTCACCTCCGTACGGTCGCACGATGGTGCGCGGCCACAAAGGCAGTGTCAATCGAGCGGCTCCTCCGGATAAAGTAGCCCGCTTTGCATCGACAGGAGTCGCGCATGACGAAGCCGGAATCGACCGAGGGTCCGCCGCCGTCCCAGCTGATCGACGAAAGAATCGCCGGGCTCGGCGACTGGCGCGGCGCGACGCTCGCCCGCATGCGCAAGCTCATCAAGGAGGCGGACCCGGGCGTCGTCGAGGAATGGAAGTGGATGGGCACGCCCGTCTGGGAGCACGACGGAATCCTCTGCACGGGCGAGACCTACAAGTCGGTCGTCAAGCTCACCTTCGCCAAGGGTGCGTCGCTGGACGACCCGGCCGGGCTCTTCAATTCGAGCCTGGACGGCAAGGTGCGGCGCGCGATCGACATCCATGAGGGCGAGACGGTGGACGCGGGCGCGTTCAAGGCGCTCATCCAGGCAGCGATCGCGCTCAACAGCGCTGCGAAGGCCCGGCCGAAGCGGGCCAGATAGGCGGCCAGGCCGCAGGGCGGCTCTCCCGCGAACCGTCATGCGCGGCTGGATTGCGCGACGTCTGCCGCTGCGGCCTTGGGCGCCTGCGGCTTGGGCTCGCAGGCCGCCAACGAGGCCAGTGCCGCGCAGGCGAGAAGCAGCGCGAGGGCTCGGTTCATGGCGTCCTCCTTGGGGTCGTGGCGATGAGACCCGAACGCCTTGATTCTGGCGCGGCTCAGGGTTCCTTGCCGGATTTCAGCGGGTAGCCCGACTCGCGCCACGCCTTCATACCGCCGTCCAGCGCCACCGCGCGCGCGAAGCCCATCGAGCGCAGCGTCGCGGCCGCCAGGGTGGAGATGTAGCCCAGCTCGCAGCAGGCGAGGATGCGGCGCGTCGGGTCCGGCAGGTCCTGGTTCACGCGCAGTTCGAGCTGCCCGCGCGGCAGCAGCCGGGCGCCGGGGATGTGGCCCCCTTCATAGGCATCGCGCTCGCGCACGTCGAGCACGATGAGGTCGTCCTCCTGCGCTTCGACGCGCGATTTCAGCTCGGCGAGCGACATGAACGGCACCGCCGCCGTCGCCTCGGCCAGCAGGCTGGCCACCGTCTTGCCGCCGCTCATGTTCGTGCGCAGCGCCTCGGTGATGTGCGTGGGCATCGTGAGGTTGAGGTTGCGCATCATCTCCACGAACTCGGCGCGGTCGCGCTTCTGCAGGCGCGGATTGGTCGCGATCTCGTCGCCGATGGTCGAATGGCTGCGTCCCTTGTAGTCGTGCGCCGGATAGACCTTGAGCGCGGGGTCGAGCTTGAGCACCTTGTTGAAGAGGCTGTCGTAGAGCTGTTCCGGATCGCCGCTCGGCAGGTCGGTGCGGCCGGTCGCGCCGATGAGCAGGGTGTCGCCGGTGAAGATCTTGTCCTCCACCAGCAGGCACATCGAATCGGCGGTGTGCCCCGGCGTGTGCAGCGCCTGCAGCCGCAGCTTGCCGAGCACCACCATCTCGCCGTCGCCGATGCGCATGTCGACGAAGGGCGCGGGGCTCGCGCGGTGCATCACCACCGGCACGCCCAGCCGGCGCGCGAGTTCGCGCGTGGCCGAGAAGTGATCGGCATGCGTGTGCGTGTCGATCAGGTAGCGGATGCGGACCCCGTCGTGCGCGGTGAGCGCGATGTAGTGGTCGATCTGGCTCAGCTCCGGATCGATCAGCGCGGCCACGCAGGTCTGGTCGCACCCGACGAGGTACGACTGGCAGCCGCCGGTGGCGATCTGCTCGAAGACCATCAGCCGGGCTGCTTCACCACGCGCAGGTAGGGCTTCGGCGCCTTCCAGCCGTCGGGGAAGAGCTTCTTCGCGTCGTCGTCGGAGACCGAGCCCGCGATGATCACGTCCTCGCCCTGCTTCCAGTTGACCGGCGTCGCGACCTTGTGGGCGGCGGTGAGCTGCATCGAGTCGAGCACGCGGATGATCTCGTCGAAGTTGCGGCCGGTGGTCATCGGGTAGGTGAGCATCAGCTTGATCCTCTTGTCCGGGCCGATGATGAAGACCGAGCGCACCGTGGCGTTGGTGGCGGCCGTGCGGCCTTCGGAGGTGCCCGGCTCTTCGGCCGGCAGCATGTTGTAGAGCTTGGCGACGGCGAGGTCGGTGTCGCCGATCATCGGGTACGTGGGCAGGTAGCCCTGCGTTTCCTCGATGTCCTTCGACCAGCGGTCGTGCGCGTCGGTCGGGTCGATGCTCAGGCCGATCAGCTTCGCGTTGCGCTTGGTGAACTCGGGCTCGATCTTCGCCATGTAACCCAGCTCGGTGGTGCAGACCGGGGTGAAATCCTTGGGATGCGAGAACAGGATCGCCCACTTGTCGCCGATCCAGTCGTGGAACTTGATCGGACCCTGGGTGGTGTTGGCCGTGAAATCGGGCGCGACATCGTTGATGCGCAGTGACATATCCGCTCCTTCAAGTTGATGGTGAATGCTGGCACCCCGCCGCGACCGGCCGTCGGCAGCGGCACGGAGGAATGCAAAAGTACACCACTTTCCGATGACGCAGGCAAGGCATCCAACCCCTGCCGTGCGCATATCCTTTGCGCTTTCCCGCATTGAAGGAGGGCCCGTTCGCGCGCTAGGCTCGAAAAGTGAACAAGATCGCCCCGACACCCGCCCCCTTCATCCCCCGGATCCGCCTTTACCAGGACTGGCTGCGCGACCAGCGCGGCCTGTCCTTCGATTCGTACGATGCGCTGTGGCGCTGGTCGACCACCGACCTGCCCGCGTTCTGGCAGAGCATCTGGGACTTCTTCGGCGTGCAGTCGCCCACGCCGCACAGCCGGGTCCTCGGCGACACGCACATGCCCGGCACCGAGTGGTTCCCGGGCGCGCAGGTCAACTACGCGCGCGAAGTCTTCCGCCACGCCGATGCGGCGCACGCGGCCGGCATGCTCGCGGTCGTCGCCGACAACGAACTCGGCGAGCTGCGCGAGATCTCGTGGCCCGAACTGCGGCGGCAGGTGGCCTCCGTCGCGCTCAGGCTGCGCGAACTCGGCGTGCAGCGCGGCGACCGCGTCGCGGCCTACATGCCCAACGTGCCCGAGACCCTGGTCGCCTTCCTCGCCTGCTCGAGCCTCGGCGCGGTGTGGAGCGTGTGCGCGCCCGACATGGGCACGGCGGCCGTGGTCGACCGCTTCCGCCAGATCGAACCCAAGGTGCTGATCGCGGTCGATGGCATCCACTACGGCGGCAAGCCGCAGGACCGCGGCGCGGTGGTCGAGGACCTGCGCGCCGCGCTGCCCAGCGTGCAGAAGCTGCTGCTGGTGCGCACGCCCTTCGCCGCCGCGCGCGTCGAGGCCGACGCCGAATGGCAGGACGCCGTCTCGCGCGCCGATGCCGAAGCCGCCGCCTTCGAGCCCGATTGGCTGCCCTTCGACCATCCGATCTGGATCGTCTATTCGAGCGGCACCACCGGCCTGCCCAAGCCCATCGTGCACGGGCAGGGCGGCATCCTCGTCAACATGTACGCCTGCGGCCTGCACCACGACCTCGGCCCGAGCTACAGCGCCAACAACTACGGCGAGCGCTATCACTGGTACAGCTCCACCGGCTGGGTCATGTGGAACTCGCAGCTCTCGGGCCTCGCCTTCGGCGCGACCATCTGCATCTACGACGGCAATCCCGCGGGCAGCCGCGAGAAGCCCGACTGGGGCGTGCTGTGGCGCTTCGTCGCGCGCCACGAGGTGACCTTCTTCGGTGCCGGCGCGGCCTACTTCGCGAACTGCATGAAGGCCGGCCTCGTCGCCAAGGATTGCGGCGATCTCTCCCGCGTGCGCGCGCTCGGCAGCACCGGCTCGCCGCTGCCTGCAGAGGTGCAGCGCTGGGGCACGGCACAGGTGCTCGCGGCCGGCTCGCCGGCGGTCTGGTGGTACAACATTTCGGGCGGCACCGACTTCTGCGGCGCCTTCGTCGGCGGCAACCGCGAGCTGCCCGAAGTGCCCGGCCAGATGCAATGCCGCTTCCTCGGCGCCGCAGTCGAGGCCTGGAACGAGAACGGCGAGCCCGTGATCGGCGAGGTCGGCGAACTGGTCTGCACCAAGCCCATCCCGTCGATGCCGCTGTACTTCTGGGGCGACGCAGGCAATGCACGCTTGCTGTCGAGCTACTTCGACACCTACCCCGGCGTCTGGCGCCACGGCGACTGGATCCGGATCGGCGAGGACGGCGGCTGCATCATCTACGGCCGCAGCGACGCCACCATCAACCGCCAGGGCCTGCGCATGGGCACCAGCGAAATCTACAGCGCGGTCGAAGGGCTGCCCGAAGTGCTCGATTCGATGGTGGTCGACCTCGAATACCTCGGCCGCGAGAGCTACATGCCGCTCTTCGTGGTGCTGCGCGAAGGCGTGGCGCTCGACGCCGCGATGCGGGCGAAGATCGGGAACGCGATCAAGACCTCGCTGTCGCCCCGCTTCGTGCCCAACGAGATCATCCAGGTCGCCGAGATCCCGCGCACGCTGTCGGGCAAGAAGCAGGAGCTGCCGATCAAGAAGCTGCTGCTCGGCCAGCCGATCGAGAAGGTGGTCAACCGCGAGGCGATGGCGAACCCGGGCTGCCTCGACTGGTACGTCGCCTTCGCGGCGCAATACGCCAAAACGCGCGTGCAGAATCAGGGCGCATGAAAAGACGCGCCGCACTCCAGTCCATCGCCGCCGCCGTCGTCGCTTTGCCGCTGCTCGCGGCCTGTACGGCGAACCCGCCGCCGCCGAAGCCCGAGCCGCTGCGCGTGAGCGGCACCGTCGCCTACCGCGAGCGCATCGCGCTCGATCCGTCCGCCGAGATCGTGGTGCAGCTGCTCGACGTCTCGCGCATGGACGCGGCCGCCACCGTGCTCGCCGAACAGCGCATCCGCGCCGAAGGCAGGCAGGTGCCCATCGCCTTCGAGCTCGGCGTGGACCCTGCGCGCATCGATCCGCGCATGCGCTACAACGTCGCCGCGCGCATCCTCGACAAGGACGGGCAGCTGCTCTTCATCACCGACCGGGCGTACCCGGTGCTCACCTACCGCGAAGGCAACACCGCGAGCCTGATGCTCACGCGGGTGGAACGCTGACGCAGTTGCCCGGCGTGGGTGTCCGGGTGCATGTGCGGTCATTCAGCCCTCGCCCTCAGCCATTCCTTGCCGCCTCGCCATGGAGCCATGACAGGAACGCCTCGACCGGTGCGCGCTTCCCATGGCGTGCCGGGTACACGACAAAGTGCGCCTTGATGGGGACCGCCTTGTCCAGGCTCAGGATCGGCTTGAGCTTTCCCTCTGCCATGTGCCGTCCGGCAATGGTGTAGCTCTCCAGCGCCACGCCCAGGCCCAGCGCGGCGGCGTCGAGCGACATCATCGCGCGGTCGAAGCGAAGGACGAATCGCTCCGGCGCGCGCTGGTTGGTGTGGGCCTTGAACCAGTCTGACCACTGCACCACGCTGACGTTGCTCTGGATCAGCGGAACATCCAGCAACTGCTCCGGACGCTTCAGGCGGTGCTGGCGAATGAAGGCGGGACTCGCCAGCGGCACGATCTTCTCCTCGAACAGCGGCTCGATCACGAGGTCGGGCCACTGCGGCACGCCATAGCGGATGTCGATGTCCGCCTGCCCGAGCCTGAAGTCGCTGTGGGTGTGCGCGGCCGACAGGTTGAGCGAGATGTCGGGATAGGCCTGCGCAAAGGCGGCCAGGCGCGGGAGCAGCCACAAGCTCGCGAAGCTGGGCGTGGAGTGCACATAGAGGCTGTTGCGCACGCCCTGGCGCAGGTCGTCGCTCGCCGCGCCGATGGCCTGCAGCGCGCCGCTGACGCGCGTGAGGTACTGCTCGCCCGCGGCACTCAGGCGCACCCCGTGCGCGCTGCGTTCGAACAGGCGCACGCCCAGGTGCGCCTCGAGCCGCGCCACTTGGTGGCTGATCGCGGACGCCGTGAGATGCAGCTCGGCGGCGGCCAGCGCAAAGCTGCGGCGGCGGGCCACGGCCTCGAAGGCCTGGAGGTTCACGAAGGGAGGGATGGAAGCCATGGGGGAACCCTAGCCCGAACTTTGAGCACATGAAGTAGCCGGAGCCCAAGCGTGGCGCGGGTTTCGGCTATTTTTGTGTGCAAATATGTAGCCATGTAAATTGATATTTTTGTACTTGAATTTCCTCGATTCGTGATCCATACATGAAGCCATGTACATCGAGGCCGTCCCCAACCGCGACTCACCCCCCGCGATCCTGTTGCGCGAGTCCTATCGCGAAGACGGCAAGGTGCGCAAGCGCACGCTGGCCAATCTGTCGAGCCTGAGTGCGGAGGTCATAGAGGGCTTGAAGGTGTTGCTGCGCGGGGGCGTGGCCGTGCCCGACGCGCAGGAGGTCTTCAGCATCGAGCGCAGCCTGCCCCACGGCCATGTGGCCGCCGTGCTGGCGGCCGCGCGCCAATGCGACGCGCCGGCCTGGTTTGCCAGCGCGCCCGAGGACCTGCGCGCACTGTTGCTGGCCATGCTCGTGGCGCGCGTGCTCACGCCCGGCTCCAAGCTCGCGACGCATCGCATGTTGCACGACGACACCGCCACCCACTCGCTGGGCCGCGTGCTGGGCGTGGGCCAGTGCAGCGCCGATGATCTGTACCGTGCGCTGGACTGGCTGCACGGCGCGCAGCCGGCGATCGAGCGACGACTGGCGCGCAAGCATCTGGCCGGCAGCACGTTGGTGCTGTACGACCTCACCTCGACCTGGCTGACGGGGCGTTGCTGCGAGCTGGCCGCGCGCGGCCACTCGCGCGACGGCAAGCGCGACGATCCACAGATCGTGTTCGGGCTGGTCTGCGCCGCCGATGGTTGCCCGATCGCCGTCGAAGTGTTCGCCGGCAACACGGGCGACCCGGCCACGGTGGCCGAGCAGGTCGCCAAGCTCAAGCAGCGCTTTGGCATCGAACGCATCACCTGGGTGGGCGATCGCGGGATGCTGACCTCGGCACGCATCGAGCAGGTGCTCAAGCCGCAGGGCATGGACTGGATCAGCAGTCTGCGCGCGCCGCAGATCGCGCAGCTGGCCGCCGAGCTCGGGCCCTTCCAGCCGTCGCTGTTCGATGAGCGCAATCTCATCGAAGTCAGCAGCGAGCACTTTCCCGGCGAGCGGCTCGTGGTGTGCCGCAACCCACTTCTGGCGGCCGAGCGCTCACGCAAGCGCGGCGAGTTGCTGGCGGCCACCGAGGCCGATCTGGGCAAGATCGCCGCGGCCACGCAGCGTGCGCGCCAGCCGCTGCGCGGCGAGCAGGCCATCGCGTTGCGCGTGGGGCGCCTCATCGACCGCTTCAACGTGGCCAAGCACTTCGAGCTCACGATCACCGAGACGACGTTCGCGTTTCGGCGCAAGGTCGATTCGATTGCCAGCGAGACCGCGCTGGACGGGCTGTACGTGATCCGCACCAGCTTGAGCGCCCAGCAGCTTGATGCCACCTCGGCGGTGGCCGCCTACAAGAGCCTGGCCCAGGTGGAGCGCGCGTTCCGCTCGATGAAGACGGTGGATCTGCATGTGCGGCCGGTCTTCCACTACAACACCGAGCGTGTTCGCGCGCATGTCTTCCTGTGCATGCTCGCCTACTACGTCGAATGGCACCTGCGCGAGCGTTTGAAGCCCATGCTGTTCGACGATGAGTTCCTCGAGCAGGCCCAAGGCCAGCGGGCTTCTCCGGTCGCCAAGGCGGTGCGCTCCGAGCACGCCCGCGACAAGGACACATCGAAGCACGCCAGCGACGGATTGCCGCTGCACAGCCTGCGCACGCTGCTGCAGGACCTGGCCACGCTCGCCTACAACATCACCCACACGAGCCTGAATCCGAACGCCAAGATCGTCATCACCACGCGGCCCACGCCGCTGCAGGACAAGGCCTTCAAGCTGCTCGCCGTCAATCCCGCCTGTACCCAGTAAGCCCACCCAGCCTCGCTGAACAAACTCAGCAGGATCAAGGGGTTGCGCTCATTCGCAGCTCAAAGTTCGGCCTAGCCGCCGTGCGCTTCGGATGGGACCGCTACCTCGGCGAGCGCGGTGGCTTCATCGGCATGACCGGCTTCGGCGCGTCCGGGCCCGCCGACGAGCTGTACGAGCACTTCGGCATCGTGCCCGCGGCGGTGGCCGCCGAGGCGATGCGCTTGCTGCAATCTGGAAACTGAAGAGACACCGACATGGAAAGAATCGTCTTCCTGGACCGCGCGACCATCGCACCCCAGATCCGGTTGCGCCGACCGGACTTCGAGCACCAGTACGTGGAACATGCGTTCACCGCGCCCGACCAGGTCGCCCTGCGGCTGGAGGGCGCGAGCATCGCCATCACCAACAAGGTGCCGATCACCGCGGCCACGCTGGAACGCCTGCCTGCACTGCGCCTCGTCGCGGTGGCGGCCACCGGCACCGACTGCGTCGACAAGGCCGCCTGCCAGGCGCGCGGCGTCGTGGTCGTCAACATCCGCGAATATGCCGTCAACACGGTGCCCGAGCACACCTTTGCGCTGATCCTCGCGCTGCGGCGCAACCTGGTCGCCTACCGCGAATCGGTGCTCCGCGGCCGCTGGCAGGAATCCGGGCAGTTCTGCTTCTTCGACCACCCGATCCGCGACCTCGCGGGAGCGAGGTTGGGCATCATCGGCGAAGGCGTGCTTGGCCAGCGCGTCGCCGAACTGGCCCGCGCCTTCGGCATGAAGCCGCTCTTCGCTGCCCACAAGGGCAAGAGCGGGCTGGGTCCGCTATACACGCCTTGGCAAGAGGTGCTTGCAACCTGCGACGTCATCACGCTGCATTCGCCGCTGACGAAGGACACGCGCGGCATGATCGCGATGCCCGAGTTCGAAGCCATGCAGCGCCGCCCGCTGATCGTCAACACCGCGCGGGGCGGACTTGTCGACGAAGCCGATCTGGTGCGGGCGCTCGACGCGGGGCTCATCAGCGGCGCCGGATTCGACGTCGTCGACGGTGAGCCGCCAGCGTCCGACAACCCGCTGATGCGCGCAGCTTCGCGTCACAACGTGATACTCACGCCGCATGTGGCATGGGCGTCCGATGAGGCACAGCAAGCGCTGACGGATCAGTTGATGGACAACATCCAGAACTTCGTCGCCGGCAGGCCGACGAACGTGGTCCTCGGCGCCTATTGACCTGGTCAGGCCTACAGCCACTTGCCTTCCGAAGGCATCTGGATGCGCGTTTCCGGCGAGCCGCCGTCGATCGTCGCGCTGATCACGAAGCTCAGGATCGAGATGAAGATGCTCGCGAACAGCGCGGTCCAGAAGCCCGAGACCTTGAAGCCGCGCACCAGCGCGGAGACCAGCAGGATCATCAGCGCGTTGATCACCAGCAGGAAGAGCCCGAAGGTCAGCAAGGTCAGCGGCAGCGTGAGGAGGATCAGGAGCGGCCGCACGATCGCGTTCGCGAAGCCCAGCAGCAGCGCCGCGATGATGATCGATCCCGCGCCCTCGAACTGGATCCCCTTGAAGAGATAGCTGGCCACCCACAGGGACAGGGCAGTGATTGCCCAGGTGATGACGAACGAGGGGAGGTAGTCGGGCATGGCGGTTCTTCTCGGCGTTGGGAATGACCGGCCGATCATATCGGCGCGGCCGCCGGAAGACGGTGTTCCGCCCAAACATGTACGTGCACGTACACGTTCTGGTAGAATGGCGGCATGACCGATGCCAGGGGTTCCATCACCGTCCGCGAAGCTGCCGACCGGCTCGGCGTGACGCCGCGCACCCTCAAGTACTACGAGGAGCTCGGCCTGGTCGTTCCCGCGCGCAGCGAGGGCCGCTACCGCCTCTACGAGGCCGCCGACCTCGACAAGCTCGCCCGCGTGCTGCGCATGCGCTCGCTCGGCTTCTCGCTCACGGCCATCACCGCGATGCTCCAGCAGCCCTTCGAGGCGCCGGTGGAGGGCGGGCGGCCGCGTCTGTCCAACAGCTCGCTCAAGGCGCTGAAGGCCACGCTGACCACCCAGCTCGAGACGCTGGACAGGCGCGTCGAGCAAGTGCGGCGCGAGCTCAAGGAAGCCGCCGCGATGCAGGCGCAGCTGCGGCGCGACATCGACTACGTCGAGCGCCGCCTGGGCGGCGAGTCGCTCGAAGCGATCCTCGAAGAGCGCCGGCGCGAACTGCCCGAGCGCAAGGCCGCGCTGCGCAAGGCCATGCCGTCATGAGCGCGGCGCCGGCGGCCAGCCCGATCGCAGCCCTGCCGCGGCGCGGTGTCGCCGCCGTGGCGCTGGCGCCCTGGGTCATCGCCGTCGTCACGGGCATCGACTATTTCGACAACGCGCTGTTCGCCTTCTTCGCGAGCTACATCGCGGGCGGCGTGAGCGCCTCGGCCGACGAGCTGGTCTGGGCCTCCAGCGCGTATGCGCTCGGCGCGGTGCTCGGCATCCTGCAGCAGCACGCGTGGGTGGAGCGCTTCGGCTACCGGCGCTATCTCGCGGTCTGCATGTTCGCCTTCGCGGCCGGCGGCATCTTCGCGGCGCTTTGCGACACCTCGGTGCAGCTCATGCGGGCGCGCGGACTCCAGGGCTACTTCGTCGGGCCGATGCTCGGCGCGTGCCGCATCCTGGTGCAGATCGGCATCCCGCTGCAGCGGCGCGCGAAGTCGCTCAAGGCCTTCATGGCGCTCATCATCTTCAGCGGCGCGCTGGCGCCGATCATCGGCGCCTGGCTGGTCACGCATTTCGAATGGCGCTCGCTCTTCCTTTGCACCGCGCCGCTCGCGGTCGCCACGGGCGCGCTGGCGTTGTGGACGCTGCCCGACATCGGCGACGTCGCACCGCACGAGCGCACCGAACCGCACTACCTCGCCTACATCGTCTTCGCGCTGGCGCAGGCAGCGTTGCAGGTCGTGCTCACGCGCGCCCATTTCGAGCTCTTCTCGGGCTCGCCCGCGCTCATCGGCCTCGCAGTCGCGGGGCTCGGGGGGCTCGGCTGGTTCGGGTACCACCAGTGGCAGCATCCCGCGCCGCTGGTGCGGCTGCAGGGGCTGCGGGTGGCGAGCTTCCAGGTCGGGCTCGCGCTCTACGTCGTCTACTACTACCTCTCCACCGGCTTCAGCTACCTGCTGCCGCGCATGATGGAAGGTGGGCTCGGGTTCACCGTCGGCGACACCGGCTACTTCACCGGCCTGATGTCGCTCGCGGGCGGACTCATGATGTTCGTCTACATGAAGTTCTCGTCGCGCGTGACGCGCAAGCGCTGGCTCGTGGTGCCGGGCTTCGTCATCGCCGCCGTGGCGGGCTTCTGGCTGGCCCGCATGTCGCCGCAGGCCGGCCGCGCGCAACTGGTCGGGCCGCTGCTGCTGCGCGGGCTGATGATGCTCTTCGTGATGCTGCCGGTGGCCGGCGTCACCTTCCGCGCCTTCAAGGGGGAGGACTTCGCGCACAGCTACCGCCTCAAGAACCTGCTGCGGCAGCTCGCGATCTCCTTCGCGACCGCGAGCGTCATCGCGTTGCAGCAGCACCGCACCGCGCTGCACGAGACGCGCCTTGGCGAATCGGCCAACCTCGGCAACGCCGCCTTCATGCAGTCGCTCGACATGCTCACGCGCGGTTTCCAGGCCGCCGGCCATGCGGCGAGCGAGGCGCATGCGATGGCGCTGGCGTCGCTCGCGCGCATGCTCGAACAGCAGGCCACCTTCATGGCCTCGCTCGACGGGTTCCAGGTGATGGCGGTGATCGCCATCGTCGCGGCGATCTATGCGGCGTCGCAGAAGGTGCTCGACTAGGGCGCGTTCACCCCAGAACCGGTCCGGGCCGGAGCGCGCAGTTTCGCCAGCTTCAGCACCAGCTCCTCCTCCACGTCGTGCGCGCGATGAGCCATCACCGCGACCGGATAGCTGCCGAGCCGGGTGCGCTCGTAGCTCACGGTCGCGAAGCGGAACTCGGTGCCCAGCGCCGCCGCCGCATCGCGCAGGCAATGGGCGATCGACTGCAGGCCCTCGCGCGCGTAGCGCTGCGTTCCGTCGCCGATCCCGACGTAGGCGACAAAGTTCTTCTCTCCGCGTTTGCTGATCTCGACTTCGGGCTGCATGTCACTTCCAGGTGGCTTCTTCTTTGGGGGCCCTTCAGGGCAACTCGCAAAGATACAAACACTCGCCGCGCCGCGCCATCACCGAAAACCGTGATCTCTTGCTGAAGAACTTCGCCGGACACCCTGTTTTCCGGCTTCGTTCCTGCCGATAGAGCGGAGTGACCACGACTGCCGCCAGCGACGCCAGCTACCGGATCCTCATGCGCGAAGGGTGCAGGGTCGTCTACGGCCACATGCCGCTGCCGGAGTTCCTCGCGCTGGTGCAGCAGGCAAGCGACCATGAAGTGCTCCACGCCGACACCGCCCGCATGCTGGAGGCGACCGCCGTCATCGGACTGCCGGGCGCGCTCGCGCGCCTGCGCCGGCGCGAAACCCCGGCGGCCGTAGAGCGCGTGCGCGCCCGGCTCGGCCGCGCCGCGCTGCGGCTCGACCCCGACGCGCTGCGCTGGCTGGCCGCGGGCGAGCACGGACCGGCCTGCCTCGCGCTCTTCCTGCTGCTGACCGGCGTGCGTCCGCACCGCTACCGCGGCACGCCGCGCGACTTTCCGCGCGATGGCGGCGCATTCCGGCGCTGCCGTCTGTTGATCGAACAGGTGCCTTCGCTGCGGCAGGCGCTCGCGGTGCTGGCCGAGCGCGTGTCCGAACCCGGCGTGGCCGAATGGGCCGCGCTCGCGCAGTCGTGGGACGACATCTGCGCCCACATGGATCACGAGGCGCCCGACTGGCGCTGCGGCGCGATCGAGGCGTCCGGCACCACCGCCGTCCTCGCATGCTTCAGGGAACTGGAGGCGGCCTGAGCCGCCGGGCCGCCCGTAGGCGAATCCCGAAGCGCCGCTGCGCGAGGGTAGTCCAGTGAGCCGCCCGGCCGCCCGTAGGCGAATCCCGAAGCGCCGCTGCGCGAGGGTAGTCCAATGAGCCGCCCGCTCATTCTGTCTTGCGCCCGCCGCCCGGTCGTCCGCGCCGCGGCAGGAAGCGCCGCAGCCACGCGTTGGCGCGCGGCGTGCGGCCGGCGCTGGCGTCGGCATGCGCCATGCGGCTGCTGAAGATCTCCCATTCCGCCACCAGCGCGGCATTGAGCGCGGCCAGGTTCTCCTGGTTGTACTGCCACGTCGCCGCCACCACGAACTGGCCCGCATGCTCGGGTTCGGGCCGTGGCGTGATCACGATGTTCTCCGCGCCGATGCTCTGCAACAGCGCCGTGCGCGAGCCCGCCAGCCGCATGCGGCCGCCGCAGCCCTCGATGTCGCGGTTCAGCACGAAGCTGATCGTGGTCACGTCCGCGTAGTGCTCCGCGATGTGCACCGAGACCCCGAGCAGCGATACGCGGCCGAAGTTCAGCTTGTGCAGCCGGCGCGATGCCTCGTCCGCCGAGGGCGTGTAGTGCTCCAGGTGGATGCGCGTGCCGCCGAGGCCGAGCGGTACCGGGTCCACCGTGGCCGCATGGAGCTCGCCGAAATGGACGCAGATCGGCTCTCCCGGCGCGCACGGCGTGCCGTCCCGCCCCGAGCAGCGCAACGCGTTGAAGTCCATCGTCACCGCGGCCTGATGGTTATGGTTGCCATGAGGGTCCATTCTCCGGTGGGGGCGCCCGTTTCGATCGGTCGAACAGAGCGGTGTTTTCCCGCCTGTGTGCGCGGCTACTTCGGCGCCCGAGCGCGCCGCGCGGACCTTCCCGCTACGGTGCCATGCGCTCTCGCCACGCCTCTGGGCGTGAAGCCGGCTCAGGCCGGCAGATCGAAGGCTTCGCGGAAGGCCGCGCAGAACGCCGGCGAGCCGCTGATCGACAGCGTCACCGTGCGCCGCTGCGCATTCGCCTCCTCAAGGTCCTGCACGTCCTGCAGGTCGTAGTCCCACTCGCCGCCTTCCTCCACCGCGCCGCGCCGGCCGGCGAAGGCCGCATGTGCCCAGTCGAGCACCTGCGCCACTTCCGCATGCACCGCGGCGAGCCGCTCCGGGCGGACGGTCGCCATGGCATCGAACACGCCGATGCCTTCGGTGTCCTCGCTGTAATCGAAGTCGAGATAGTTCAGGGTCATGCGGCGAAGCTAGCGCAAGTCGGAGTCGAGCCGGAGCGGCTGCCGGCTCACCCCGCCTGCACCGCGGCGAGCCAGAGCTGCGCTCCCTGCTGCGGCGTCGAGGTCCACGTCAGGTTGTAGGTGCCGGCCGCCGCGACCTGCTTCACCGCCACCGCGCATTGCACCAGCGCACCGGCCGCCAGCACCGAATCGATCACCGTGAACCCGCTGTCGGGCAGCGCCGTCTTGTCCCCATCGACGCCTGCATCGCCCCACCACCACGCCACCAGCAGCGCGGCGCCCGTGG
Source organism: Variovorax sp. HW608 (assembly GCF_900090195.1). Classification (NCBI taxonomy): domain Bacteria; kingdom Pseudomonadati; phylum Pseudomonadota; class Betaproteobacteria; order Burkholderiales; family Comamonadaceae; genus Variovorax; species Variovorax sp. HW608. The sequence goes on from NZ_LT607803.1 coordinate 118,733, forward strand.
TGGTCACGCTGGCGCTCGTCAGCGGCTGCCCGGACAGCACCTCGCGCCACTTCAGGTCGCGCACCCGCCCGCCGCCGGTGACCTCGACCACCGTCAGCGTCACCTCGTCGAGCGGATCCGGCTTTGCCGCCGCGACCGTGTGACTGGCCAGCCCGCGCGCCTTCTCGCAGGCGAACAGCGCCGTCCCCGAGCTGGGATAGAGCGTGTAGGTGTGCGTCGAATCGAGCTGGACGAAGACATTGCCCGCGTTGTCCGTCGGCGTCGCTGCAGCCGCCTGATTGCCACGTCCGATGCAGACCAGCAGGCTGCTTCCGCTCGCGCCCGTGGCGAGGCCCGAAACCGACAGCGCCGCGGCCGACGTGTTCAGGCGGTTGAAGCCGAGCCCATGCGCGCCGAGTGCCGGCGCCGCCAAACCGGGCGACGTTGGCGGAGGAGGCGGCGGTGGGGAACCGGATGAAGGCGGAGAGGGCGCTGGCGAAGGCACGGGCCCCCCCGAGGAGGCGACGAACGCAACCCCGCCGCTGCTGCTCCCTCCGCCGCAGCCCGCGATCGTGGCACCGCCGGATGCCATGCCGGCCGCGACCAGCGCGCAAATGCGCTGCAGCAATTCGCGACGCTCGTTCTGCGGCAGAGGGGCCGCACCGACGGGAGATTCGTTCATGGGGGTCTCCGTTCGCTTCGGCCGCCATTCTGGAAGCAAACCCACGGCTGAGTCGTCCGCAGAAACCTGCAGTGCCGCGGACTCGCGATGCCTGTCCGAGAATGCCCGGACACGCTGCTGCGCCATGCACCTCGACCCCTTCACCCGCGTCAACGACCTGCCGTTCACCGCCTCGAAAGAGGACGTGCAGCGCCTGCACGGCACGCCCCTCAAGACCGGCCGCAACAGCGTCGGCCTGAACGAGCTCGACTACGGATCGGTCATCTACCGCTTCCAGGACTGCGGCCGGCTCGAAGAGGTCACCCTGCAGGCGGCCGTCGTCATCATCGGCCGCCGGTCGATCGGCTTCGATGCGCTCTCGTTCTTCATCCGTGCCGAGGACGAGAGCTGCTTCGAAAGAGCCGGCTTCCTCGTCTCGCCCCGGTTCGGCATCGCCTTCGACCCGACCGAGCCGTTCTGGGTCACGGCGCTGGCCGCGCACTGCCTCGACGAATGGCGCCGCCTGTAGCCCTCTGGCGAACTATCGCGGCGCACCGAGCGCCAGCGGAATCAGCGTCTGCTCGTTGCCGTAGCTGATTTCCAGTTTCACGTTCGCCGTGGCGCGCGGAAGCGCGAACAGCACCGCGCCCTCCTTGGCCGAACGGGCCGGCACCAGCTCGTTGAGATCGCTCTCTGGCGCGACCGGCACGCCATCCAGCATCAGGCGGAACGAGCGATCCCAGAAATTCGCGTCGTAGCTGTTGTTGTTCATCATCCGGATCTGGATCCGCAGCGCATCCTTCTCTGCCGTCTGCGGCGACAGCGTGGCCGACAGCAGCGTGAACGTCGCCGTGTCGAGCTTGTACTCGCGCAATTCGGGCAAGGTCACCGGATGGCTCGCCGGCGCAGCCGCCGCCACCGGCGCGGCCGGAGCCGGCGAGGGCGTCGACGATGACTGCTGCTGTTGAGGCGCCGGCGCCGCAGGCGGCTGCGGCGACCCGATCCAGCCCACCTGCTTGAGCGCCACCAGCAGTCCCGCGAAAGCCGTGGTGGCCGCCGTCAGGCTGGCGATGAGCCCCGGCAAGGTCTGCCACCAGGACTTGGACTTCTCTTCGTCAGCCATGAGGGACCCTTCCTCGATGCCGATGGGCGACGAAGGATTCTCATGCGGGGATGGGCGGCTGTCACTCCGCCCCACGGCTGTACGACGGAGGTCAGAGCGTGCGCCAGATCTCGTCGCGGACCGACCCGGGCACGAAGCAGTCGGTGTACTTGTTGGCGATCTCCCAGAACTTCTGGTCGGCGAAGAGGCGCTGGCTGAGCTCGTCATAGGTCGCGAGGTCCTTGTGCCGCGAAGTCCAGCCGATGCGCTGGGGATTGCCGCCCACCGGCAGCAGCACCTCGACATCGAACCCGTAGGTGTCCTTGATGTGGGCACAGATTTCTTTCGAGAAGGCGAGCATGCTCGCGTTCTTGCCGGGCGCGATGCCGGCGGTGCGGAAGAAGGCAATCATCTGGTATCTCCTTCCGCCGAAGGGAGCGGCGGACTCCGGCACGGGATGTGCCGGGAGGCACTCTGCGCCTTGCGCGCGCAGGAGGTCTTGGGGAAAGCCTGATTGGCAGTCGGCGAGCCGGTCGGCGCCCGGCTCACGGGTGTGACACCCGGCGGTGGCGGCTCGGTGCCGATCGGCTGCTGCCGACGTCATTCACCGCCTTGATGAGCGATGCTGCGCTCCAGGAAGCGCCACAGCCGCTCGTCGTCGCTGAAGGAGACGTTGAAGCGAAGCCAGCCGGTGGGATGGGGGTTGACCAGGAACAGCTGCCCCGGGCCGAGCATGATGCCCTCCAGGGCCGCGCGCCGGGACAGCTCGGCGCTGTCGGCAATGTCCGGGTGACGAGCCCACAGGTACATGCCGGCCGCGGCTTCGTGGAACAGCTCGAAGCCCAGCGCGCTCAGCCGTCGTGCCACGCTGCCATGCGCGTGTGCCAGTCGCTCGCGAAGCGCCTTGAGGTGCTTTCGCCAGCGGCCGTCGGTCACGGTGCCGAAAACCAGCCGCTCGGTGATGTCGGACGAGGTCAGGCCCGAGATCATCTTGAGCTGCGCGAGTTCTTCGAGCAGTTCCGGCTGCGCCACCACGTAGCCGACGCGCAGGTTCGGCGAGATGGTTTTCGAGAAGCTGCTCACGTAGACGACCTGGCGCAACTGCGCGAGGCTTGCGAGCGAAGGACGCATCGAAGCGTCCAGCTCGGCGTAGATGTCGTTCTCCACCAGCGTGAAGTCGTGCGCCTGGGCCAGCTGGAGCAGCTGCACCAGCTGCGGCAGCGTGGCGGTGGAGCAGGTGGGGCTCTGCAGCCGGGGCTGCGTGAAGAAGGCCTTGGGGCGATGCAGCGCGAGCAGCGCCTCCAGCGCGGGCATGTCGTAGCCCGACGGGATGCGCGGCACGCCGATCAGGTTCACACCCAGGAAGCGCAGCATGAACATCAGGTTCGGATAGCCGGGGTCGTCCACCAGCACCGAGTCGCCCGGCTTGAGCAGGCGGCGCGCGATGAGGTCCAGCGCCTGGCTGGAGCCCTGGGTCAGCAGGACCTGGGTGGCATCGACCACGATCTGCTGCTCCGAAAGCGCTTCGGCCGTCGCCATGCGCAGCGCCAGGTGGCCGAACGGCAGGCCGTAGCCGCCGATGTCGGCGCCTTCGGAGGCCAGGTGCCGCAGGCTGCGGCGCATGCCGTCTTCGAACAGCCAGTCGTGCGGCAGCCAGCCGCAGCCGGCCTTGAGCGGCAGGTTCCGGTTCTCGAAGATCTGCTGCAGGTACCAGCGGGCGTCGAAGCGGGGGTCCGCGCGCGGCGCACTGGCCGCACCGGCCGCACCGGCCGCGCCTTCTTCGCTGCGCCGCTTGACGAAGAAGCCCGCATTGGCGCGCGAGACCAGCAGGCCCTGGGCCACCAGCCGGTCGTAGGCCTCGACCACGGTGAAGACGCTGACGCCATGGGCCGCCGCGAAGGCGCGGATCGACGGGAGCTTGGTGTCGGCCTTGAGCTTCTGGGTGCTGATCAGGCCACGCAGTCCTTCCACGATCTGGCTTACCAGGGGGGTCGGCAGTTCGGGGCGAAGGATGAGCATCGATGGGGCCTCGGCAGACCGTTCTGCACCATATGGAGGAAAGTATGTACAGGATACAAGACCAGTACAGTCCGCCGGGCCACCGCTTCCGGTGTACATGGCCGCCGCGATCGGCGAGACCTAAAGTGCCGCCACTCCTACTTCCAGGCACAGGTTGTCCCCATGCAGCGCGAATCCCAAACCAGCAATGCCGTCCTCATGGCCCGCCGCAATGCAGCGGTCGCCCGCGGCGTCGGTCAGGCCCATGAAATCTTCGTCAGCCGCGCCGCGAACGCCGAGCTCTGGGACGTCGAAGGGCGCCGCTACATCGACTTCGCAGGCGGCATCGCGGTGCTCAACACCGGCCATTGCCAGCCGGAGATCAGCGCGGCCGTCAAGGCGCAGGTCGACCTCTACTCGCACACCTGCTTCCAGGTGCTGGCCTACGAGCCCTATGTGGAACTGGCCGAGCGCCTCAACGCGCTGGCGCCGGGCCGCTTCGCGAAGAAGTCGATCTTCCTCAGCACCGGCGCCGAGGCGGTCGAGAACGCCGTCAAGATCGCCCGCGCCTACACCCGGCGCCCGGGCATCATTGCCTTCAACGGCGGCTACCACGGACGCACGGTGATGACGCTGGGCCTGACCGGCAAGGTCGCCCCGTACAAGCTCGGCTTCGGCCCGTTCCCCGGCGAGGTGTTCCATGCGCTGTACCCGAATGCGCTGCACGGCGTGAGCGTGGACGATGCCTTGCACTCGGTCGAGCTGCTGTTGAAGAACGATATCGAGGCCGAGCGCGTGGCAGCCTTCATCCTGGAGCCGGTGCAGGGCGAGGGTGGTTTCTATGTAGCGCCGAATGATTTCATCGAAGGCCTGCGCGCGATCGCGGACCGCCACGGCATCCTGATCATTGCCGACGAGGTGCAGACCGGCGCCGGCCGCACCGGCACCTGGTTCGCGAGCGAGCAATGGCCCGTGGCGCCCGACCTGATCACCACCGCCAAGTCGATGGCGGGCGGCTTCCCGATCTCCGGCGTGGTGGGCCGCGCCGAGGTGATGGACGCGCCCGCGCCCGGCGGCCTGGGCGGCACCTATGCCGGCAGTCCCATCGGCTGCGCCGCGGCACTCGCGGTGTTGAAGGTGTTCGACGACCAGCAGCTGCTGGCGCGCAGCCGGGCGCTGGGCGAGCGGCTCACCGCAGGCCTGGCCCGCATCGCGGCCGATGTGCCCGCCATCGGCGATGTGCGGGGCCTCGGCGCCATGATGGCGATCGAACTGTTCGAAGAGGGCGACACGGCCCGGCCCGATGCCGCGCTGACCCGCCAGGTGGTCGCGGAGGCGGCGCGACGCGGGTTAATCCTGCTGTCATGCGGCACCTATGGCAATGTAATTCGCGTGCTGGTGCCATTGACGGCATCCGATTTGCTTGTCGACGAAGGCCTGGCACTTCTCGCGGAAAGCTTCGCCGCGCTCAGCTGAATGGCCCTTTCTTGAACGCCCCTATGACAGCAGAACCGCTGGTGCGCTTCCGGCGCGTCCAGAAAACCTACGACGGCGAGCACCTGGTGGTGCGCCAGCTCGACCTCGACATTCATCGAGGCGAGTTCCTGAGCCTGCTCGGGCCTTCGGGCTCGGGCAAGACCACCACGCTCATGATGCTGGCCGGCTTCGAGTCGCCGACCTCCGGCGAGATCCTGCTCGACGGCAGGCAGATCAACGGCACGCCGCCGCACAAGCGGCATTTCGGCATGGTGTTCCAGAACTACGCGCTGTTCCCGCACATGAGCGTGGGCCAGAACGTCGCCTATCCGCTCACCGTGCGCAAGGTGTCGAAGGACGAGCAGCAGCGCCGCGTGCAGCGCGCGCTCGACATGGTGCAGCTGCGCGGCATGACCGACCGGCTGCCCGGCCAGCTCTCGGGCGGCCAGCAGCAGCGCGTGGCATTGGCACGCGCGCTGGTGTTCGAGCCCCAGCTGGTGCTGATGGACGAGCCGCTCGGCGCGCTCGACAAGCAGCTGCGCGAGCACATGCAGATCGAGCTCAAGGACCTGCACCGCCAGCTCGGCGTGACCTTCGTCTACGTCACGCACGACCAGGGCGAGGCCCTGACCATGAGCGACCGCGTGGCGGTATTCAACGAAGGCTTCATCCAGCAACTCGATGAGGTGGAGCGCCTGTACGAAGCGCCCGCCAACCGTTTCGTGGCCGGCTTCGTCGGCGACAACACCGTGCTCAAGGGCCAGCTGAGCCGCGGCGGCGAGCAGGCCGAGATGGCGCTGCCCGACGGCCGCGTGCTGGCCGGGCTCAACGTCAACGGTGCTTCCGCGGGCGCGGCCGTCGAGGCCTGCATCCGCCCCGAGCGCGTGGTGCTGCATCGCCGGTCCGGTGCGCCGGGGCCCAACATGCTGGCCGCCGAGGTGGCGCGCGTGATCTATTTCGGCGACCACATGCGGCTGCTCTGCGGTCTCGGCGGCGGCCAGGCCGAGGCGACCGTGAAGCTGCCGCTGGCCAGCCTCGACGGCAGCCCGACGCCGCAGGCCGGCGAAGCAGTGCTGCTCGAATTTCCAACGGCGCATGCGCGCATCTATGCGCTCTGAAGCCGACACGTTTCCCCGCTCCCGTTCACCAACCAGGACTGCAACTGCCATGAAAAAGACACTCCTCGCCTGCACCGTCGCCGCCAGCCTCGCGCTGCCGGCATTCGCCCAGCAGCAGCTCACCGTGGTCAACTTCGGTGGCGCCAACGCCAATGCGCAAAAGAAGGCCTACTACGACCCGTACGAGAAGACCGGCACCAAGATCATCCCGGTCGAATACAACGGCGAGCAGGCCAAGATCAAGGCCATGGTCGAAACCAAGAAGGTCACCTGGGACGTGGTCGAGGTCGAATCGCCCGACGCGGTGCGCGGCTGCGACGAGGGCCTGTTCGAGAAGCTCGACTACTCGAAGATCGGCAACAAGGCCGACTTCCTGCCGGCTGCGGTGACCGATTGCGGCATCGGCCTGTTCGTGTGGTCGACCGTGATGGCCTACAACGGCGACAAGCTCAAGACCGCGCCCGCCAGCTGGGCCGATTTCTGGGACGTCAAGAAGATCCCGGGCAAGCGCGGCATGCGCAAGGGCGCGCGCTACAACCTCGAGTTCGCGCTCATGGCCGACGGCGTGAAGCCGGCCGATGTCTACAAGGTGCTGGCCACCAAGGAAGGTGCCGACCGCGCCTTCAAGAAGCTGACCGAACTCAAGCCCAACATCCAGTGGTGGGAGGCCGGCGCGCAGCCGCCGCAGTTCCTGGTGGCCGGCGACGTGGTGCTGAGCACCGTGTACAACGGCCGCATCGACGCGGCCAACCGCGAAGGCCGCAACCTCAAGATCTTCTGGCCCGGCGGCATCTACGACCTCGACTACTGGGTGATCCCGAAGGGCGCGCCGAACAAGGAGGCCTCGCTGAAGTTCATCCAGTTCGCGATGCAGCCGGCGAACCAGGCGGTCTATGCCCAGAGCATCGCCTACGGTCCCACCAACACCAAGGCGCTGGAGTCGCTCGACAGCAAGGTGCTGGCCGACCTGCCGACCTCGGCGGGCAATGCCAAGGAGGCGCTGCAATTCAGTGTTGCCTTCTGGGCCGACCAGGGTGAGGCGCTCGAAAAGCGCTTCGCCGCCTGGGCCACCCAGTAAGCGGACCAGAGGCCATGCACGCGGCAACGCTCGATCCCCAAGTGCCGGCGCAGCCTTCCCCCGGCGCGCTGCGACGCGCGCTTGCGCGGGCCGAGGCGCGCCGCAAGTGGCGAGCCTTCGCGCTCACGGTGCCGCTTCTGGTATTCCTGCTCTTGACGCTGCTGGTGCCGATCGTGGCGCTGCTGCAGCGCGCGGTCGAGAACCCGGAGGTGGCCAACGCGCTGCCGCGCACCGTGCGCGCGCTCGACGGATGGAGCCGCAAGGAGGCGCCCGCGCCGGCAGCCTATGCAGCCTTCGTGGCCGACCTCGGCCAGTTGCCCGATAGTTCCGACGCCGGCGCCCTGGCGCGCCGCCTCAATACCGAGATCGCGGGCGCCCGCTCGCTCGTGATGGGCACGTTCCGCGCGCTGCCGGTCGCGGGCACGCCGGAAGAAATCAAGGCGCGCATGCTGGAGATCGACCCGCGCTGGGGCGAGGCGCCGTACTGGCAGGCGATCGCCAAGAACGGCTCGCGCTGGACACCCGACTACCTGCTCGCCTCGGTCGACCTGCGGCGCGACGTCGCGGGCGAGGTGGAGCGCATGCCCGCCGATCAGCGCGCCTTCGCCGGCATCCTGCTGCGCACCTTCGAAATCAGTGCCGTGGTCACCGTCTTCTGCCTGTTGCTGGCCTATCCGCTGGCCTGGTGGCTGTCGACCTTGCCGGCGCGCAAGGCCAACGTGCTGATGATCCTGGTGCTGGTGCCTTTCTGGACTTCCATCCTGGTGCGCGTGGCGGCGTGGATCGTGCTGCTGCAGTCCGAGGGCCTGGTCAACCGCGGGCTCATGGGCATCGGCCTGATCGACCAGCCGCTGGCACTGCTGTTCAACCGCACCGGCGTGATCATCGCGATGGTGCACATCCTGCTGCCCTTCATGATCCTGCCGCTCTACAGCGTCATGAAGAGCGTGCCGCCCACCTATCTGCGCGCGGCCGTCTCGCTGGGCAGCCCGCCGCTGGCGGCCTTCTTCCGCGTCTACGTGCCGCAGACCTATCCGGGCATCGGCGCCGGCGCGCTGCTGGTCTTCATCCTGGCGATCGGCTACTACGTGACGCCGGCGCTGCTCGGCGGCGCCGACGACCAGATGCTGAGCTACTACATCGCGCGCTACACCAACGTGGAGATCAACTGGGGCATGGCCTGCGCGCTCGGTGCCGTGCTGCTGACCGCCACGCTGCTGCTCTATGCCGTGTACCGCCGCATCGGCAAGGCCGAACTGAGCCTTGGCTGAAAGCACGAAAGACCTGCATGTTGAAGCTCCCCCAATTTCCGGCCTACGCCACTTTTGCCGACAAGCTCGGCTGGTGGCTGGTGCGCGCAGGCTGCGTCGCGGTGCTGGCCTTCCTGCTGGCGCCGATCCTGGTGGTGATTCCGCTGTCCTTCTCCGACAGCTCCTTTCTGACCTACCCGATCCCGGGCTGGTCGCTGCGCTGGTATCGCAACCTCGTCGAATCGCCGGAATGGGGGCGCGCGGCGCGCAACAGCTTCATCGTGGCGCCTGCCGCCACGGTCATCGCCACCGTCCTCGGCACGCTGGCGGCGGTGGGCCTGTCGCGCACGAGCTTCGCCTTCAAGGGCCTGCTCATGAGCGTGCTGATCTCGCCGATGGTGGTGCCGATCGTGGTGGTGGGCGTGGCCACCTATCTCTACTTCGCGCCCATCGGGCTGGCCGACACCTACATCGGGCTGATCGTGGTGCATGCCGCACTGGGGGCACCCTTCGTGCTGACGACCGTGCTCGCTACCCTGGCCGGCTTCAATCACAACCTGGTGCGCGCATCGCTGAGCCTGGGCGAGACACCGTTTCGGACCTTCATGCGCGTCACGCTGCCGGTGATTGCGCCGGGCGTCATCTCGGGTGCGCTGTTCGCGTTCGCCACCTCGTTCGACGAGGTGGTGGTCACGCTGTTCCTCGCCGGACCGGGCCAGGTCACGCTGCCGCGCCAGATGTTCACCGGCATCCGCGAGAACATCTCGCCCACCATCGCGGCCGTCGCGACGCTTCTGATCATCTTCACCACCAGCCTGCTGCTTGCGCTCGAATGGCTGCGCGGCAGGCGGCGCTGAGCTGCAGACAGGCACCCGGCCATGACCAGTAACACCCATCAGCCCCTGGGCGGCAACGAAATGCCCCGCTTCGGCGGCATCGCGACGATGATGCGGCTGCCGACGGTGGCCGATCCAGCCTCGCTGGACGTGGGCTTCGTGGGCGTGCCGCTCGACCAGGGCACCTCGAATCGCTCCGGAACCCGCTTCGGCCCGCGCCAGATCCGCTGCGAATCGGTGCTGCTGCGGCCCTACAACATGGCGACGCGGGCGGCCCCCTTCGACGCGCTGCGAGTGGCCGATCTCGGCGACGTGGCCATCAATCCCTACAACCTTGCCGATTCCGTCCTTCGGATCGAAAGCGCCTTCGATGCGATCGTGGCTGCGCAATGCAAGCCGATCACGCTCGGCGGCGATCACACGATCACGCTGCCGATCCTGCGTGCGCTGCACAGGCGGCATGGCCGGATCGGCCTGATTCACATCGACGCGCATGCCGACGTCAACGACACGATGTTCGGCGAGAAGATCGCGCATGGCACGACATTTCGCCGCGCGCTCGAGGAGGGCCTGATCGATCCTCTGCGCGTGGCGCAGATCGGCCTGCGCGGCACCGGCTACACGGCCGAGGATTTCGACTGGTGTCGCGATCAGGGCTTTCGCGTCGTGCAGGTCGAGGAATGCTGGGGCCGCTCGCTCGCGCCGCTGGCGGCGGAGCTGCGCGAACGCGTCGGCGGTGGTCCGGTCTATTTCACGCTCGACATCGACGGCATCGACCCGGCGTTCGCGCCCGGGACCGGGACCCCGGAGATCGCCGGCCTGACCGTGCCGCAGACGCTGGAGCTGATTCGCGGCGCCTGGGGCCTGGACCTCGTGGGGGCCGACGTGGTGGAGGTCTCTCCGCCCTACGACCCCTGTGGCACCACCGCGCTGCTTGCGGCCAACCTCGCCTTCGAGCTGCTGTGCGTGATGCCCGGCGTGCCGCGGCGCGATTGACGACCCGGCCGCGGCTTCAAGACAAGGAAAACAAACACATGGACACGAAGACATCTCCCCTCGCGCTTCTCAACGATCCCGCCCTTTTCAGGACCGATGCCCTCATCGATGGCGAATGGGTTGGCGGCAGCAGTCGCTTCGATGTGAACGACCCGGCCACCGGCCGGAAGCTGGCCGACGTGGCCAACCTCACGCGCGCGGACGCCGCTGCCGCCATTGCCGCCGCCGACAGGGCGCTCGCTGCCTGGCGCGGCAAGACCGGCAAGGAGCGCAGCATCGTGCTGCGCAAGTGGTTCGACCTGCTGATCGCCAACACCGAGGACCTGGGCCGCCTGATGACCGCCGAGCAGGGCAAGCCCTTCGCCGAGGCCAAGGGCGAGGTCGCCTATGGCGCGAGCTTCATCGAGTGGTTCGCGGAAGAAGCCAAGCGCGTCAACGGCGAGGTGCTGCCCCAGTTCGACAACAACCGCCGCCTGCTGGTGATGAAGCAGGCCATCGGCGTGTGCGCGGCGATCACGCCGTGGAACTTTCCGTTGGCCATGATCACGCGCAAGGTGGCGCCGGCACTCGCCGCCGGCTGCACGGTGGTCATCAAGCCGGCCGAACTCACGCCGCTGACCGCGCTGGCCGCGGCCGAGCTTGCAGTCCGCGCGGGCATTCCGGCGGGTGTGCTCAACGTCGTCACGGCCGACAGCCGGAACAGCATCGCGATCGGCAAGGAACTGTGCGAGAGCGACGTCGTGCGCCACCTGAGCTTCACCGGTTCCACCGAGGTCGGCCGCATCCTGATGAGCCAGTGCGCGCCGACGGTCAAGAAGCTGTCGCTCGAGCTCGGCGGCAACGCGCCTTTCCTGGTGTTCGACGATGCGGATGTGGATTCGGCCGTCGAAGGCGCCATGGCCAGCAAGTACCGCAACGCCGGCCAGACCTGCGTGTGCGCGAACCGGCTCTATGTGCAGGACGGCATCTACGACAGCTTTGTCCGCAAGTTCGCGGCGAAGGTCAGCGCGCTCAAGGTCGGCAACGGCTTCGAGGACGGCGTGGTGCAGGGCCCGCTGATCGAGGATGCGGCGATCGACAAGGTGCAGCGCCACGTCGACGATGCCGTTGCCAAGGGCGGCAAGGTGCTGGCCGGCGGCCGCAGGATCGAGCGCCAGTTCTTCGAGCCCACGGTGATCGCCGAGGCCACGCCCGACATGCTGTGCGCGCGGGAGGAAACCTTCGGGCCGTTCGCACCGGTCTTTCGCTTCAAGACCGAGCAGGAGGCCATCGACGCAGCGAACAACACGGAGTTCGGCCTGGCGAGCTACTTCTACACCCGCGACATGGGCCGTGTCTTCCGCGTTGCCGAGGCGCTGGAATACGGCATGGTCGGCATCAACGCCGGCGTGATCGCCACCGAGCATGTGCCTTTCGGCGGCGTGAAGCAGTCGGGCCTGGGGCGCGAGGGCTCGCACTACGGCATGGACGACTACGTGGAGATCAAATACCTTTGCCTGGGCGATATCCAGAAGTGAAAGAGAAGCGATAGAGATGCGATCCGGTCTCAGCCGCCCACATCCCTCGCCCCGCCCAAGGCCTTCGAAACCGCCACCAACCCCAACGCCAGGCGACTCGAACTCTCCGTGTAATCCCTCTGCGCCTGCAGCCACGTGCGCTCCGCGTCGAGCTGCACCAGAAAGTCCGTCAACCCATGCTCGTAGCGCACGCGCGCGAGTTGCAGCGCGTCGCGGCTGCTGCGTTCCCTCACGGCCAGTTGCGCATTGCGGCGGCGCTCGGCGGTGTAGGCGCTCAGCGCATCGTCGATCTCGTGCCATGCCTTCAGCACGGTCTGCTGGTAGGCCACGGCAGCTTCCTGCTGCTGCAGTTCGCGCAGTTCCACGGTGGCGCGCCGGCGGCCGTTGTCGAAGATGGGCAGTTGCAGGCTCGGCCCGATCGACCAGGTGCGGCTGCCCCAGTCGCTGAAGCTGTCGCCGTTGACGGCTTCGAGGCCGAACTTCGCGCCGATGGTGACGCGCGGGTAGAGGTCGGCCACGGCGACGCCGACGTTGGCGGTGGCGGCATGCAGCTGGGCTTGCGCCATCTGGATGTCGGGCCGGCGCAGCGCCATGTCCGACGGCACGCCGAGCGAGAGGTCGGGCAGCGTCGCCACTGCCGCCGCGTTGCCTTGCAGCGGCGCGAGTTGCGATTGCAGTGCGCCGGGCCGTTCGCCGAGCAGCAGGGTGATCTGGTTGGAGGCCTGCGCTTCCTGCGCGAGCAGTTGCGGCAGGCGCGCGCGCAGGTCGGCAGCTTGCGCGTTCTGGCGCTCGACGTCGAGGTCGGTGGTGAGTCCGCCATCGGCGCGGGCCTTGACGAGGCCCAGCGTTTCCTCGGCCGCCGCGATGTCCTCGCGCGCGAGCCTGATCTGGCGTTGCACCGAGCGCAGCTCGAAGTAGTGGCGCGCAACCTCGGCCTGCACGCTGAGCTGCACCTGCGCGAGCATGGCTTGCGATGCGGCCATGCCGGCGTCGGCGGATTCGATGGAACGGCTCACGCGGCCCCACAGGTCGAGCTCCCACGAGGCGTCGAAACCGGCCTGGTAGAAGTTGTGCGGCTCGCTCAGGATCTGGAGCAGCTGGGCGCTGTTGGCCGGATTGATGGCGCCGATCAGGCGCGAGGTCTCGCCACTCTCGCTCAGCCGCAGCCGCGAGACGCCCGCGCTGGCGTTGACCTGGATGCCCTTCTGCGATTCGACGATGCCGCGTTGCGCGCGGCTTTGCGCGAAGTGCAGCGCGGCGGTCCGCAGGTCGTGGTTGGCCTCCAGCGCACGGGCTTGCAGCGCATCGAGCACCGGGTCGTTGAACATGCTCCAGTCCTGCGGCGCGGCGCTCGCGGCAGGTGCGGTGCGCTCGGCGTCGGCGAGTTCGGGCGATCCGCCGTGCCATGCCGCGAAGTCGGCCGGGGCTTCGCTGGTCTGCGGCTTGAAATGGGGGCCGACCGCGCAGCCGGTGAGCATCGCGGCCGCGATGAGCGCGGCAACAGCGGCGATGGCGGTGGTGTGCAAGCGTGCGGAGGTCTTCATGTCGTGCCCTTCGATGTGCGGGTTCAGACCAGCCGATGGCGGAACAGCCAGGCGGCCAGCGGCAGCGTGATGGCCGCGATGATGAAAAGCGGAATGAGGTTGTGCCAGACGGTCAGCAGCCCGACGCCTTCGAGGTACACGCGCTGCACGAGGTCGATCGCAAAGCGCAGCGGGTTCGCGAGCGTGGCGATCTGCAGCACTTCGGGCATGTTGCTCACCGGCGTGGTGAGGCCCGACAGCAGCATCATCGGCATGATGATAACGAAGGTGTAGAGCATCGCCTGCTGCATGTTGGCCGACACCGCCGAGATCGACAGGCCGATGCCCACGCTCGCGATGGTGAAGGCCGAGAGCCCGACGTAGAGCGTGACGAGCGAGCCGGCCATCGGCACCCTGAACCACAGCAGCGTGATGAGCAGCACGATGGTGGACTGCACCAGCCCGATGAAGACCGGCGGCAGCGCCTTGCCGATCATGATCTCGGTGGGCGAGAGCGGCGTGACCAGCAACTGGTCGAAGGTGCCTTGCTCGCGCTCGCGCGCCACCGAGAGCGCGGTGAGCAGCAGCGTCTGGATCATGCTGAGCGCGGCGATCATGCCGGGCATGAAGTTCCAGCGCGTCTCCAGGTTGGGGTTGAACCAGGCGCGCGACTCGATGCGCACCGGCGCCTGCAGGCCGCCGTGCTGCCGCCGCCATTCGTCGTTGAACGTGTTGACCACCGAGGCGACGAAGCCTGAAGCCGAGCCCGCGGTGTTGGAGTTGCGCGCGTCGATCACGACCTGGATGGGCGCGTCCTCGCCCGCGTTGAGCTGGCGTTCGAACTCGGGCCCGATCTGGATGACCACGAGCGCGTCCTGCCGGCTGACCAGCGGCCCGATCTGCTCGGGCGAGCTGAGCGTGGCGTGGCGCTTGAAGACGCCGGTGCCGTCGAGCCTGGCGATGAGCGCGCTGGATGCGCCGCTGCGGCTCTGGTCGAGCAGCGCGTAGTCGACATGCGTCAGGTCGTAGGTGGCGGCGTAGCCGAAGAGCAGGCTCTGCATCAGCGCCGGCACGAGGAGGATCACGCGGCTCGACGGGTCCTTGAGGATCGCGAGCAGCTCCTTGCGGCACAGGTGGGCGACGCGCCGCAGGAAGTCGATGAATGAACCGTTCATGGCTTTCCTTCAGTCCAGCTTCTTGCGCGTGACGAAGCGCGCGATGCCGAGGAGCACCACCGCGTACACGAGCAGGATGAGGCAGTTGCGCACGATCAGCGACCACACATTGCCCGCGAGGAACAGCGTGCGGATGAGTTCCATGAAGTAGGTCGCGGGCAGCGCATGCCCGACGATGCGCACGACCGTCGGCACGTTGCGCAGGTCGAAGAGAAAGCCCGACAGCATCAGCGAGGGCAGGAAGCTCGATATCAGCGCGACCTGGCTCGCGAGGAACTGGTTGCGTGTCGCGGAGGAGATGAGCAGGCCGACGCCCACCGCGACCAGCAGGTAGAGCATGGCGGCCACCACCATGACGGCGAGCGATCCGTACATCGGCACTTCGAAGAGGAAGCGCGCGGCCAGCAGGCACAACAGCAGCCCGATCATGCCGATGCCGAAGTAGGGGATGACCTTGGCAAGCAGGATCTCCACCGGCCGCACCGGCGTCACGAACAGCGATTCGAGCGTGCCGCGCTCCCATTCGCGCGCCATCACCAGCGCGGTGAGGAAGGCGCCGACCAAGGTCATGATGAGCACGATCAGTCCCGGCACCAGGTACCAGGTGCTGGTGTTGGCGCTGTTGAACCACAGCCGCTGCTCGATGGTGATCGCGCCGATGCCGGTGCCCTGCGGCGCACCGCCCGCGCGGTCGACGATGCGCTGCGCGTTCTGCGCGAGCGCGCCGGTCGCGTAGCGCAGCACGATGTTGGCCTTGTTCGCATCCGCGCCGTGCACGATCACCTGGATGCTCGCGTCGCCCGCCGCGAGCCGGCGCGAGAAATCGCCCGGCACGCGCACGATGCCGTCCACCTTGCGCTGGTGCATCAGCGCTTCGGCGTCGCGCATCGAAGCCAGCATCACCGGCGAGATGTACGGCGTGAGCTGCAGGCCCGAGACGGCCTGCACCGCGGTGGGCGAGGTGTCCTCGAGCACCACCGCCATCGGCGCGTTCTTCACGTCGAGCGAAAGGCCGTAGCCGAAGATCAGGATCAGGATGATCGGCAGCAGGATGCCGATCGCGATGCTGCTCGGGTCGCGGACGAGCTGGCGCGTTTCCTTGCGCGTGAGCGCGACCAGCCGTTGCCAGAAGCGGCGGTACCTGGCGGCTTGCCCTTGCGGCACGGGATCGGTCATGCGGTCGCTCCCGGCGCCGGCGCGTGATTGGCTTCGCGCGCCTGCATCACGATGTCGATGAAGGCCTGTTCCATGCTGAGCCGGCTGTCCGCTGCGCTGCCGGCCTGCACGCGCACCTGGTGCGGCGTGCCGATGGCGAGGAGCTTGCCTGCGTCCTGGATCACGATGCGGTCGCAGTACTCGGCCTCTTCCATGAAGTGCGTGGTGATGATGACGGTCACGCCCGCTTCGGCGAGCGCGGTGATGCGCCGCCAGAACTCGCGCCGCGCGAGCGGATCGGTGCCGCTGGTGGGCTCGTCGAGGAACAGGATCTCCGGCTCGTGCAGCAGGCCGGTCGCCATCGCGAGACGCTGCTTGAAGCCGCCGGGGAGCTGGCCGCTGGTGGCGTGTTCCTGGCCGACGAGGTCGAACTGATGCAGCACCGTTTGCATGCGCTCGTGCAGCCGGTCGCCGCGCAGGCCGTAGGCGCCGCCGAAGAAGTTCAGGTTCTCCGCGACGGTGAGGTTGCCGTACAGCGCGAACTTCTGCGAGACGTAGCCGATCTTGCTGCGCGCGTGGGCGCGCGCGGTGCGCAGGTTCACGCCGGCCACCTGCAGGAAGCCGCTGCTCGCGGGCAGCAGTCCGCAGAGCATGCGGAAGGTGGTCGTCTTGCCCGCACCGTTGGGCCCGAGCAGGCCGAAGATCTCGCCGCGCCGCACATCGAAGCTGGTGCTCGCGACGGCGGTGAAGTCGCCGAACTTGCGCACCAGGTCCTTGACCTCGATGACGACGTCGTGCTTCGCGTCGCCGTTGGGCGTGCCGGGTGTCGTGGCCGCAGCTTGCGGCGCCGCGGCCTTTGCCTTGGCCCGCTGCGCGCGCAGCAGCACCATGAAACCGTCCTCGAGGCGCGCCGGAACGGATTCGACCGGCGCGCCTTCGAGCAAGGCATCGACCGCATCCGCATTCGCATCGGGCCGGCGGACGAAGCGCACCTCGCCGCCCTGCGGCACCGCATCGATGATCGAAGCCGGCGCATCGAGCAGCTTCGCCTGCAAGGTGCGCGGGGCCGTGCCCTTCGGCGGCGTGGCGATGAAGCAGAGGTCCCTCGCGTTGTCGCGGATCTCGGCCGGCGCACCCTGTGCGATGAGCTTGCCGCCCTGCAGCACGAACACCTGCGCGCAGCGCTCGGCCTCGTCGAGGTAGGCGGTGCTCACGATCACCGAGAGATGTTCCTCATCGACGAGCTGCTGCACGATCTCCCACAGCTCGCGCCGCGAGAGCGGATCGACGCCGACCGTGGGCTCGTCGAGCAGCAGCAACGCCGGCGAGCGCACCAGCGTGCAGGCGAGGCCGAGCTTCTGCTTCATGCCGCCGGAGAGCTTGCCCGCGGGGCGGTCGGTGAAGCGCCCGAGGTCGGTCATCTCCATCAGCCGCGCGTAGCGATCGCGGCGCGCCGACTTGCCCACGCCGTGCAGGTCGGCATAGAGGTCGAGGTTTTCCTGCACGCTCAGGTCTTCGTAGAGACCGAAGCGCTGCGGCATGTAGCTGATGCGGTCCTGCACCGATTGCGGGTCTTTCGCGACATCGATGCCGAGCACGCTGAGCGAGCCTTCGTCCGCGCTCATCAAGCCGGCGGTGAGGCGCAGCAGCGTGGTCTTGCCCGCGCCGTCGGGCCCGACCAGCGCGGTGAGCCTGCCGGCCGGCACTTCGAGCGTCACGTCGTCGAGCGCGCGGGTCGGCTCGGCGACGCCCTTGATCTGGAAGCGCTTGTGCAGGCCGCGGCCCGCGAGCGCCGGCGCGGCGGCGGACATCAGGGCTTGCTCCCGGCGATCGCCGCGTTGGGGGTGTTGCTGGCGGCGCCTGCGGCGTTGCCATCGAGCGCGATGCGCACCGTCACCGGCATGCCGAGCCGCAGCCGGTCCTCGGGGTCGTCGGCGAGCACGCGGATCTCGTAGACCAGGCTGCTGCGCAATTCCTCGGTCTGCACGGTCTTGGGGGTGAATTCCGCGACCGACGAGATGTAGCCGACCCGGCCGGTGAGCGGCTGGCTCGGATGGCTGTCGGTGTGCAGCGTGGCCGCCATGCCGGGCCTCACGCGCCCGAGGTCCGCTTCGGTCACGTAGGCGCGCACCCATTTGGGATCGGTGATCGCGAGCGTGAACACCGGCCGCTGCGGCGAGGCCATGTCGCCGGGCTCCATCAGCCGTGCGCGCACCACCGCGTTGATCGGCGCCCGCAGCTGCGCCTGGTCCAACTGGTGCTTGAGAACCGCGAGCGATGCGACCGCCACGTCGAGCTGCGCCTGGGCCTGCGCGATGTCTTCCTTGCGCGGGCCGGTGACGACGAGCTGCTGCGCCTTGCGCGCGTTCTCCAGTTGCGCCAGCGCCATCTTGTGGCGCGCCTGCGCGGCATCGAGGTCCTGCTGGCTCACCGCGCGCCCGGCGGTGGTCTGGCGGATCGATTGAAGCCGCTCGAGCTGCTGCCGTGCGAGCTCGGCATCGGCCTGCGCCGCCGCAACCTGCGCACGCGACTGCGCGATCTCTTCTGGGCGGCTGCCGGTCTTGAGCTTCTGCAGCACCTGCTCCTGCACCGCGATCTGCGCCTCGGACTGGGCGATCTGCAGTTCCAGCGTGCGCGTGTCGAGCTCGCCGAGCACCTGGCCGGCGCTGACGCGATCGCCTTCCTGCACGTTGAGCCTGCCGATGCGCTCCGCGCCGTTGAAGGCGAGCGACACCTGGCGCAGATCGACATTGCCGTAGAGCACCAGCTCGTGCGGGTTGGCGGGCTGGCGGTTGAAGAACCATGCCGCGAGCGCGGCTGCTGCCACGAGAACGATGGCCCCGAGGATGATCGGCTTCTTGTTCATGGTCTCTCTCTCTGCACGGATGACGCGGCGATGTCGATGAAGTAGACTGATGATATCGAATTTGAATTCAAATTCAAATTAAGAATTTGTGTCCAAGGATGACCGATGGCAGTCACAGCAAGAAGGAAATCTCCCACGCCTGCCCGCCGGGCGCAACGGCCGGATGGCGATGCGACGCGCCTGCACCTCATCGAGACGGCCGGGCAGGTCTTCGCCGAACGCGGCCTGGCCGAGGCCACGAGCAAGGAGATCTGCGAACGCGCGGGCGTGCCGCTCGCGTCGGTCAACTATCACTTCGGCAGCCGCGACGGTCTCTACGAAGCGGTGCTGATCGCGGCGCACCAGCAGTTGATCGGCCTCGAGGAGCTGGTGGCGCTG
Organism: Variovorax sp. HW608; assembly: GCF_900090195.1. Taxonomy (NCBI): domain Bacteria; kingdom Pseudomonadati; phylum Pseudomonadota; class Betaproteobacteria; order Burkholderiales; family Comamonadaceae; genus Variovorax; species Variovorax sp. HW608. The sequence goes on from NZ_LT607803.1 coordinate 137,841, forward strand.
GTCCAGGGCACCGAGGATCCCGAGACCCGGCTGCGCACGGTGTTGACGCACTTCGTGCGCTTCGCTACGAACGCGAATCCGCCCTGGGGCTTTCGTGTCGTGCTGCGCGAGATCATGAATCCCTCCGCCGCGATGCCTGCACTGATCGAGAAGGCGGTGCGGCCCAAGTCCCAGTTCATGCGCGCTCTGGTGAGCGAGGTGATGGGGCTGCCGCCCGAGCACCCGAGCGCCCAGCGCGGCGTGGTCTTCGCGCTGCTGCCATGCCTCGCGATCATGATCATCCCGAGGGAAGTCCCGGCCAGGCTGCTGCCGGCGCTCGGCAAGGACAGCGAGGGCCTCGCCGAGGAACTCATGCGCTACGTGATGGCGGGACTGGCCGCGATGGCGAGCGCGCAGAAGCCGGCTGCGAAACCGGCGCGCTCGCCTGCGCGAGCAGCCAGACGCGAAAAAGCGTGAGCGCCGGGCGCTCGTCGTCGACGGCGGGCGTCACGAGGTAGTAGCTGCGTTCGCCGCGCAGGGGGCGGTCGCAGGCGATGACGAGCTCGCCGCGCGCGATCTCGTTCCGGATGGCCAGCGTCGGCATCAGCGCCACCCCGAGCCCGTGCGCGGCGGCGATGGCGATCATCGAGAACAGCTCGTAGCGCGGCCCGCTGTGGGCGCGCGGCGCATCGACGCCCTGGGCGTCGAACCACTGCCGCCAGCCCTCGGGCCGGGTGCTCTGCTGCAAGAGCGGCATGCGCGCGATCGCGGCCGGCGAGAGCGCCTTGCGGCCGGCCAGCAGCGCCGGGCTGCACACCGGGATCACGTCTTCCTCGATGAGCACGGTCGATTTCGTGCCGGCCCAGTTGGCGGTCTGCGCGGCGGTGCCGGCGTAGATCGCGGCATCGAATGGCGTGTCGTTGAAGAGGAAGGGCCGCGTGCGCGTCTCGATGTGCACCGTGATGTCCGGATGCTTCGCCGCGAAATCCGGCAGGCGCGGAATGAGCCAGCGCGTCGCGAAGGTGGGCACCGCCGCGAGCTGCAGCGAGCCGCCCTGGCCCTGCCGCGCCATCGCGTCGAGCGTATCGCGCTCCATGGTGTCGAGCTGGCGCGCGATCTGGCGCGCATAGTCGGCGCCGGCCGGCGTCAGCGCGACACCGTGCCGGGTGCGGCGGAAGAGGGCGATGCCGAGGAAGTCCTCCAGCGCGGTGATCTGGCGCGACACCGCGCTCTGCGTGAGCGCGAGTTCCTGCGCCGCGCGCGTGTAGCTCTCGTGGCGCGCGGCGGCCTCGAAGCAGACGAGCGACTGGGTGGAAGGGATCTTGCGGCGCATGGTATGCGAAGGCTACATAGTTGAACGGCGGGCTGGGCCAATGGAACGCCTCGGTCGCATTGTGCTCTGACGTGCGCAGAACGCATAACTGGGTGTCGAATCATCGTTTGCGCTCGCCCCGCGGCGCGCTTACGATGACAGCCGATTCAGTCCTTCTGCACTCACTTTCCCCCCGGAGACTCTCAAATGGCCATCAAGAACGCCCCTTTCCAATGGGACGACGCCCTCCTGCTCGATCAGCAGCTCACCGACGAAGAGCGCATGGTGCGCGACGCCGCCAATGCCTACTGCCAGGAGCGCCTCGCGCCGCGCGTGCTCGAAGGTTTCCGCAAGGGTGAGACCGACCCGGCCGTCTTCCGCGAGATGGGCGCCCTCGGCCTCCTGGGCCCGACGATTCCCGAGCAATACGGCGGCCCCGGCCTCAACTACGTCTGCTATGGCCTCATCGCGCGCGAGGTCGAGCGCGTCGATTCGGGCTTCCGTTCGATGGCCAGCGTGCAGAGCTCGCTGGTGATGGTGCCGATCAACGAATTCGGCACCGAGGCGCAGAAGCAGAAGTACCTGCCCAAGCTCGCCACCGGCGAATGGATCGGCTGCTTCGGCCTCACCGAGCCCGACCACGGCTCCGACCCCGGCAGCATGGTCACCCGCGCGAAGAAGGTGCCGGGCGGCTACGCGCTCACCGGCAACAAGATGTGGATCAGCAACAGCCCGATCGCCGACGTGTTCGTGGTCTGGGCCAAGGAAGTCACCGAAGGCGGCACCGTCGGCCCGATCCGCGGCTTCGTGCTCGAAAAGGGCATGAAGGGCCTGAGCGCGCCGGCGATCCACGGCAAGGTCGGCCTGCGCGCCTCGATCACCGGCGAGATCGTCATGGACAACGTGTTCTGCCCCGAAGAGAACGCCTTCCCCGAAGTGCGCGGCCTCAAGGGCCCGTTCACCTGCCTCAACAGCGCGCGCTACGGCATCTCGTGGGGCGCGCTCGGCGCGGCGGAAGACTGCTGGCACCGTGCCCGCACCTACACGATGGAGCGCAAGCAGTTCGGCCGCCCGCTGGCGGCCAACCAGCTCATCCAGAAGAAGCTCGCCGACATGCAGACCGAGATCACGCTGGGCCTGCAAGGGTGCCTGCGCCTCGGCCGCATGAAGGACGAAGGCACCGCCTCGGTCGAAGTCACTTCGCTGCTCAAGCGCAACTCGTGCGGCAAGGCGCTGGACATCGCGCGCCTGGCCCGCGACATGATGGGCGGCAACGGCATCAGCGACGAGTTCGGCGTGGCGCGCCATCTGGTCAACCTCGAGGTGGTCAACACCTACGAGGGCACGCACGACATCCACGCGCTGATCCTCGGCCGCGCACAAACGGGCATCGCTGCCTTCGCCAACTGATGAGCGCACAGGCCGCAACGCAGGGCGCCCTCGCGGGCATCAAGGTTCTCGATCTGTCCCGCGTGCTCGCGGGGCCGTGGTGCACCCAGATCCTCGCGGACCTGGGCGCCGACGTGGTCAAGATCGAGCGCCCCGGCGTGGGCGACGACACGCGCACCTGGGGCCCGCCCTTCCTGAAGGACGCCGAGGGGAACGACACGAACCAGGCGGTCTACTTCACCGCCTGCAACCGCAACAAGCGTTCGGTCACCATCGACATGGCCACCCCCGACGGGCAGGCGCTGCTCAGGCAGATGGCGGCAGAGAGCGACATCGTGGTCGAGAACTTCAAGACCGGCGGGCTCAAGCAGTACGGGCTCGACCACGAGAGCCTGCGCGAGCTCAACCCGCGCCTCATCTACTGCAGCGTGACCGGTTTCGGCCACGACGGCCCGCACGCAAACCGCGCCGGCTACGACCTGATGATCCAGGCCACCACCGGCATGATGAGCATCACCGGCCGCCCCGACGACGTGCCCGGCGGCGGGCCGCTGCGCGTGGGCGTGGCGCTGACCGACCTCTTCACCGGCGTGTACGCGAGCACCGCGATCCTCGCCGCCCTCGAAGTGCGCCATCGCACGGGCGAAGGCCAGCACATCGACATGGCGCTGCTCGACGTCGGCATGGCGATCCTCGCGAACCAGGCGAGCGCCTTCCTCAACACCGGCGTCGCGCCCCGGCGGCAGGGCAACACGCACCCGAGCCTCGCGCCCTACCAGGACTTCCACACGAAGGACGGTTCGATGCTGCTGGCCATCGGCAACAACGGCCAATTCGCGCGCTTCTGCGAGGCGGCGGGCCATCCCGAGTGGGCGGCCGATCCGCGCTTCGCGACCAACCCGCTGCGGGTGCGGCACCGCGAAGTGCTGATCCCGCAGATGGAGGAAATCACGCGCACCCGCACCACCGCCGACTGGATCGCGCTGCTCGAGGACAAGGCCGTGCCCTGCGGCCCGATCAACGACATCGGCCAGGCCTTCGACGACGAGCAGGTCAAGGCACGCGGCCTCGCCGTGACCTTGCCGCGCAACGCGGGCGACGGCATCGAGAGCATCACCGGCGTGGCGAGCCCCCTGCGGCTCCAGTCCACGCCGCCGGTGCTGCGCAACGCGCCGCCGGCGCTCGGGCAGCACACCGACGAAGTGCTGGCCGAGCTCGGCATCGACCCGCAACGGCGCGCCGCCTTGCGCGACGCGGGCGTGGTGTGACGCAAGCGGGCACGGCCGGCGCGCAGCGCTCCACGCGCGCCGCCGCCGCGCCCGCACCCGACACGCTCACGCCGGCGGACCGCTACGAGGAGCTCTTCACCGCGGTCCAGACCAACCACGTCTTCGGCGACAGCAAGACCTTCGTCGACTGCGCGCCGCGCGCGGAGCCCGCGGACATCCTCGCCGCCTATCGCGCGCAATCGGGTCAGGCCGGCTTCGATCTCGCAGCCTTCGTGCGCCGGCATTTCGACGTGATCGAGCAGCCCCGTAGCGACTACGTGTCGGTGCCCGGCCAGCCGATCGCCGCGCACATCGATGATCTCTGGCAGGTGCTCACGCGGCACCCGGCGTCGCATCCGCCGCGCTCGTCGCTGCTGCAACTGCCGCGCGCTTACCTCGTGCCGGGCGGGCGCTTCCGCGAGATCTACTACTGGGATTCGTACTTCAGCATGCTGGGCCTGATCGCGGCGCACCAGGCCCCGCTGATCCGCGACCAGGTGGAGAACTTCGCCTACCTCATCGACACCTACGGCCATGTGCCGAACGGCAATCGCAGCTACTACCTGAGCCGTTCCCAGCCGCCGGTCTTCGCGCTCATGGTCGAGCTGGCAGGGCAGCGCGGCGTGCTCGACGAGGCCGGCTGCCTGCCGCAGCTTCGCAAGGAACATGCGTTCTGGATGGCCGGTGCCGACGGCCTGGCCGCCGGGCAGGCCAGCCGCCGCGTGGTGCGGCTGCCGGGCGGCGCGCTGCTGAACCGCTACTGGGACGAGCGCGACACGCCGCGCGAGGAGTCATGGATCGAGGACGTGACGACTGCGCAGTCCTGCGGGCGTGATCCCGCCGAGGTCTATCGCGACATCCGCGCGGCTTGCGAATCGGGCTGGGACTTCAGCACCCGCTGGCTGCGCTCGCCGCCGATCCGCACCGAGCAGCGCAGCCGGGAGCACGTGCGGGCCGGCACCGCGCCGTCGCTGGCGAGCATCTGCACCACGGACATTCTGCCGGTGGACCTCAACGCCCTCATCTACAAGCTCGAAACGAAGATCGCCGCGCTGTCGAAGCAGTCGGGCGACACGGCCACCGCCGCGGACTTCACCGAAAGGGCCCAGGCGCGCAAGGCGGCCATGACGGCGCTCTTCTGGGATGACGCGCACGGCGCCTATTTCGACTACGACTGGCGCTTCGGCCAACGGCGCGATTGCCTCACGGCGGCCTGCGTGACGCCATTGTTCGTCGGTGCGGCGGAGCCGGCGCATGCGCAGGCGCTCGCGGCAACCGTGGCGAACCGGATGCTGGCGCCAGGCGGGCTCTCGACCACCGAGTGCGGGAGCGACCAGCAGTGGGACCGGCCCAACGGCTGGGCCGCGCTGCAATGGATGGCGGTGCGCGGATTCGCCGACCATGGCTGCCACGACCTTTCGCGGACCATCTCGCATCGCTGGCTCGCGACCGTGGCCGCGCTCTACGAGCGCGAAGGCAAGCTGGTCGAGAAGTACGCGCTGCGCCGCGTGGAACACGATGACACCCGCGGCGGCCACGGCGGCGAATACCCGCTGCAGGACGGCTTCGGCTGGACCAACGGCGTCACCGCGGCCTTGCTGGCCGAGCATCCGCAGCACACCGCGTGCAGCTGCACGGCGCACTCGACTGCGCCGCTGCATCGCTGAAGAGCGCCGGGATCTCGCTGCGGCCCACGCCCAGGTCGCGCAGCTCGTGCTCGCTCATCGCGCGCAGCAGGCGATGGTCGTGCCGCGCGCGGCGCGCGTTGCGGATCGTCGCCAGGACGATGGTGAAGAAAGCGGGCTTGGGCGGTTGCATGAAAGGCTCCTCGGATGGAGCGCCATCTTGCAAGCCGGCGTGCTATTGTGGAAGTTGAGAATTCTGCGAGCATCGATCAGCTTTCCTGATGAGACACCTCAACCTCGACCAGCTTCGCACGCTGGTGTCCATTGCCGACCTCGGCACCTTCTCCGCCGCCGCCAAGGCGCTGCATCTCGCGCAGCCCACGGTCAGCTTGCACGTGAGCGAACTCGAATCGCGCCTGGATGCCCGGCTGCTGGTGCGCGGCGCGCGCCGCATCACGCCCACCGCCGCCGGCGCCGCGCTGGTCGAGCGGGCGCGCAGGCTGCTGCGCGATGCCGACGATGCGATCGACGTGGTGCGCCGCCAGGCCGAAGGTCGCGTGGGGCGCGTCCGGCTGGGTACCTCGACCGGCGTGGTGGTCGAACTTCTGCCGCAAGTGCTCGAGGCACTGGAACAGGACCATCCGGGCATCGACATCGAAGTCAGCATCCTCGGTTCGACCGAGACCATGTCGCGCCTCGCGCTGGGCACGCTGGACGTGGGCCTCGTCGCGGTCCCGCAGCCGCCGGTGCGCGACCTGGTGGTCACGCGATGGCGCAGCCAGCCGGTGATGGCCTTCGTCCCGAAGAAGTGGGAAGCGCCCAGGCGCGTCACGCCGCGCTGGCTGGCCGAGCGGCCGCTGATCTTCAACGACGCCACCACGCACATGTACCGCCTCGCCATGGAGTGGTTCGCGCAAGCGGGCGAATCGCCGCGCCCGCGCATCGAACTCAACTTCGATGCGGCGATGCGCAGCCTGGTCGCCGCGGGCTATGGCGCGGCGGTGCTGCCGGTGCACCAGCCGGTGGGCGCGGAGTTCAACGATCGGCTGCAGGTGCTGCCGCTCAGCCCGAAGCTCACGCGCCACCTCGGCATCGCGCACCGGCCGAAGCCGGCGCTCGATGGCGCGACCGCGACGGTGCTGAAGGTTCTTTCGGCCTTCGGGCAGCGCCAGACGAGCTAGAGCCAAGAAGGGACAGACCTCCGTCATTGATCGACCCGGGCAGCGTCAAAGCATCAGCGCTGCGTCCGCCGTCAGCGCAAAAGGCGCTTTCTGGTTCGCGGCATACTCCTGTCGAGTCGGCTTGCAAATGTACGCAAGTTGCGTATACTTCTCGGCGTGAAAGCCGTCTTCGTCGAATTGCCCGTCTTCGCTCAGTACCGCGATGAGTACCTGAGCGAAGAGGAGTTCAGCGCGCTACAAAACGAAATGATGAAGAACCCGGAAGCGGGCGACATCATCAAGGGAACAGGCGGCCTGCGAAAGCTGCGATTCGCCGATCCAGCGCGCGGCAAAGGCAAACGCGGCGGCCTACGCGTCATCCACTTTTGGTGGGATGGCGGTTCGCAATTTTGGCTTTTCACTCTCTACAACAAGGATGAAATGTCCGATCTCAACGACAAGCAAAAGGCTGCGTTGAAGAAGATGCTCACCAAGGAATTGGAGGCCCGAAATGGCAAAGCGAAATCTGTTTGAAGAAATCACCGGCGGCTTTGAGGCCCTGGCCGACGAACGCGCGGGCAAGCGCACCTTGCGCACGCACACCGTCGAGGCGCAACCAGCTCCCAGCGTCACGCCGGTCAAGATTGTCGAGCTGCGGGAGCGCCTGCACCTGTCGCGCCCCGTGTTCGCACGGGTTCTGCGGACCAATCCCCGCACTCTGGAAAATTGGGAGCAAGGCCGAGCCAAGCCGAACGCGCAAGCTGCCGCCCTCATCCGCCTTGTTGACCGATACCCTGACACCGTTGACCGACTGGCGGCCGTGTAGCCGCCGCGCCAGCTCGCAGCTCGCGCACCTGCGCGGAGGCACAGGGCCCGGCCTCGTACACGATCAGCAGCGCCGAGGCGCGCCCAACTTGCCCAGACCAACGGCGTTACCGTCGCCTCGCTGGCCGCGCATTCGCACCGCGCTGCGCGCGGCTGTACGGCACGCTCCACGGCGCCTCCGTATCGCTGAGCAATCCGGGAATCTCGGTGCGGTTCAGACCCAGATCACGCAACTCGTGGTCGCTGAGCGCGCGCGGCAGGCGATGGTCCTGTCGCACGGAGTGCAGTTCGCGAAGCCACTTCAGAAGACGAGCGAGCAGCGTGCTTGTGCGTGAGTGCATCAAAGGGCTCCCTGGAGGAGGAGCCATCGTGCGAGCCAAGGCGCGCCTGGCCAATCAGACTGATCTGAATGCGCGATGCGGGATCGAAATCGGTGCCGCTTCAGCCCTTGCGCACGTCGATGCTATACAGCCCCCAGGGGCAGAGCGCGAAGCGCTCCTTGAGCGGCTTGTCCTTGAACGCGGCCAGGGTGTCGGCTTCGTACACCGCCCACTGCGGGCCGAGTCCGCCGAGCGCCAGCGGCGTGCCGTCGATCTCGGTCGCGACGATCATGCGGAAGCCGCGCGCATCGGCGAGGTTGAGCGGCACCACGTAGCCGTCGACCGCGTGCAGGAAGAGCTGGGTCTCCTTGCCGCCGGTCACGCCGGCCGCTTCGAGCACCGTGGTCAGCAGCGGGCCGGCAAGCGTGTGCTGCTTCGCGTCGTATTCGAGCGTCGGCCGGATCTGCACCACCGGCAGCCGGCGCAATGCTTCGGCGTCGAACACATGGGCCTTCTCGAACTGGATGCCGTGCTTGACGAACATCTGGTCGAGGGCCGGATCGACCGCACCGCGGTTGGACCTGCCGACGGCGCCGCTGATGGTGAGCAGGCCGGGGCCTTTCAAGGCCGAAGACGCAGCGAGTGCGGAAGCGGAGGTGGCGGCAGGGAGCAGGCCGGCCAGTGCCGCCTTGCCGAGGAAGTCGCGTTTGTTCATCGCGCCATTGTGGCGCGGCCTCAGATCGCGCGGCCGATCACCGCGAGCGCGAACACGATCACGCCGAGCAGCAGGTTCAGCCCGACCAGCTTGCGGATGGTGTCGAGATTGGACGCCGCCACGGGCCATGCGCGAGCAACGACCGCATCTCGCAATCGCGGAAAGGGCGCGAAACGGATGTGCAGGTAGATCGCCATCATCACGAGCCCGAGCGCGAGCATCGCGTGCACGTTCCACCGAACGTTCGCAAAGCTGCCGGCCAGCCAGACCATGCCGAACCCGGTGGCGAGCAGCAGCACGATCGAGGTCGATACGCCGACGAAGAAACGCTCGAGCGTTGCGGCGAGGAACGGCAATCGCTGCGGCGGCTCGAGCGTGGCCACCGCGGCCGGCCGCACCGCGAGGTGCATCAGCGCCATGCCGCCGACCCAGAAGGCGGCGGCGAGGATGTGGACGAAGAGGAGGACGGCGTAGGGCGCGGGCATGGCCGAGCGTAGAACGCCGCCCCGCGGGCGGTCAATCCACCTTGATGCCCGCGGCCTTGACCACCTGTTGCGCCTTCGCCGTCTCGTCGGCGAGGAACTTGTCGAACTGCGCCGAAGGCATGGTGAAAGGCTCGGCGCCGAGCTTGTCGAGGCGGGCCTTCAGGTCGGGCGATTCCATGATCTTGCTGACTTCGGCCTGCACGCGGTCGACCACGGGCCTGGGTGTCTTCGCGGGCGCAAAGAGGCCGACCCAGAACAGGTACTCGGAACCCGGCACGCCGGCCTCGACGGTGGTCGGGATCTCCGGCATCACCGCGGAGCGCTTGCCGGTGCCGACCGCGAGCGCCTTGAGCCGGCCGTCCTTGACGAGCGGCAGCGCCGAGACCATCGGCGCGAAGAACCAGTCGATGCGCCCGCCCATCACTTCGGTCATCGCCTCGGGCGTGCCGCGGAAGGGCACGTGCTGCGCCTGCAGCCCCGCCGCGAGCCGGAACACCTCCGCATTCATGTGCGTGGCCGAGCCGTTGCCGGCCGACGCGTAGTTGAAGCCGCCCGGCCTGGCCTTGACCTGGGCGACGAGGTCCTTCTCGTCGGCGAAGCGACCGGGCGAAGTCACCAGCACGTTCGGCAGGCTCGCGAGCGGCGTGATGCCGGCGAAGTCCTTGAGCGTGTCGTAGGGCAGGTTCGGATAGATCGCCGGATTGACCAGGTGCCCGGCGGAGTGGATCAGCAGCGTGTAGCCGTCCGCCGGCGCCTTCGCCACCTGCGTCGCGCCGAGCGTGCCGCCCGCGCCGGGCTTGTTGTCGATGATCACGCTGGTGCCGAGCGCGGGTCCGAGCTTCTCGGCCACGAGCCGGGCCACGATGTCGGTGCCGCTGCCTGCGGTGAAGGGCACGATCAGCCGGATCGTCTGCCCGCGCGGCCAGTCGCCCTCGGCATGGGCGCCGCCGAGCGCGAGCAGGGCGAGCGAGGCCGCGATCAGGCTGCGCCGGCCGGGGAGGGATGTCGTCATGTCTTGTCTCCGTGCGCCGGTCAAAACCGGCAAAGTGTTGTGAATGAAAGAGTCATACGTTGAAGGCTTAGCCAGCTACGGCGGCCCCGAGTCATGCGTGCACATTCGTGAGGGTGTTGGGCGAAGCGTTGACAGGGGTACGCGCGGGCCGGGTATTGAGCCGCGTAATACATGCCCCGAGGCGAGAGCCACGGGTGGTCCGGGGTGCCGAGGCCGTGGAGACATGCCGAAGGCCACACCGGGGCTGCCGCATTGGCGAGGCAGCGCCGGACCCCGCGCGGTCAGAGACCCCGCGCACGCGCGGAAACACTTTGCATGGGAACCGGGAGATCCCGCGATCTTCTGCGCAGCGCTGGGAAGCGCTCGGCGCAGAGCGCATCGTGAAGCCCAAGGGCGTACGACGATGAGCAACAGAGGCGGGAAGTCGGATCGCTGCGTAGTACCGCAGAAGCTGCCGAACAAGGCCGCGGGTGAAATCCCTGCGGCGGCGGAGGCGGTGGAGGGAAGGCGGCGAGCCAAGGGAAATGCCATCGCGGCGCGCATGTCCCGCAGATCGGTGCGGGTCTATGACATGGGAACTGCGCTCGATGGCATACGACAGACGGCAAAGGGCCGTCGTGGTGCGAGGTTCACGGGACTGCTGCACCACATCTACGCGGTCGAACGCCTGCGGGCGGCCTACCTCGCGCTCAAGCGCGATGCGGCCGCCGGGGTGGACGGCCAGACCTGGCAGTCGTACGGGCAGGACCTGGAGGGCAACCTCCTGGAGCTGTCCGAGCGGTTGGCCCGAGGGGGCTACCGGCCCCAGCCTGTGAAGAGGGTGTACATCGACAAGGCCGACGGCAGCAAGCGCCCCCTGGGCGTGCCGGCGCTGGAGGACAAACTCGTCCAGCGCGCCACGGTCGAGGTGTTGAACGCCATCTACGAGCAGGACTTCCTCGGGTTCAGCTACGGCTTCAGGCCCAGGCGCAGCGCGCACAACGCGCTGGACGCCGTGGCGGTGGGTGTGAGCGCAAGGAAGGTGAACTGGATACTCGATGCGGACATCAGCAAGTTCTTCGACACGATCGAGAGGGACTGGCTGGTGAAGTTCATCGAACATCGCGTGGCTGACGCGCGCGTGGTGCGGCTGATCAAGAAATGGCTGCACGCGGGCGTGCTGGAGGACGGCAGGCTCATGCAAAGTGAATTGGGTACGGTGCAAGGCGGCAGCGTCAGTCCGCTGCTGGCCAACATCTACCTGCACTATGCGTTCGACCTGTGGGTGAAGCAGTGGAGGGGGCGCTACGCCCGAGGCGACGTGATCGTCGTGCGCTATGCCGACGATTGGGTGGCCGGGTTCCAGTTCCGTGACGACGCCGAGCGCTTCCAGCGCGCGGTGGCCGAGCGGCTGGGCCAGTTCGGGCTGAAGCTGCACCCCGAGAAGACGCGGCTGATCGAGTTCGGGCGCTTCGCCCAGGAGAACCGACGCCGCAAGGGACAAGGCAAACCGCAGACCTTCGACTTCCTGGGCTTCACGCATTGCTGCGGGAAGACGAGGAAGGGTCACTTCATGGTCTTGCGGCTGACCAGTGCCAAACGCCTGCGAGCCAAACTGCAGGCGGTCAAGATCGAACTCAGACGGCGCATGCACCACCCGATCCCCGAGCAGGGCCAGTACCTGCAGGCGGTGGTGGTTGGGCATGGCCGGTACTTTGGCGTGCCTGACAACGGCGCGCGGCTGAGGACATTCCGCTTCCAGGTCGCTAGGCTGTGGCATCGCACGCTGTGCCGCCGCAGTCAGAGCCGTGGCCTGACCTGGCGTCGAATGTATCGATTGATCGCGCATTGGCTTCCTGATCCCCACATCTGCCACCCTTACCCGAACCAGCGTCTGATCGTCATGACCCAAGGCAGGAGCCGTATGCGGTAGTGCCGCACGTACGGATCTGTGGAGGGGGTGCTGGGTGACTGGCATTCCTACTCTGACGTTGGAATCGTTGTGGTTTCGAAAGGCGACGAATCGACGGCGCGCCGCTCAGTCCGGCGACGCGTTGGCCATCACCAACGCCACCAGCGCGGGCCGGTTGGTGCGGTTGACGAGTTGCCGCTTCTCGCCGGGCGCGAAGCGGCAGCTGTCGTAAGGGCCGAGTTCCTGCTCCTGGCGGTGCCCGTCGATTTCGCCGACCACGGTCAGCCGGCCTTCGAGCACGAGATAGAGCTTCTCGATCGGCGAGCCGTCGAGCGTGGTGTGGCCGCCGGGCATGAGCTGGCTCATGCCCATCCACATCTGCGTCGAGGGGCCGGCCTCCTTGCCCTGCAGGCGCAGGCAGCGCATGTCGAAGTGGTTGGGCGCCTCGTAGGCGGGCGCATCGTCGAAGCGGGTCACGTGCATGGCTGGTCCTCCGTGCGGATCAGGGGCGCAGCACGACGCGGTCGGTGCTGCCGGAAAGCACCAGCCGGTAGGCGTCGATCGCCTCGTCGAGCGCGAACGCGCGCGCCACCGGGAAGGGCTTGAGCGTGCCGCGCTCGAAGCCCTCGCGCATCGCGTCGAGCTGCACGGTGGATGCGATGCAGTCCATCGCGAGCGAATCGATCCCCACGTAGGTGTGCGTGCCGCGGTAGAACGCGAAGATGTCGAAGGACACCGCGCGCTCGTGCGTGGAGATGAAGATCTGCGTCGCGCCCTTGGCCATCGACTTGTTGGCGGCGTCGAAGTAGGCGCTGCCGACGGTGTTGTAGGCAATGTCCACCCCGCGCCCGTGGGTGAGCTCGCGCACGCGGGCGGCGACTTCGCCCTCGCGCGCATCGATCAGGTCGACCGGCGCGCAGGCGAAGCCTTCGAACGGCCCCGGGCGCCGCTGCACCGCGATCACGCGCGCGCCGCCCTGGGCGGCGAGCTGCACCGCCGCCTGGCCGACCTTGCCGTTCGCGCCGAGCACCAGCACCGTCTGCCCGGCACGCGGCATGCCGCTGCGGCGGAAGCCTTCGTAGGCGGTCACGAACGGCACGCCGACCGCGCCGGCCTCGTCCATCGAGATGCCGCGCGGCTTGTCGCGCAGCGCGTCCACCGGCAGCACGAGGAAGCGTGCATGCGAGCCGTCGCGCGTGATGCCCACGTCGCCGCCCGAACCGTAGACCTCGCGTCCGACCCACTCGCCCGGGCCATCGACCACGATGCCCGCGAAGTCGCGGCCCGGCGTGCGAGGCCACACGGCCTGCGGCATGATGCCCAGCGTCGCTTTCACGTCGCTGGGGTTCACTGCGGCGGCGCACACCTGGACCACCGCGAAGCCCGGCTTCGCCGCCGGCTGCGATTGCGGCGCGGCTTCGAGCCGCAGCTCGTCGAGATTCGCGGCCTTCTGGCGCACGCGCAGCGCGAGCGCCCGATCGTTTTCAACCATCACCGCGCTCATTGGAAAGCCTCCGTGCTTCGCACTGCGGTGCGAGCCCCCTTCGGAACGGCCGGACGGGGGCTCATGTGCGTGCCTCCCCGAGTCCAAGCATCGTGCGCGCCTCGCGTGCCGTGGCGATTTCGCCGCCCAGGCTCTGGATGATGTCGCGCGCCTTCGCGACGAGCTGCGCATTGCTTTGCGCGAGCACGCCCTTTTCGAGATAGATGTTGTCTTCCATGCCCACGCGCACATGGCCGCCCAGCAGCCAGGCCTGGGCGACGATCGGGAACTCCATGCGGCCGATGCCGAAGGCGCTCCAGAAGGCGCCGCGCGGCAGCATGTCGCGCGCATACAGCACGGTCTGCGGCGTGGGCATGAAGCCGTACTTCACGCCGAGGACGAAGGTCCACATGCCGGGGCCGTCGAGCGTGCCGTCGGCGATGAGGTCGAGCGCCATGTGGATGTCGCCCGAATCGAAGATCTCCAGTTCGGGCTTCACGCCGGCTTCGCGCATCACCTTCGCCATGCGGCGCACGTTCTTCGGCGTGTTGATGACCACGTCGGGGCCCGAATTCATCGTGTTGAGGTCGAGCGAGCAGACGTCGGGCCGGATGAGCGCGATGTGCTCCACGCGCTTTTCCGGCGGCAGCAGCGTGCTGCCGGGCGCGGCGACCTTCGGGTCGTCCTCGCTCGGGATGAAGCGGCCGCCCGGCCCGGTCGTGAGGTTGATGATCAGGTCGCGGTTGCCGCGGCGGATGCGGTCGACCACCTCGCGGTAGAGATCGACTTCCATCGAGGGCCGCCCGGTCTTCGGGTCGCGCACATGGATGTGCACCTGGCCCGCACCGGCTTCGGCGGCCGCGAGGCATTCGTCGGCGATTTGTGTGGGCGTGATCGGCAGGTGCGGTGTCTGCTCGGGCTTCACGAGGTTGCCCGTGACCGCGCAGGTGATCAGCGTCTTCGTGTTCATCGGGCCCCCACGCTTGCCGCTTCGCGTGCTGCGCTGCCCCCCGAGGGGGCCTTCGCGCCTTTGGGCGGCCATGCGGCGCTCATAGGTGCCGCCCCCCGTCCACGACGATGCGCGTGCCGGTCACGAAGCGCATCGTGGTCGCCAGCGCCTCGATCGCACACGCCACGTCTTCGGGCGATCCGATGCGGCCGAGCGGCGTGGTGGCGGCCACCTTGGCCTTGAAGTCCTCGCCGCGTCCGGGCACGAAGGTCGACTCGACCGCGCCGGGCGACACCGACACCACGCGCACCGCGGGCGCGAGCACCTTGGCGAGCGCATCGCCCACCACGTCGAGGCCGGCCTTCGCCGCGACGTAGGCGAGATTGCTGCCCACGCCGGTAAAGCCCGCGATGGACGACACGTTGGCCACCAGGGCGTCGCCGCTCTGCTTGAGCAGCGGCGCGAACTCGCGGATGGTCGCGAACACGCCGCGGAAGTTGGCGCGCATCAGGTCGTCGATGAGCTCGTCGGTCAATGCTTCGAGGTCGGCGGCGGCCACCGGCTGCGTGTGGCCGGCGCTGTTCACGAGGATGTCGCAGCGCCCGTAGCTGGACTGCACCAGGGAGGCCGCCTTGCGCAGGCTCGATGTGTCGACGATGTCGGCGCGGATCGCGAAGTGGCGCTGCGCGCTGCCGCCCGGCAAGGCGGCGGCGCGCGCGGCGCCGTCATCGCCGCGGCGGTGCAGCAGCACGCAGGTCGCGCCGAGCGCCGCGAGCCGGCGTGCCGTCGCATAGCCGATCGCGCCGAGGCCGCCGGTGATGACCGCGACCTTGCCGTCGAGTCGGGATGTGGGTTCGAAGCTCATGAAAAGTTCTGGTTGGGAATGTGATCAGGGGATCGGAGGATGGGGGAACTTCATCTCGCCGGGTTCCAGCACGAAGTCGTGCCGCAGCGTCGCCTGGCCCGTGCTCTCGTGCGGCTCGAAGCGGCCGATCAGCCGGCGCGTGACGCCGAACACCGGATCGCTTTCGAGGTTCTCGTCGTCGTCCGCGAAGACCTGCGTGATCAGCACCTTGTGCCCCGGCTTGCTCACCATGAAGTGCAGGTGCGCGGGCCGGTTGGGATGCCGCTGCTGCGCGCGCAGCAGCTCGCCGCAGGGGCCGTCGGTGGGCACCGGATAGCCGGCCGGCCGCACGGTCCGGAGGCGGAAGCGGCCTTCATCGTCGGTCTTGAAGCGGCCGCGCAGGTTCATGTCGTCCTGCGACTCGTCCTGGTTCTCGTAGAGCCCGACCGGCGAGGCCTGCCACACATCGACCGTCGCGCCCGCGATCGGCTGGCCCGCGCCGTTGCGCACCGTGCCCGTCACCTCCAGCGGCGTGCCGGGCGTTTCCGAGCGCGCGATGCTCTCGCCCGCATCGCACACCGGCGCGTTCGCGCGCCAGAACGGCCCGAGCAGCGCAGCGGGCGATTCGCCCTGCGGGTCCTGGTTGTTGAGCAGCGCGACCAAGGTCGAGACGCCGAGCAGGTCGGCGGCGAGCACGACCTCGTTCTTCTTCTCGCCGCTGGCCTGTCCGATCGCGACGATGAAGCCGAGCGCGCGCTCGAACTCCTCCTCGGTCAGCTTCACTTCCTGCACGAAGGCATGCAGGTGGCGCGTGAGCGATTGCATGACGGTGCAGAGGCGCGGATCGGGCGTGCGGGCCATGGCCCGGGTCGCCATTTCGAGCACGGAATCGGGGGTGGTGACGATGTTCATGGAGGGCCTGAAGGTGGCTGCAAACGTTTGCAGATTATTCGACCGAATGACGGACGGGTAAAATTCGGGAATTCCATCGACCCCTTTGAAATGAGGGTCATATGGGGGTCTCTGCGCTACCAAACGTTTGCATCGATGAACCCGAACCAGTCCTCCGCCGTCACCATCCGCGATGTCGCCCAGGCGGCGGGCGTCCATGTGTCGACGGTGTCGCGCGCGCTCAATCCCGACAAGCGCGGCCTCATCAGCGCCGAGGTGCTGCGGGTGGTGGAGGAAGCGGCGCAGCGGCTCGGCTACCGGCCCAACCGCGCGGCGTCGGCGCTGCGCACCGGGCGCACGCAGACCATCGGCGTGCTGCTGCCCGACATCACCAACCCGGTGTTCCCGCCGATCCTGGAGGGCATCGAGGCCAGTGCGGCGGCGCGCGGTTTCTTCGTCTTCGTCGCCAACGTCGCGGACCATGTGCTGGCGCAGCCGATCGTCGAGCGCATGCTCGCGCAGCGCGTGGACGGGCTCGTGATGGCCATCGCCACGCGCGACGATCCGCTGGTGGATTTCATCGTCCGGGCCGGCATGCATGCGGTGCTCGTGAACCGCGCCGACGAGAGCGGCCGCCTGCCCGCGGTGGTGAGCGACGACCGGCTCGCGATGAAGCTCGCGGTCGACCACCTCGTCGCTACCGGCCATCGCCGCATCGCGCATCTCGCCGGTCCGCAGGGCGTGCCGACCGGCGTCGCCCGAAGGCAGGGCGTGGAGCAGGCGCTGCGCGACCGCGGGCTGGAGATGGCCTGCGTCGCCGAATGCGAGGGCTACACGCGCGAAGCCGGCCGCGCGGCGATGCGCAGGCTGCTCGCCGAGAACGAACGGCCCGAAGCGGTGGTGTGCTGCAACGACCTCGTCGCGCTCGGCGCCTACGACGTGCTGCGCGAGCTTCGCATCAAGGTGCCGCGCGATATCTCGATCACCGGCCACAACGACATGCCGCTGGTCGACATGGTGGATCCGCCGCTCACCACCATCCGCCTGCCGCACCGCGAGCTCGGCTGGCGTGCCGCGGAAATGCTGTTCGACGAGATCGACGGCAAGGCGCTGTCGGCCTCGACGGTGGTGCTGCGGCCCGAGCTCATCGTGCGTGAATCGACGCGAAAGGCTTCCGGAAGCTGATCGCGCTGCCGCTTTTTCTGCGGCTCACGCGCGCCGGTTGACAAGCACGATGCCCATCGCCACGCCGGCCAGCGCGAGCACCAGTTGCAGCGTCAGCGGCTCCGCGAGCAGCAGCACGCCGAACACCAGCGCGAACAGCGGCGTGAGAAAGGTGAACGAGGAGACGCGCGTGGCCGGGTAGTGCCGCAGCATCCACATCCAGGCGAGGTAGCTCGCGAAGGCGCCGATCGCGGTCTGCAGCGCGATCGAGAACCATGCATAGCCGGAATACGCGAAGCCCCACGCTTCGCCCAGCGCGAGCGACAGCACCGGCAGGACCGCCGCGGTGACCGCGATCTGATAGAAGAGCGCCTTCTCGGCGCTGGCCGTCGCCAGCCGCGTGGTGCGGATCGCGAGCGTCGTCAGGCCCCAGAGCATGCCGGCCAGGAGCGCGAGCGCATCGCCGTGGAGCTGGCCCGATGCGCTGCGGCCGAAGCTTTCGCTGAAGGCCAGCACCACGCCGCAGAAGGCGATCGCGAGGCCGATCCACTGGATGCCGCGCAGCCGCTCCGCGCGCACGAAGCGCGGCAGCAGCAGCGCGACCACGAAGGGCGAGCTGTAGAGAAACACTGTGAGCCGCGACGCGCTGGTGCGCTGCAGCCCGAGGTAGATGCAGGTGAATTCGCCCGCGAACAGCGCACCCGCGAGCAGGCCGCCCATCAAGGTGCCGTCGCGCTCGAACAGCGGAACACCGCGCCAGCGGCACCACAGCCACAGCAGCACGACCGCGCCGCTCATGCGGATGGCGGCCTGCCACAGCGGCGGCACTTCGGCAACGGTGGTCTTTATGAGGATCTGCTGCAATCCCCAGAAGGCGCAGCAGGCGAGGAGGAGGGCGGTGGCGCGGGCGTCGAGGTGGTCCTTGCGGTCGATCATTCGGTGCTTGTCTCTTGTTGTTCGTTGTGAGGGCTGGCGAGGCTCAGGGGCCGGCGAGCGGATAACCGGGCTTGTCCTGCGTGCCGACCATGAGGTCGTTGACCACGTTCTCCACATCGGGCACCGCGCGCGCGGCGTTCTCGAGCCGCTCGCGCATGGGCTTGTCCGGCACGCAGCCCTGCAGGTAGATCCAGCGGCGCTGCACCATCACCCAGACGCTGCCGCGCCGCAGTCCCGGCACGCCCTCGAGCGCCTTGCGCACCTGCGGCGCGATGGTCTTGTCGTAACGGTAGGCATTGCTGTCCTTGCAGCGTCCTTCGAGCCAGCAACTCGTGCCGCGTTCGAGGCGGGCATGCATTTGCGATCGGACCTCGGCCTGCGTGTAGAGCGGCCCGAGCGGCGCCGGGCAACCCGCGAGGCCGGACGACATCTGGAAGAAGGGGTCGTCGAAGAAGTTGGTACGCGCCTCGTCCGCGCCGTATGCGCCCTGAAAGCTCGCGCTCGCAGCCATCGCCGCGATCAGGCATCGGGCGCGCACGCGGGGCTTCAAAGCGGATGCTCGGTGTAGAAGCGTCCGCCGTGGAACAGCAATGGCGAAGCGCCGGGGGTGTGGGTGCAGCGCTCGACCTCGCCGACGAAGATCACGTGGTCGCCTTCGTCGTAGCGGCTGCGGTTGAAGCACTCGAAGCAGGCGGCCGCGCCCTCCAGCACCGGCGCGCCGCCGACGCCCTCGGTGTAGGCGACCTGCGCCCAGCGGTCCACGTTCTTCGAGGCGAAGCGCTCCGCCAGCTCCTTCTGGCTGGCCGAGAGGATGTTGATCGCGTAGTGCGACCCCGCGCTGAACGCGGCCATCGAGGCCGCGCTGCGCGCCAGGCTCCACAGCACCAGCGGCGGATCGAGCGACACCGAGTTGAACGAGTTCGCGGTGAGCCCGATGAGCGCGCCGCTGGCGGAACGCGCGGTGACGATGGTCACACCGGTGGCGAACATGCCAAGCGATGCGCGGAATTCGTCGGTCGAAAAGGTCGGCGGTTTCGCCTGGGCGGGAGCGGTCACGGAGCAGCGGGAGAGTGGAGGGCTATTCTGGCTGATCCAGAACAAACGCGCCGGGAACGCTCAGCCGAAGAACCAGTAGCCGACAGCGATCGCAGCGATCACGCCCGCGAGCTCGGCCAGCAGCGCGCAGCCCACCGCGTGCCGCGCGCGCTGGATGCCGACAGCGCCGAAGTACACCGCGAGCACGTAGAAGGTGGTCTCGGTGCTGCCCTGGATGATCGCGGCGACGCGCCCGGCGAAGCTGTCGACGCCATGCGTCTTCATGGTCTCGAGCAGCATCGCGCGCGCGGCGCTGCCCGAGAAGGGTTTGACCAGCGCGGTCGGCAGCGAATCGACGAAGCGCGTGTCCCACCCGGTGCGTGCGACCCCCCAGCGGATGCCTTCAAGCGCCATGTCGAGCGCGCCCGATGCGCGCAGCGCGCCGATCGCGCACAGCATCGCGACCAGGTAGGGCAGCAGGTTCTTCGCGACGTCGAAGCCTTCCTTCGCACCCTCGATGAAGCACTCGTACACCTTCACGCGCCGCAGCGCGCCGGCCAAGAGGAAGACGACGATCAGCCCGAACAGCGTGAGGTTGCCGAGCAGCGACGAGAGCGAAGCGAGCGCGGCCGATGACAGCGTGGCGAGCATCGCCATGAAGCCGCCGAGCAGCAGCGCGCCCGGAAGAAGGTAGGCAAGCACCACCGGGTCCCACAGCCTGAGCCGCTGCATGAAGGCAACCGAGACGAGGCCCACCAATGTCGACGCGCTGGTCGCCAGCAGGATCGGCAGGAAGACCAGCGTCGGGTCGGCCGCACCCTGCTGCGCGCGGTACATGAAGATCGTGACCGGCAGCAGCGTGAGCGACGAGGCGTTGAGCACCAGGAACAGGATCTGCGCATTGCTCGCGGTCGTCGTGCTCGGGTTCAGCGTCTGCAGCTCACGCATCGCCTTGAGGCCGATCGGCGTCGCCGCGTTGTCGAGGCCGAGCGCATTCGCCGCGAAGTTCAGCGTGATGAGCCCGAGCGCCGGATGGCCCGCCGGCACTTCGGGCATCAGCCGGCGAAAGAGCGGACCGAGCAGCCGCGCGAGCAGGTCGACGATGCCGGCCGCTTCGGCGATGCGCAGGAAGCCCAGCCACAGCGTGAGCGTGCCGAAGAGCAGCACCATCACCTCGACCGACAGCCGGGCCATGGCGAACAGGCTCTCGACGAGTGTCGCGAAGACGGTGGCGTCGCCGCCGACCAGCCAGCGGCCGAGCGCGGCCAGCGCCGCCGTCAGGAAAAATCCGAGCCACAAGCCGTTGAGCACGCGCCGATCATAGGGGCGCGGGCCCGACAATCGCGGCCATGAACATCACGCGAAGGGCGCTTCATGGCGCCGCGATCTGGCTGGCGCTCGCAGGCATGGCCGCGCCGCTGCGCGCGCGAGCGCAGGGCGCGCCGCGCTGGACGTCGAACCCGTTCGTGCTCGGCGTGGCGAGCGGGCAGCCGCGGCCGCAGAGCGTGGTGCTGTGGACGCGGCTCGTGCCTTCGCAAGCGGACGATGCACTCGGCAATGCCGCGCTCACGGTGCAGCACGAGATCTTCGCCGACGCGGAACTGCGCCGCCCGGTCGCGCGCGGCGAGACCGTGACCGACGCATCGCGCGCGCACAGCGTGCACGTGGTCGCGCAGGGCCTGGCGCCTGAGCGCGACTACTGGTATCGCTTCAGCTGCGGCAACGCGGTGAGCGCGGTCGGCCACACGCGCACCGCGCCGGCCGCGGACGCCAACGTGCGGCGCCTGCGGTTCGCGCTGGCCTCGTGCCAGCACTACGAACAGGGCTACTTCGGCGCGCACCGCGAGATCGCCGGGCGCGATCTCGATTTCATGCTGTTCGTCGGCGACTACATCTACGAAGGCAGCAACCCGAGTTACGCGATCCGCCAGCACGGCACGCGGACCCCGCACTCGTTGGAGGACTACCGCGACCGCCATGCGCTCTACAAGGGCGATGCCGACCTGCAGGCCGCGCACGCCGCGCATCCCTGGATCCTGACCTGGGACGACCACGAGGTCGTCAACGACTACGCGGACGACCGCGATCCGGCCTACACCGATCCCGTGCGCTTCCTGCGCCGCCGCGCGGCGGCCTACCAGGCCTACTTCGAACACATGCCGCTCGCCTTGCCGCCTGAGGGCGCCGCGATGCGCATCCACGACCGCTTTGCCTGGGGCCGCCTCGCCGAGCTGTGGACGCTCGATTGCCGGCAGTTCCGCAGTCACCATGCCTGCCCCGATCCGGAGCGCGACAACGGCCGGACGCTGGTGGAATGCGCGGAGCTTAACGATCCGAAGCGCACGATGCTCGGCGCGGATCAGGAGCGCTGGATCGGCCAGGGCCTCGCCGCTTCGACACGGCAATGGAAGCTCATCGGCCAATCGACGCAGATGAGCGCGGCCGGCTTCGATACGCCCGAGGGCCGCAAGGTCTGGACCGACGGCTGGGACGGCTACCCCGAGGCGCGGCGCCGCTTTCTGCAAGGCGCGGCGAGCGCCGGGGCGCGCGATCTCGTGGTGCTCGGCGGCGACGTGCACCGGCATGTCGCGGCGGACCTGCGGGTGCGGGCCAACGATCGAAGCTCGCCGGTGGTCGCGAGCGAATTCGTCGGCGGCTCGGTCACCTCACGGGGCGCGAGCCGGGCCTCGATGGACCGCATGCGCCGCGACAACCCCGACGTGAAGCATGCGCGCGGCGACGAGCGCGGGCATGCGCTCTTCGAGCTCACGCCGGGGCGCATGCACTGCGAGTTGCGCGCCACCCAGCATCCGGTGCAGGAGCGCGCGAGCTTCACGACGCAGGCCGCCTACGTCGTGGAGGCCGGCCGCGCGGGCGTGCAGGCCGCGTGAACGGCCTGCTGCGCGCGGGGCTTACTCCAGCGCCGAAGCCGGGCCGAAGAACTCGTAGCGTGCCTGCTGGTCCGGCACGCCGATCGCGCGCAGCGCGCGCTTGACCTGCTGCATGAAAGGCTTCGGCCCGAGGAAGTAGGCCTCGACCGAGCGCTTGTCGCCCGGCAGCCACTCGGCGAGCTTCTCGGCGTCGATGCGGCCCACGGCGTGCGGCGCCTCGGCCTTGTCGCTCGGGGCTTCCTCGTAGCAGTAGAAGCGCTTGAGCTGCGGGTGCTTGTGCGCCAGCGCATCGATGGTGCGGCGGAAGGCATGCACGCCGCGCGTGCGCGCGCAGTGGATGAAGTGCACCGGGCGCGAGGTCTTCAGCGCCTCTTCGAGCATCGCGAGCGTCGGCGTGATGCCGACGCCGCCGCTGATCAGCACCAGCGGGCGGTCGCTTTGCGTGAGGGTGAACGCGCCGGCCGGCGGGAACAGCTCGATCACGGCGCCTTCCTGCACGTGGTCGTGCAGATGGTTCGACACCACGCCGCCCGCCTCGCGCTTCACGCTGATGCGGTAGGTCTTGCCGTTCGGCGCGGCCGACAGCGAGTAGTTGCGGCGCACCTCCTGGCCGTTCACCACGAGGCGCAGGCCGATGTACTGGCCGGGCTGGAAGTCCACCACCGGCCGGCCGTCGACCGGGGCGAGGTAGAACGAGGTGATCTCGTCGCTTTCGGCTTCGCGGCGGACGACCTTGAAGTCGCGTGCGCCGCGCCAGCCGCCCGGTGCGCTCGCATTGGTGTCGTAGGCGGCCTGCTCCGCGCCGATCAGGATGTCCGCCAGTTGCTGGTAGGCGGCGGCCCAGGCGGCGATGACCTCGTCGGTCGCGATCTCGGCGCCGAGCACTTCGCGGATCGCGCGCAGCAGGCAGGTGCCGACGATCGGGTAGTGCTCCGGCAGCACTTGCAGCGCGACGTGCTTGTTGACGATCTGCCCCGCGAGGTCGCCCAGTGCTTCGAGCCGGTCGATGTTGCGCGCGTACATGAGCACGCCGTTGGCCAGCGCGCGCGGCTGATCGCCGCTGCTCTGGTGCGCCTGGTTGAAGAGCGGGCGCACCTCCGGGTATTCGCCCAGCATGATCTTGTAGAAATGGGTCGTCAGGGCTTCGCCGCCGGTCTCGAGCAGGGGCACCGTGGCGGTGATGATGGCTTTCTGTTGGGTCGTGAGCATGGGGACCAGAATCCTTGGAGTGGGAGATGCGAAAGCACGTCAGATTGCAAGTGCCGTTCCAGCCGGGCGCGCCATGCGAATCAATGACTTGCGCATCGATGATGTCTTTTTGACATCGCTAAGATGCTGTCGTTTTGACATCCTGCGTGTCCGATTGACATGAATTCCCAGCCGCTGCTCCAGGCCATCATCCCGCTGGTCGCCGACATCGCACGCGAGCTGCCCGGCACCGAGCGCTATCGCCGGCTGCTGGAGGCGCTGCGTATCCTCATGCCCTGCGACGCCGCGGCGCTGCTGCGCCTGGACGAGGGCTGGCTGGTGCCGCTCGCGGTCGACGGCTTGAGCGCCGACACGCTCGGTCGGCGCTTCCGCGTGGACGAGCATCCGCGCTTCGCGGCGCTGCTCGAGGCGCCGGGTCCGCTGCGCTTTCCGGCCGACAGTCCCTTGCCCGATCCCTACGACGGACTGGTGGAAGGCCACGCGGGCCATCTGCCGGTGCACGACTGCATGGGCTGCGTGATCCGTCAGGGCGAGGTGCCCTGGGGGCTGCTGACGCTCGATGCGCTGTCGCCGGAGCGTTTTTCGCCCGTGGAGCTGGATGCCCTGCAGTCCTTCGCCAGTCTGGCGGCGGCGACCGTCAGCGTGGCGGGGCATATCGAGCGCCTCGAATCCCGCGTCGCCCAGGAGAGCCTTCGTGCGGAAGGCTATCGCCTCGCGGCGGCGCCGCGCACGCGCACGCTGCTCGGCCGCAGCGTGCCGATGCGGCAGCTGCAGAACGAGATCGGCCTGGTCGCCGGCAGCGACCTGACGGTGCTGATCCAGGGCGAGACCGGCGTCGGCAAGGAACTGGTTGCCGAGGCGCTGCACGCGGCTTCGAAGCGCGCCGGACGGCCGATGGTCAGCCTCAACTGCGCGGCGCTGCCCGACACGCTGGTCGAGAGCGAGCTCTTCGGCCATGTGCGCGGCGCCTTCACCGGCGCGGTGGGAGAGCGGCCCGGCAAGTTCGAGCTGGCCGACGGCGGCACGCTGTTTCTCGACGAGGTCGGCGAGCTCGCCTTGCCGGTGCAGGCCAAGCTGCTGCGGGTGCTGCAGAGCGGGCAATTGCAGCGCCTGGGCTCGGATCGCGAGCACCGGGTGGACGTGCGGCTGATCGCGGCCACGAACCGCAACCTCGCCGAAGAGGTGCGCGCCGGGCGGTTGCGCGCGGATTTCTACCACCGGCTCAGCGCCTACCCGCTCCAGGTGCCGCCGCTGCGCGAGCGCGGGCGCGACGTGCTGCTGCTGGCGGGCTTCTTCCTCGAGGAGAACCGGTCGCGCCTCGGTCTCGGCGGCCTGCGGCTGGAAGCGACTGCGCAGGCCGCGCTGCTCGGCTACGACTGGCCGGGCAACGTGCGCGAGCTGGAGCATCTGCTGGGCCGCAGCGTGCTGAAGGCGCTGGGGCGGCAGCCGCGTCGCCCGCGCATCCTGAGCCTGGTGGCGGAGGATCTCGACCTGCCGCAGGTCCGGCAGCAGGCCGCGGTCGTCGAAGCGCGGGGGGGCGGGTCGCCCAAGTCGCCGGAGCCGCCCGAGCCGCCCGAGGCGCAGGCCATGGGGCGCATGAGCGATGCGGTCGACGAATTCAAGCGCAAGCTCATCGCCTCGGCCCTGGCCCGCCACGACCACAACCTGGCGGCCGCGGCCCGGTCGCTCGGCATGGACCGGGGCAACCTCGCGCGCCTCGCCAGGCGGCTGGACCTGTCGCCCGACAAGGGCGGGTGAGGAAGCCTCAGCCTTTCGCGCGCGCGGGCGGCACCTCGATGACGAGGTCCGGCCGGAAGTTCTCCTGCTCGCCCTTCGACCTGTAGCCGAGCGGGTTCGCGACCACGCGGCAGCCATCCTTCACATAGTCGAACTGGCAGTGCAGATGCCCGTGCAGCCAGAGGTCCGCGCGCGGCAGCAATTCATCGAGGTTGTTGCAGAAGCCGGCGGTGCCCGGCGTCAGGCCAAAGCGCGGATCGGCGCTTGCGAGCGTCGGCGCGAAATGGGTGATGGCGACCGTCGTGCCGTCGAAGTCCTGTGCCAGCGCCTCGCGCAGCCAGGCCTGGCACGTCAGTGAGTGCTCTCTTAGCGGTTCGGCGAGGAAGATCTTGCCGTGCCGGACCGTGGCCGCTTTCTCCAGGTAGAAGTTGGCCGCGCGCATCGCCTTGCCGCGCTTCGTGAGCGCTTCGGTCATCGTGTCGGCCGGCTCGACCAGGGCATCGAAATCGGCCCAGAGCGTGGTGCCGATGAAGCGCACGCCATCGATGACGCGGGTTTCGCGTTCGAGCCAGCCGATGTCCAGCGCGTCGCAGAGTTCGCGCAGCCGGCTGTGGACCTCGTCGAAATCAGCGGCGTCGTACTCGTGGTTGCCCGGTATGTAGATCACCGGCACCGGCCAGCCGTGACGCGGCGAGAACCGGGCGAGGCCGAAATCGGCTTCCAGGAGCCGCGAGCCCGGCTGGTAGGAGCCGATGTCGCCCGCGAGCACCAGCAGGTCGGCATCCGGTGCCGGGGCGATCTCGAGCCTCGGATGGACTTCGATATGCAGGTCTGAGAGGAGCTGGAGCTTCATGAATGCAGTCTAGAAGAGGTTGTTATGCATGGAGTGCATAGATTGGGGTTTGAAAATTTAGGGAAAACCCTTAATCTATGAATCATCATCATTCTTCAGGGCGCGTCATCGCGCACCATCATGTTCAGCTTGCTTGCCTACGTGGCACGTTTCTTCCGTTCTTCCGGCCCGGCGAATGCCAACCTGGCCACCACGCTGATGGAAGCCGCCGACGGCCGTGCCGGCATGGACGCCCATCATGCGCAGGAATTGCGCGCAGCCGCCAGCGCCTGGCTGAGCGTCATCCGCTAAGCGGGGTTTCTCGATAGCGGTGCCGTCCCCGCGAAGGCCGCGGCGGCGGATCGCAACAGGGCCTGGCGCAGCCACTCATGCGCGTGCCCTTGCTGCGCGCGCCGGTGCCAGAGCGCGTCCACATGCACCTGCGGCTGCTCGAAGGGCAGGTCGCGCAGGACCAGTTGATCCTGGATGCCGGTCACGCGTACGAAGTGGCGAGGCATCACGGTGAGCAGGTCCGAATTGGCGACCACCCGACCGGCGGTGAAGAACTGGTTGACCGTGGCCACGATGCGCCGCTCGCGACCGAGCGCGCCGAGCGTCTGGTCGATGAGGCCGTAGGGCCGTCCTGAAAAGCTCACCAGCAGGTGGCGCGCCGCGCAATAGGCGTCGAGCGTCAGCGGCGCCGACGCCAGCGGATGGTCTTTGCGCATCACGCAGACGTACTCGCCGACATAGAGGCGCATGGTCTCGAACGGCGCTGCGACCTCCGACTGGCCTCGGGCGGCGAGGCTGGCGACCACGGCCGGAAAGTAGCCGATCGCCATGTCCACTTCCTCGTTCTCGAGCATGCGGCGCGGATCGCGCGTGGTCAGCGGCAGCACACGCAGGGACACGGCCCTCGCCTCGGATTCGACGATCTCGACCAGGCCCGGCATGAGCTCCGCGGCCGTGGCGTCGGCCATCGCGAGCAGGAAGGTGGTGTCCGCGACGCCGGCATCGAATTCCCCGGGCGCCAGGGTGTGCTGCAACTGCCGCAGCGCGTCGCGCACCGCGGGCCACAGCGCCAGCGCGCGCGGCGTGGGCTCGACACCGGCGCCCGAGCGGCGCACAAGGTCGTCGCCCAGCACCTCGCGCAGGCGCCGCAGGGCGTTGCTGACTGCGGGCTGGGTGATGGCGAGATTCCGCGCGGCCCGCGTGAGGTTGCGCTCGGCCATCACCTCGTCGAAGACGCGGAGCAGGTTGAGGTCGAGGGTGCGAAAGTTGACGTCCATCACATCTATGAATGGTAAACATCAAGAAGATAAAGTGGAAAAACACTAGGGTTTCCCCTAAGATCCCAGCATCGATTTCCGGACCTTCGTCCACTTTGGAGGGAACCATCATGACAAGCTTCGTCCACGTACAGACTCCTGCCACCCATCCCGGCGTCGTTCGCGCCGAGACCGTGATCGAGCGCGTCCGCACCGCCCGTCGCAGCGAAGGCGGCGCCCGCGGCCTGGCCGCGCTGCTGCTGGCCGCCATCGTTTCGTCGCTGCTGGTCGCCGCCGACCGCCTCATGTCCACCACGGAAGAGGGCGGCCTGCTGGTCGTCTGGGCCGTGCTGTGGGCCGTGGCCTTCGTCGCCATCGCGCTGTTCGCCGGCACCGCCCGCAAGCTGGCCGACCGCCTGCTCGTCGCCGCGCGCAACAGCGCCCGCCGCCGTGCCGCCGCCCGCGCCGACGCGGAGTTCCTGGCCTACGCCAAGTTCGATCCCCGCATCCTGCGCGACCTGCAGGCGATCGCGACCCGCCACGAGGCGGCCCTGGCCACCGCGCAGCGCTGAGCCGGATCGCCGCGTGCCCGCCTCGCGCGGGCCCATGAAAAAAGCCGCCCGAGGGCGGCTTTTTGTTTGCTTCGGCGGAGCTCAGGCGGCGAGGCGCTGCTCGATCGCGGCCTTGGTCGCGGGCAGCTCCTTCGGCAGATGGTGCGCCAGTTGCTGGAACAGCTCGGTGTGCAGCTTCAGCTCGGCCTGCCATGCGGCCTTGTCGATGCTGGTCACGGTCTCGAACTGCGCGGCGCTGAAATCGAGGCCGGTCCAGTTGAGGTCCTCGTAGCGCGGGCTGACGCCGAAGACGTGCTCGGCGCCCTGGGCCTGGTTCTCGATCCGGTCGATCATCCACTTCAGCACGCGCATGTTCTCGCCGTAGCCGGGCCAGACGAACTTGCCGTCGGCGCCCTTGCGGAACCAGTTGGTGGTGTAGATCTTCGGCAGCTTCGCGCCGGAAGCGGCGAGCTTCTGACCGAGGTTCAGCCAGTGCTGGAAGTAGTCGCTCATGTTGTAGCCGGCGAACGGCAGCATCGCGAATGGATCGCGGCGCACCACGCCTTGCTGGCCGGCGGCGGCGGCGGTGGTCTCGGAGCCCATCGTCGCGGCCATGTACACGCCTTCGACCCAGTCGCGGGCCTCGGTCACCAGCGGCACGGTGGTGGAGCGGCGGCCGCCGAAGATGAAGGCGTCGATGGCGACGCCCTTCGGGTCGTCCCAGGCTTCGTCGAGGGCCGGGTTGTTGGTCGCGGCGACCGTGAAGCGCGCGTTCGGGTGCGCGGCCTTGGCGCCGGTTTCTTTGGCGATGGCGGGCGTCCAGTCCTTGCCCTGCCAGTCGATCGCGTGGGCCGGCGGCTCGCCCATGCCTTCCCACCAGACGTCGCCGTCGTCGGTCAGCGCCACGTTGGTGAAGATCACGTCGCGGTCGAGGCTGGCCATGCAGTTCGGATTGGTCTTCAGGTTGGTGCCGGGGGCGACGCCGAAGTAGCCCGCTTCGGGGTTGATCGCGTAGAGCTTGCCGTCGGCGCCGGGTTTGATCCAGGCGATATCGTCGCCGATGGTCGTGACCTTCCAGCCGTCGAAGCCGGCCGGCGGGATCAGCATCGCGAAGTTGGTCTTGCCGCAGGCGCTCGGGAAAGCCGCCGCGACGTGGTGCTTCTTGCCCGCTGGGCTGGTCACGCCGAGGATCAGCATGTGCTCGGCGAGCCACCCTTCGTCGCGGCCCATGTTGGAGGCGATGCGCAGCGCGAAGCACTTCTTGCCCAAGAGCGCGTTGCCGCCGTAGCCCGAGCCGTAGCTCCAGATTTCGCGCGTTTCGGGATAGTGGACGATGTACTTCGTCTTGTTGCAGGGCCAGGCGACATCCTTCTGGCCGGCCTCGAGCGGCGCGCCGACCGTGTGGACGCACGGCACGAATTCGCCGTCATCGCCGAGCACCTCGTACACGGCCTTGCCCATGCGGGTCATGATCTTCATGTTGACGGCCACGTAGGGGCTGTCCGAAAGCTCGACGCCGATGTGCGCGATCGGCGAACCCAGCGGGCCCATGCTGAACGGGACCACGTACATCGTGCGGCCCTGCATGCAGCCGTCGAACAGCGGCTGGAGCGTCGCGCGCATCTCGGCCGGGGCCATCCAGTTGTTGGTCGGGCCGGCGTCTTCCTTCCTGGCCGAGCAGATGAAGGTGCGATCCTCGACGCGGGCGACGTCGCTGGCGTCGGAAGTCGCGAGATAGGAATTGGGGCGCTTGGCCGGGTTGAGCCGCTTCAGGGTGCCGGCGTCGACCATCTGCTGGCAGAAGCGGTCGTATTCCTCGGTGCTGCCGTCGCACCAGTGGATCGCGGCGGGCTTGCACAGCGCGGCCATTTCGGCCACCCAGGCGATCAGTTTTGCGTTCCTGACATAGGAAGGTGCCTGCATGACAAGACCCTTCAGCGGTGCGTTCATCAATATCTCCTAAGTTGAAAATCGTCTTTTCAAAGGGGACTCGGCCTCTAGCGCGGCGAGATCCATCGGAGAAAACGTTTCAGTCTAGGGAGAGGAGCCGGGGTCGCAACCAGCCGGTTATGCCCGCCTGAACGAGGGCCGTCTGTCGGCCTCTCGCTTCTTTTGGAGCGCGGAGCGGGAACGAAGTGCCCCGCGCGGAAGAATCAGGCCACGTAGATGGCGATGGATGCCAGGAGCAGCATCAGGACCCCGCCGGCGATCGGCAACACCAGGGGCATGAGGTGGACGACCGACTCGACCGCGTCTTTTTCGACGGCGGCCGCGTGACCGGGCTCAACGGGGGTGGTCTGGGACATGTTCTTCCTCGGATTCTCGGGTTCTCGGGACTCGCGCTATTTTACCGGCCGGGTTGCAATAGCGCGTCTAGGGGGTTGCGAGACCCTCAGTGCTGCTCGTCGGCTTCGAATCCGGCGGCCCGGAGTGCGTCGAGCACGCTCGACAGGTGCTCGCGCCCGCGGGTCTGCAGCACCAGCTCGACATCCACGTTCTGCGCCGTCTGCAGGGTGAACGCCCGCTGGTGATGCACCTCATCGATGTTAGCGCCCGCTTGCGCCACGGTGGCCGTGATGTGTGCCAACGAGCCCGGCACGTCCCGGGCGCTCACGCGGATCCGCGCCAGCCGGCCGGCCCGCACCATGCCGCGCTCGATGATGGCCGCCAGCAGCAGCGGATCGATGTTCCCGCCCGAAAGCACCAGCCCGATCCGCTTGCCCTGGAACCGCTCCGGATGCCGGATCAGCGCCGCGAGCCCGGCCGCGCCCGCGCCTTCGACCAGCGTCTTCTCGATCTCGAGCAGCATCAACACCGCCTGCTCGATGTCGCCCTCGTCGACCAGCACGAGGTCGTCCACCAGCCTGGCGATGATGTCCCGCGTCAGCACGCCCGGCGTGCCGACCGCGATCCCCTCGGCGATCGTGTTGGTGCCCTGCGGGTACGACGTGCCCTTGACCGCGTTCACCATGGCCGGAAAGCGCGTCGTCTGCACGCCGATGATCTCGATGTCCGGCTTGCGCGCCCGGGCCGCCACGGCCATGCCGGCGATCAGGCCGCCGCCGCCGACCGAGACGACCAGCGTGTCGAGGTCGGGCACCGCGTCGAGCATCTCGAGGGCGATCGTTCCCTGCCCCGCGATGATGAGCTCGTCGTCGTACGGATGCACGAAGGTCAGGCCTTCGCGCTCTGCCAGTTCGAGCGCGTGGGCGCGCGCGCCCTCCAGCGTGTCGCCGTGCAGCACGACCTCGGCGCCGAAGCCGCGCGTGCGTTCGATCTTCACGCCGGGCGTGAAGCGCGGCATCACGATCAGCGCGCGCAGGCCCAGGCGCTGCGCGTGATAGGCCACGCCCTGGGCATGATTGCCGGCCGACATCGCGATCACGCCGCGTGTGCCGGCCTCGGAGAGCTCGACGAGTTTGTTACAGGCGCCGCGCTCCTTGAACGAAGCCGAGAACTGCAGGTTCTCGAACTTGAGGAAGACCTGGGCACCCACGATTTCCGACAGCGTGCGCGATTCGACGCAGGGGGTTTCGAGAATTTGCCCCAGGAGGCGCCGCGCAGCCCGTTCGATGTCTTGGATTTCAACCATTGCGGGCATTGTGGACGGAATTGCAACTTCGGGATTTTTAATCCGCCTCAGGCTTCACGAAGCCAAAAGTCTGCGCTATGGTCGCTCCAGATTCAGTTTCTCCCCCTGGAGGGTGCCCGATGGTCAAGCGTTCCGGCGTCGATGTCGTGGCTGCGGGTTCCCGCGGCCATGCATTGCCTTCGCCCGGACTCAAGGAAGCGCCGGTGCTCGAGCTCATGTGTTCGCACTTCGTGCTCACGCTGGCCGCCAAGCAGGGGCCGCGCTTCAACATCCGCCGCGACCTCAACGGGCTCCTGTCGCTGACGGGGCGCCATCTGGTCTGGCCCCTGCCGGTGCTGCAGCGGCTGCGCGAATTCCTGGCGCGGCGCTGCCTGGGCAATGACGTCTGGAGGGGCGTGGAGGAATACGACGGCCGCACGCTGCTGGAGCGGCACGGCGTGTGGCGCGGCCCCTATGAAGAAGGCACGCTGTTCTTCTACCTCGACGAGTACGCCAAGGACCAGCCCAAGGACCTGCTGTCGGTTCTCTCGGTCACCCGCGACTGGCTCACGCATGCGCTGCGCAAGCAGTCGACGCTGGTCGAGAAGAACATCGATGCGCTCGCGGGCCTGCTGCAGCTCAACAAGGCCGAACGCGCGCTGCTGCTGTACGGCACGCTCGCGCGCTACCAGCGTGACCTGCGTTCGCTGCTCGTGGAGTTCAAGGTCAACAACGCGCCCGAAGCCTATGCCGCGATCGCGGAGGTGGCCGGCGTCAATGCGAGCGAGGTCGGCGAGGCATTGCGCGCCGGTTCACGGCTGGAGCGCATCGGGCTGGTCGAGAACCTGATCTCCGAGCACAACATCACCGACCTGGCCGATCTCATGAAGGTCAGCGAGAAGCTGCCGCCGGTGCTGATGCGTGAATACCGCGATCGCAACGAACTCATGGCGGTGTTCACGCGGCCCTCGGCCAAGAGCGCGTTGGCGGTGCACGACTTCTCCTTCGTCGAGGACGACGCGCAGATGCTCGTCACGCTGCTGCGCGCGGCGGTGGCGCGCAAGGAGCCGGGCGTCAACGTGCTGCTCTACGGTCCGCCGGGCACCGGCAAGACCGAGCTCGCGAAGGTGGTGGCGCAGGCCGCGGGGCTGGAGCTCTTCGAAGTCGAATACGCCGACCGCGACGGCAATTCGCTGTCGGGCCGCGACCGCTATCGTTCGCTCCAGATCGCGCAGGTCTTCCTCAAGGGCAGCGAGCAGGCGGCGCTGCTGTTCGACGAAGTCGAGGACGTCTTCCCGCCGATCAGCACCGAGGCCGCGCAGATCATGGCGCGCGCCGAGCAGGTGCCTTCGCCCACCAGCGGCAGCGTGAGCGGCAAGGCCTGGGTCAACCAGATCCTCGAGTCGAACGCGGTGCCGACGCTGTGGGTCACCAACCGCATCGAGCAGATCGATCCGGCCTTCCGGCGCCGCTTCGCCTACCACCTCGAACTCAAGTCGCCGCCGCCGGGCGCGCGCGAGCAGCTGGTGCGCAAGACGCTCGAAGGCGTTTCGGTGTCGGACGAATTCACCGCCAAGCTGGCCGCGCGCAAGGGCCTGACGCCCGCGCAGATCCGCACGGCAGTCCGCTTCGCCGAGCTCGCGCGCAGCGACGGCCGCTCGATGGAGCGGCTCATCGAGCGCCAGCTGAAGAATGCCGACCTCGCGCTCGGCAATGTCGACGGCCTGGGCATGCGCCGCAGCGTGACCACCTACGACCTCGAGATGCTCAACGTCGAGACGCGCTTCGAGATACCGCGCATCGTCGAGGCGCTCAAGGTGCGCGGCCACGGAACGATGTGCTTCTACGGCGCGCCGGGCACCGGCAAGACCGCGCTCGCCGAGCACATCGCCAAGGCCATCGGCCGGCCGCTGATCATCAAGCAGGCGAGCGACCTCATGAGCAAGTACGTCGGCGAGACCGAGCAGAACATGGCGGCGATGTTCAAGGAGGCCGAGGCGGAGAAGGCGGTTCTTCTGCTCGACGAAGCCGACAGCTTCCTGCAGGACCGCCGCGGCGCGCAGCGCACCTACGAAGTGACCGAGGTCAACGAGATGCTGCAGGGCATGGAGCGCTTCGACGGCATCTTCGTCTGCACCACCAACCTGCTCGACCGGCTCGACCAGGCGGCGCTGCGGCGCTTCACCTTCAAGATCAAGTTCATGCCGCTCACCGCCCTGCAGCGCGAGCGCATGTTCATCACCGAGGCGCTCGACGGCGATGCGTCGAAGATGACGGACGAGATCCGCGGCCGGCTCGCAAAACTGCACCAGCTGTGCCCCGGCGACTTCGCGGCCGTGAAGCGCCAGGTCGACATCCTGGCCGCCGAGTTCTCGCCGACCGAGTTCCTCGACCAGCTCGATGCCGAACATCGCATCAAGCCCGAGGTGCGAGAATCGCGCGGCATCGGCTTCATTCACTGAAGCCGTCACATCCACGACCATCCGCGCGCGGCTTCCGCTGCGAGAGGGAGATTCATCGATGAGAGGTGTCCGCATGTGGGACGCGGCGCGCCGCGTCATGGGATTGGCCGTGCTTGCAGTGCTCGGCGCATGTGGCGGCGGTGGTGGAGGCGGCGTCGCGTTGCCGCTCGCCGCACCGGCCGCGACCGCGGGCGACCCCATCGTCGCGTCGTCGACCGTCGCGGGCCAATGCGCCGCACCGCGCAACGGCGTCGACCCCGACACCGGCGCAGCCTTCCCCGATCAGCCGGGCTCGGTCGAAACCGAGAAGGCCTGGGTCCGCGGCTGGATCGACGAGACCTACCTGTGGTTCGACGAAGTGCCGACCAATCTGGTGGCGGCGAACTACGCCACGCCGATCGACTACTTCAATGTCCTCAAGACCCCTGCGCTGACCGCCAGCGGGCGGCCCAAGGACCGCTTTCACTTCA
The DNA here is from genome assembly GCF_900090195.1 of Variovorax sp. HW608. NCBI lineage: Bacteria > Pseudomonadati > Pseudomonadota > Betaproteobacteria > Burkholderiales > Comamonadaceae > Variovorax > Variovorax sp. HW608. The sequence continues at coordinate 172,115 of NZ_LT607803.1, forward strand.
CTGCCGATACCGCGAGCTATCGCGCGCTGACGCAGAGCGGCATCGACATCGGCTACGGCTTCGAGCTCGCCTTGCTCAGCGCGGCACCGCCGCGCGACGTGCGCGTGGCCTTCCTGGAGCCCGGTTCGCCGGCGGCGCAGCAGGGCATCGTGCGCGGCACGAAGCTCATCACGATCGACGGCATCGACGTCGCCGCCGGAACGGATGTGGCCGGCCTCAATGCCGCCCTCAACCCTGCCAAGGTGGGCGAGACGCACAGCTTCAGCTTGCGCGCGCCCGACGGCAGCGAGCGTGCCCTCAGCCTCACCGCGACGAGCATCACGCGCACCCCGGTGCAGAACGTGAAGACCATCGCGACCGCCGGTGGGCCGGTCGGCTACATGCTCTTCAACGAACACCTCGCGACGGCCGAGGTGCAGCTCGTCGGCGCGGTCAATCAGCTCAAGAGCGCCGGCATCGCCGATCTCGTGATCGACATGCGCTACAACGGCGGCGGCTACCTGGATGTGGCGAGCGAGCTGGCCTACATGGTCGCGCCGGACGCCGCGACCAACGGCACCGTCTTCGAGCGCATGCAGTTCAACCGCAAGAATCCTTTTCACGTGACGCCTGCGCAGGCGACGCTGCCCTTTTATTCGACCTCGCGCGGCTACTCGGTGCCGGCGGGCCAGCCGCTGCCGAAGCTCGGCCTCTCGCGCGTGACCGTGCTGACCGGGCCCGACACCTGTTCCGCGAGCGAATCGGTGGTCAACAGCCTGCGCGGCGTCGGCGTCACGGTGAACCTGGTCGGCGGCGCGACCTGCGGCAAGCCCTACGGCTTCTTCCCGCAGGACAACTGCGGCACCACCTATTTCGCGATCCAGTTCCAGGGCGTCAACCAGCAAGGCTTCGGCGACTATGGCGATGGCTTTGCGCCGACCTGCGCGGTGGCGGACGACTTCGACCATGCGCTGGGCGATCCGGCCGAGGGGAGGCTGGCCGCGGCATTGACGCTGCAAGGCACCGGCGCCTGCCCGGCCGCCGGGGCGAGCAAGGCCGACATCACGCGCAGCAAGGCGGAAGCGGGCGGCACGCCGTACCTGGTGCGCTCGCCGGTGCGCGAAATCCGGCTTGTGTCGCCGCCGGCGAACGCGCCCTAGAACGCCACGCAGACGCGCAGCACGTCCGCGCCGTAGGCCTCGAGCTTCTTGGCGCCGATGCCGCTGATGCCCTGCAGGTCCTCGAGCGTTGCGGGCGCGCGTTCCGCGATGGCCGCGAGCGTGGCGTCGTGGAAGATCACGTAGGCCGGCAGGTTGTGCTCGCGCGCGACCTCGCCGCGCCAGGCCTTGAGGGCGGCGAAGCGCGCCTGGCCGGCCGCATCGAGGATCGCGGCGGCCGGTGAAGGCACGCCGCGGGAGGTCTTCTCGCGCTTCTTGCGCTGCGCGGGCTGCGAGACCGATTCGCGCAGCATCACCTGCGTCTCGCCGCGCAGCACCGCGCGCGATCCCGCGGTGAGCTGCAGCGTGTTGTAGGCCTGCGCGTCGACCGACAGCGCGCCGGTCGCGATCAACTGCCGCAGCACGCCGCGCAGCTGCGGCTCGGTGAAATCGCTGCCGATGCCGAAGGTGCTGATGCGCTCGTGGCCGTACTGCGTGACCTTCTCGGTCGTCTTGCCGCGCAGGATGTCCATGATGTGGCCGGCGCCGAAGCTGATGCCGCTTTGCTGCTGCACGCGGTAGACGGTCGAAAGCAGCTTGCGCGCGGCATCGGTTCCATCCCACACCTGGGGCGGCGTGATGCAGTTGTCGCAGTTGCCGCAGGGCCTGCTCGTCTCGCCGAAGTAGCCGAGCAAGCGCACGCGCCGGCAATCGCTGGCCTCGGCGAGCGAGAGCAGCGCATCGAGCTTGCCGCGCATGACCTGCTTGAACTCCTCGCCCGCGGGGCTCTCGTCGATCATGCGGCGCTGGTTCACCACGTCCTGCAGGCCGTAGGCCATCCAGGCGTCGGCCGCATCGCCGTCGCGGCCGGCGCGGCCGGTTTCCTGGTAGTAGCCCTCGATGTTCTTGGGCATGTCCAGGTGCGCGACGAAGCGCACGTCGGGCTTGTCGATGCCCATGCCGAAGGCGATGGTCGCGACCATCACGATGCCTTCCTCGCGCAGGAAGCGGTCCTGGTTCTTCTGCCGCACCGCGGCGTCGAGGCCGGCGTGGTAGGGCAGGGCGTTGAGGCCCGCGTCGCACAGCGTCTGCGCCAGGTCCTCGACGCGCTTGCGCGACTGGCAGTAGACGACGCCGGCATCGCCTTCGTGCTCGCGCTCGATGAAGCGCAGCAGCTGCGTGGTCGCGTCCTTCTTCTCGACGATGGTGTAGCGGATGTTCGGCCGGTCGAAGCTGGAGACGAACTGGCGTGCCTCCTCGAGCTGCAGTCGCTCGATGATGTCGGCGCGCGTGAGCGCATCGGCGGTGGCGGTCAGCGCGATCCGCGGCACGCCGGCATAGCGTTCGTGCAGCACCGTGAGCGCGCGGTACTCGGGCCGGAAGTCGTGGCCCCACTGGCTCACGCAATGCGCCTCGTCGATCGCGAACAGCGACAGCTTGCCGCGCTCGTTGAGCGTGTCGAGCTGCGAGAGGAAGCGCGGCGTGGTGACGCGCTCGGGGGCTGCGTAGAGCAGCGTGATCTCGCCGCGCATCAGCCGGCGCTCGACCTCCTGCGTCTCTTCCCAATCCAGGGTGGAGTTGAGGAAGGCCGCGCTCACCCCTGCTTCATGCAAGGCGCCGACCTGGTCGTGCATCAGCGCGATCAGCGGCGACACCACCACCGTCACGCCCTGGCCGGCGCGGTGCCGCGCGATCGCCGGGATCTGGTAGCACAGCGACTTGCCGCCGCCCGTGGGCATCAGCACCAGCGCGTCGCCGCCGCCCGTGACGTGATCGACGATCGCCTGCTGGGGGCCGCGGAACTGCGCGTAGCCGAAGACGTCGTGGAGGATTCGTGCAGGCGCGACGGCAGGGGATGGTGTGAGCTGGGCGGACACGGTGGCGGCGATTCTTTGGTTGTGCGCCGGGGAGGACCGCGAGCGCACGCGCACCTCCCGTGCGCGCGACCGCCATTGTCTCCGAAGCATCGCGAACGCGAGCGGCCCTGCAAGAGCCGCGCCGAATCTCTGGCACGGGGCTTGCGCAGTCGGAAGCAATTCGTTGCGACAATCCTGTCTAGACAACTTTCGGTGCGTGAAACCGCTTTCCCGCACCGGGAAGGGGCGAAACGGCTCTTGATCTTTCGGGGCTTTTCGGGTTAACCTGTATATACAGGTGCATCGCAGGGAATGAAACTCGGCCCCGTTGCTGGAATCGCCCGTCGTCGGCCTCCAGCCAGCCGAACCCTTTGAAACGCAACAGGAGAACCTCGATGGTCAAGTCGGTCGGAAAAATCGCTTCGCTGGTCGCTGCAGCGGCATGCATCGCGGGCATGGCGGCAAGCGCCCATGCACAGGAAACCAAGCTCGCCCTCGGCATGTCCGGCTGGACCGGCTTCGCGCCGCTCACGCTCGCGGACAAGGCCGGCATCTTCAAGAAGAACGGCCTCGACGTCGACCTGCGCATGATTCCGCAGAAGGACCGCCACCTCGCGCTGGCCTCGGAGGCGATCCAGTGCGCCGCCACCACCGTCGAAACGCACGTGGCCTGGAACGCCAACGGCGTGCCGATCGTGCAGATCTTCCAGATGGACAAGTCCTACGGCGCCGACGGCCTCGCGGTGCGCAACGACGTCAAGAACTTCGCCGACCTCAAGGGCAAGGCGATCGGCGTCAGCGCGCCGGGCACCGCGCCGTACTTCGGCCTCGCCTGGATGCTGAACAAGAACGGCATGAGCATGAAGGACGTGAAGCTGGTCTCGCTCGAGCCGCAACCGGCCGCGCAGGCCTTCGTCGCGGGCCAGAACGACGCGGCCATGACCTACGAGCCGTACCTCTCGACCGTGCGCGCCAACCCGACCGCCGGCAAGATCCTCGCCACCACGCTCGACTACCCGATGGTGATGGACACCGTCGGCTGCGCGCCGAAGTGGCTCAAGGCCAATCCCAAGGCCGCGAAGGCGCTGGCCGATTCGTACTTCGAAGCGGTGGAAATGATCAAGGCCGATCCGGCCAAGTCCAACGAGATCATGGGCGCGGCCGTGAAGCAGTCGGGCGAGCAGTTCGCCAAGTCCTCGGCCTACCTGCGCTGGTCCGACAAGGCGGCCAACCAGAAGTTCTTCGCCAGCGACATCGTGCCCTTCATGAAGGACGCGGAAGGCATCCTGCTGGAGGCCGGCGTGATCCGCAAGGTGCCTGAGGACCTCAACGCCACCTTCGACACCAGCTTCATCAAGTAAAGAGCGGCATCATCATGAGCGCGACGCCTGTCATGAACTCATCCAAGCCGGTGATCGCTGCCGGGTCCGCCGCCGCTGCGGCGGCGCCCCGTCGGCGCCGGGCGCTGGCCCCGCTGGAGCCCGTCAGCGCGCGTGCGCGCTGGATGCTCGGCCTCGGCTTCTTCGTGGCCTTCGTGGTCGTCTGGGGCTTCTTCACGCTCGGCGGCTTCGTGTCGCCGACCTTCCTGGCCAGCCCGGTCACGATGCTGAAGGAAGGCGTGAGCCTGTTCACCGAGTTCAACTTCTCGCACGACATCGGCATGACCGTGTGGCGCGTCCTCGGCGGCTTCGTGCTCGCGGCGATCATCGCGGTGCCGCTGGGCATCGCGATGGGCACCTGGAAGAGCGTCGAGGCCTTCTTCGAGCCCTTCGTCTCGTTCTGCCGCTACCTGCCGGCCTCGGCCTTCATTCCGCTCCTGATCCTCTGGGCCGGCATCGGCGAGGCGCAGAAACTGCTCGTGATCTTCATCGGCTCGGTGTTCCAGATCACGCTGATGGTGGCGGTCACCGTCGGCAGCGCGCGGCGCGACCTGGTCGAGGCGGCCTACACGCTGGGCGCCAAGAGCCGCGGCATCGTGCTGCGCGTGCTGATCCCGGGTGCCGCGCCGGGCATTGCGGAGACGCTTCGGCTGGTGCTCGGCTGGGCCTGGACCTACGTGATCGTCGCCGAGCTGATCGGCTCGTCCTCCGGCATCGGCCACATGATCACCGACAGCCAGGCGCTGCTGAACACCGGGCAGATCATCTTCGGGATCATCGTCATCGGCGTGATCGGCCTCATCTCCGACTTCGCATTCAAGGCCATCAACCGCCGCCTCTTCGCCTGGAGCACGATCTGATGAACCAGCTTTCCATTCGCAGTGTCGCGCGCACCTTCACCGGCACGCGCGGCCAGACCACGCAGGCGCTGCTGCCGATCGACTTCGAAGTGCGCGAGAACGACTTCGTCACCATCCTCGGCCCCTCGGGCTGCGGCAAGTCCACCTTGCTGCGCATCGTCGCCGGGCTCGACTACCCGACCGAAGGGCGCGTGCTGCTCGACGGCCAGACCATCGAAGGGCCGGGCGCGGACCGCGGCGTGGTGTTCCAGAGCTACACGCTCTTCCCGTGGCTCACCATCGCGCAGAACATCCGCTTCGGGCTGCGCGAGCGCGGCATGAGCGAGGCCGAGCAGAAGGAGCGCAGCGACTTCTTCATCGCCAAGGTGGGGCTGCGCGGCTTCGAGAACCACTTCCCCAAGCAGCTCTCGGGCGGCATGCAGCAGCGCACCGCGATCGCGCGTGCGCTCGCCAACGACCCCAAGATGCTGCTGCTCGACGAGCCCTTCGGCGCGCTCGACAACCAGACCCGCGTGCTGATGCAGGAGTTGCTGCTCGGGATCTGGGAATCGGCGCGCAAGACGGTGCTTTTCGTGACCCACGACATCGACGAGGCGATCTTCATGGCCAACCGGGTCGCGGTGTTCAGCGCGCGGCCGGGCCGCATCAAGACCGAGATCCCGGTCGACTTCCCGCATCCGCGCCACTACACAATCAAGACCTCGCCCGAGTTCATGGAAATCAAGGCCCGCCTCACCGAGGAGATCCGCGCCGAATCCATGGCCGCGGCCGAGCACTGATCCGTCCGCATTCACGAAACCACAGCCATGACCGCCTCCAGCCTTCGCAAGCCCGCCGATGCACGCACGACCGCCACCCGCCATGCGGGGGCCGAGCCGCGCGCTGCAGCGAATTCGGCGCAGCCCGCGATGGCGCTGTACGAGCAGATCAAGTCCTTCATCACGCACAAGATCCAGGACGGCTCGTGGGTGGCAGGCCATCGGCTGCCTTCGGAGAGCGAACTGGTCGCGCAGTTCGGCGTCGCCCGCATGACGGTGAACCGCGCGCTGCGCGAGCTGGTGGAGCAGGGCCGCATCGTGCGCGTGGCCGGCGTGGGCAGCTTCGTCGCCGAGGACAAGCCGCAGTCCACGCTGCTGCAGATCGCCAACATCGCGAGCGAGATCCGCGCGCGCGGCCACGACTACCGCTGCGAGTTCCTCGTGGCCGAGCGCATCGCCGCATCGCCCGATATCGCGGTGTGGCTCGACCTGCGGCCCGGCGAGTCGGTCTTCCATACCGTGTGCCTGCACCTCGAGAACGATGTGCCGGTGCAGCTCGAGGACCGCTATGTCAATCCGCGCGTGGTGCCGGACTTTCTGGAGCAGGACTTCTCGGAGATCCCGCCGAGCGAATACCTCGTGCGCAACGTGCCCTTCGACCAGATCGAACATGTGGTCGATGCGGTCCTGCCCACGCCCGAGCAGGCCGAGCGCCTCGACATGCCGGCGAGCGACCCCTGCCTGCTGCTCACGCGCCGCACCTGGACGCGCACCGTCCCCGTGACGATGGTGCGCTGCCTGCACCCGGCCTCGCGCTATCGGCTCGGCAGCCGATTCCGCGCCGACGGCAATCCGAGCATCGGCTAGGCCGCGCATCCCCGGCCGCCAGTTTTTGACGCACCTACTTGTATAGACAGGATCATCGTATGGACAACGCTTCTCTCACCACCGCACCCATCGTGCTGACGCCCGGCGAGGTCGATCTCGCGGCGCTGCGCCGCGTGCATGCCGGCGGCGTGCAGCTCGCACTGGCGCCGTCCGCGCGTGCCGGCCTGGTCGCCGCGCAGGCCACGGTCCGCAAGATCATCGATGCCGGGGCCGTGGTCTATGGCATCAACACCGGCTTCGGCAAGCTCGCGCAGACCATCATCCCGACCGAGCGCCTCGCCGAGCTGCAGCGCAACCTCGTGCTCTCGCACGCCTGCGGCACCGGCGAGCCGCTCGATGCCGGCGTGGTGCGTCTGGTGCTCGCGACCAAGGCGGTGAGCCTGGCGCGCGGCCATTCGGGCGTGCGCCCGGAGATCGTCGATGCGCTGCTGGCGCTGTGCAACGCGGGTCTCTCGCCGCGCATTCCGTCGAAGGGCTCGGTCGGCGCGTCGGGCGACCTGGCGCCGCTCGCGCATCTGGCCTGCGTGCTCATCGGCGAAGGTGAAGTCACGACGCCGCAGGGCGAGGTGATCGGCGGCGCCGAAGCGCTCAAGCGCATCGGCATCGCGCCCTTCGTGCTCGGCCCCAAGGAAGGCCTGGCGCTGCTCAACGGCACGCAGGTGTCGACCGCGCTGGCGCTGGCGGGCCTCTTCGGCGCCGAGGACGTGTTCGCGGCCGGCATCATGGCCGGCGCCTTGTCGCTCGAAGCCATCCAGGGGTCGGTCAAGCCCTTCGACGCGCGCATCCACATCGCGCGCGGCCAGCCGGGCCAGATCGCGGTGGCGGCCGCGATGCGCGCGCTGCTCGATGGCAGCGAGATCGTCCCGTCGCACGCCGATTGCGGCCGCGTGCAGGACCCGTATTCCATCCGCTGCGTCCCGCAGGTGATGGGCGCCTGCCTCGACAACCTCGCGCATGCGGCGCGGGTGCTGCGCACCGAAGCCAATGCCGCTTCGGACAACCCGCTGGTCTTCGCTGGGCCGGAAGGCACCTCCGGTGCCGGCGACGTGATCTCGGGCGGCAACTTCCACGCCGAGCCGGTGGCCTTCGCGGCCGACATCATCGCGCTCGCGGTCGCCGAGATCGGGGCGATCTCCGAGCGCCGCATGGCGCTCCTGCTCGACAGCGGCCTTTCGGGCCTGCCGCCTTTCCTGGTGCGCGACGGCGGCGTCAACTCGGGCTTCATGATCGCGCAGGTCACGGCCGCGGCGCTCGCGTCCGAGAACAAGTCGCTCGCGCATCCGGCCAGCGTCGACAGCCTGCCGACTTCCGCCAACCAGGAGGACCATGTGTCGATGGCGACCTTCGCCGGCCGCCGCCTCGCGGACATGGTGCAGAACACCGCCGTCGTCGTGGGCATCGAAGCCATGGCCGCCGCGCAGGGCATCGAGCTCAAGCGCGGTCCGAAGTCTTCCCCGCTGCTCGAAGCCGAATTCGCCGCCATCCGCGAGCGCGTCGCCTTCATCGACCAGGACCGCTTCCTCGCGCCCTCCATCGAAGCCATGCGCAGCTGGGCGCGCCGCAGCGACTGGCCCGAGGCCGTGCGCTCGATGCTGCCGAGCCAAGCCTGATTCAACGAACAAGCTCCGTCACACGAAAGGACACCATGCCATGAACGCTCCCGACAAGTTCCTCGCCGCCAAGCCCGCCGACCCCCGTCATGATCCGACCCGCGTGATCCGCGCGCCGCGCGGCAGCCAGCTCCACTGCAAGAGCTGGCTCACCGAGGCGCCGTTCCGCATGCTGCAGAACAACCTCGACCCCGACGTGGCCGAGAACCCGCAGAGCCTCGTGGTCTATGGCGGCATCGGCCGCGCGGCGCGCGACTGGGCATGCTTCGACCAGATCCTCGCGACGCTCAAGGAACTCGATGACGACGAGACGCTGCTGATCCAGTCGGGCAAGCCGGTGGGCGTGTTCAAGACGCATGCCGATGCGCCGCGCGTGCTGCTGGCCAACTCCAACCTCGTGCCGAAGTGGGCCAACTGGGAGCACTTCAACGAACTCGACCGCAAGGGCCTCTTCATGTACGGCCAGATGACGGCCGGCAGCTGGATCTACATCGGCAGCCAGGGCATCGTGCAGGGCACCTTCGAGACCTTCGTCGAAGCCGGCCGCCAGCACTACGACAACGACCTGAGCGGCAAGTGGATCCTCACGGCCGGCCTCGGCGGCATGGGCGGCGCGCAGCCGCTGGCCGCCACGCTCGCGGGCGCGGTGTCGCTGAACATCGAATGCCAGCAGTCGAGCATCGACTTCCGCCTGCGCACCCGCTATGTCGACAAGCAGGCCAGGGACATCGACGACGCGATCGCGCTCATCCAGCACCACACGGCGAAAAAGGAAGCGGTCTCGATCGCGCTGCTGGGCAACGCGGCCGAGATCCTGCCGGAACTGGTGAAGCGCGCGGAGGCCGGCGGCATCCGGCCCGACCTCGTGACCGACCAGACCTCGGCGCACGACCTCATCAACGGCTACCTGCCGATCGGCTGGACCGTGGCCCAATGGAAGGCCGCGCAGCAGGACCCGGCCGAGCACGCGCGCCTCACGCAGGCGGCAGCCAGGTCCTGCGCGGTGCACGTGCAGGCCATGCTCGACTTCCAGGCGATGGGCATCCCGACGGTCGACTACGGCAACAACATCCGCCAGGTCGCGTTCGACGAAGGCGTGAAGAACGCCTTCGACTTCCCGGGCTTCGTGCCGGCCTACATCCGTCCGCTCTTCTGCGAAGGCAAGGGCCCGTTCCGCTGGGTCGCGCTCTCGGGCGATCCGGAGGACATCTACAAGACCGACGCGAAGATCAAGGAACTGTTCCCCGAGAACAAGCACACCCACCGCTGGCTCGACATGGCGCGCGAGCGCATCGCATTCCAGGGCCTGCCGGCGCGCATCTGCTGGCTGGGCCTGGGCGAGCGCCACAAGGCAGGCCTCGCGTTCAACGAGATGGTGAAGAACGGCGAGCTCAAGGGCCCGATCGTGATCGGCCGCGACCACCTCGACACCGGCTCGGTCGCCAGCCCCAACCGCGAGACCGAGGCGATGAAGGACGGCACCGATGCGGTCTCCGACTGGCCGCTGCTCAACGCGCTGCTCAACACCGCGGGCGGCGCCACCTGGGTCAGCCTGCACCATGGCGGCGGCGTCGGCATGGGCTATTCGCAGCACTCCGGCGTGGTGATCGTCTGCGATGGCACCGATGCGGCGGCCAGGCGCATCGAGCGGGTGCTGTTCAACGACCCGGCCACCGGCGTGATGCGCCATGCCGATGCCGGCTACGAGATCGCGATCGCGACCGCGAAGAAGCAGGGCCTGAACCTGCCGATGATCAAGTAAGCACGTGGCCGTCCACCGCTTCGACATCGCTTCGCTCGCCGCCAGCCCGTGGAAGAACGGCGGCGGCGTCACGCGCGAGATCGTGTGCTCGCCGGCAGGCGCGGGCATGGAGCGCTTCGACTGGCGCGTCAGCATCGCGACCATCGATCGGGCGGGGCCGTTCTCGGCCTTCGACGGCGTGGACCGCGTGATCATGCTGCTGGACGGTGCGGGCGTGCGGCTGCGCTCGCGGGACGGCCGCATCGATCATCGGCTCGACGTGCCGCATGCGCCGTTCGCCTTCGATGGCGGCGTGGCGCTCGATGGCGAACTGCTGGGCGGCCCGTCGACCGACTTCAACGTGATGTCGCGGCGGGGCCGGCTGCGCGCCGATGTGCGCGTGCTGCAGGAACGCGGCGACGTCGCAGTCGCAGCGCACGGACTTCTGTTGGCGCTTCGCGGCGCGTGGCGATTGAACGACATCGACTGCGAAGCGGGCGCTGGTGTCTGGTGGGATGGCGAGCCTGCGGAATGGCAGGCCGATCCTCTCGATTCCGGCGCCGCATTGGTCGCGGTGCGATTCACCACGTCAGGGAGCTGAACCCCATGAAGCACTCCGAACTCCCCTCGGCCGATGGCGTCTGGCAGCGGCTGCGCGTCGCGCCCGGCGCGCTGGCGGACGGCCCGGCCATCGATGGCGATGCAGCAATCGTCGTGGCCCAAGGAACGATCGCGTGGGTCGGCCGCGGCGACGCCGTGCCGGCCCAGTTCGCCGCGCTGCCGCGTTTCGACGGCGGCGATGCGCTCGTCACCCCCGGCCTCGTCGATTGCCACACGCATCTGGTCTACGGCGGACAACGTGCCAACGAATTCGCGATGCGTCTCGCCGGCGCGACCTACGAGGAAGTCGCCAAAGCCGGCGGCGGCATCGTGTCCTCGGTGCGCGCCACGCGCGAAGCGGACGAGGACATGCTCTACGCGCAAGCGGCCGGCCGGCTCGAACAACTGCTGGCCGAAGGCGTCTGCGCGATCGAGATCAAGTCGGGCTATGGCCTCGCGCTCGAACATGAGCGCAAGCAGTTGCGCGTCGCGCGCCGGCTCGGCGAAGCCTATGGCGTGACGGTGCGCACGACCTTCCTCGGTGCGCACGCCTTGCCGTCCGAATACGCCGGCCGACAAGGCGAGTACGTCGAGCTCGTCTGCCAGCAGATGCTGCCCGCACTGGCGGCCGAAGGGCTCGTGGATGCGGTCGATGTGTTCTGCGAGCGCATCGCCTTCTCGCTGCAGGAAACCGAGCGCGTGTTCCAGGCCGCGAAAGCGCTGGGGCTGCCGGTCAAGCTGCACGCCGAGCAGCTGTCGGACATGGGCGGCGCCGCCCTCGCGGCGCGCTACGGCGCCCTGTCGTGCGACCACATCGAGCACCTGTCGGCCGAGGGCATCGCGGCGATGCGGGAGGCCGGAACGGTCGCCGTCCTGCTGCCCGGCGCCTACTACACGCTGCGCGACACGCACCTGCCGCCCATCGAGGCGCTGCGAACTGCCGGTGTCCCGATGGCCGTTTCCACCGACCACAACCCGGGCACCTCGCCCGCGCTGAGCCTGCTGCTGATGGCCAACATGGCCTGCACGCTGTTCCGCCTGACCGTGCCCGAAGCGATCGCCGGCATCACGCGGCACGCGGCGAGCGCGCTGGGCCTGCAGGACACGCACGGCGCGATCGGCGTCGGACGGCCCGCGAACTTCGTGCTCTGGCAACTGCGCGACAGCGCGGAGCTCGCGTACTGGTTCGGCCAGCAGCCTGCGCGCACCATCGTCCGGCAGGGGCGCATCGCGAAGAAGGAGGTCACCCTTGGCTGACACCGCACAGAGGCTCTTCGCAGCCGATGCGCTGCTGCCCACCGGCTGGGCGCGCGACGTGCTCATCGAATGGGACGCCGCGGGCAAGCTCTTGGCGGTCACGCCCGGCATCGCGCCGACGGGCAACACGCCGCGCGCTGCCGGTCCGGTGCTGCCCGGCATGCCCAACCTGCATTCGCATGCCTTCCAGCGCGCCTTCGCCGGCCTCACCGAATTTCGCGGCGAGGGGCAGGACAGCTTCTGGAGCTGGCGCACGCGGATGTACCGCTTCGCCGCGAAGATCTCGCCCGGGCAGGTGGAGGCGATCGCGACCTGGCTCTATGTCGAGATGCTCGAAGCGGGCTACACCTCGGTGTGCGAGTTCCACTACCTGCATCACGATGCCGACGGCCGGCCGTACGCCGATGACGCCGAGTTGTCGCTCGCGCTGCTGCGGGCCGCCGGGCGCGCCGGCATCGGGCTCACGCTGCTGCCGGTGCTCTACCAGGCCAGCGGCTTCGGCGGCCTGGCGCCGAGCGAAGGCCAGCGGCGCTTCATCCGTTCGACCGATTCGATGCTGCGGCTGCTCGAACGCCTGCGCCCCGCCTGCGAGGCGCAGGGCGCACGCCTCGGCCTCGCGCCGCATTCGCTGCGTGCGGTGCCGCCCGAGGGGCTGCGCGATGCATTGGCAGGCCTCGATGCGATCGACCCTTCCGCGCCGGTGCATATCCATATCGCCGAACAGACGGCCGAGGTCGATGCCTGCCTCGCCTGGAGCGGCCAGCGTCCAGTGGCCTGGCTGCTCGACCACGCGCCGGTCGATGCGCGCTGGTGCCTCGTCCATGCGACGCACATGGATGCCGACGAATACCGGCGTGCGGCGGCCAGCGGCGCGGTCGCGGGCCTGTGCCTGACCACCGAGGCCAATCTCGGCGACGGCATCTTCGACTTCAATGCGTGGCGCGCGGCCGGCGGCCGCTGGGGCGTGGGCTCCGACAGCCATGCCTGCGTGAACGCGGCCGAGGAACTGATGATGCTGGAGTACGGCCAGCGCCTCTCCACACGCCAACGCAACGTGGGCGCCGATGCCGTGCATCGCGAGGTCGCGACCGCGCTGACGCTTTCCGCGCTACAGGGTGGCGCGCAGGCCGCGGGCCGTCCGGTTGGCGGGCTTGCGGTGGGGCAGCAGGCCGACTTCGTGGTTCTCGATGCATCGCACGTCGCGCTGCAGGGGCTCGCGGCGCCGGAGATGCTGTCGTCGCATGTGTTCGCGAGCCATCGCAGCTGTGCGCTCGATGCGGTGTTCGTCGGCGGCCAGCCGCGCGTCACTTCGGCCCGCCACGCGCTGCACCGCGAGGCGGCCGCCGCTTTCGTGGCGGTACGCAGCCAACTTCTTGCCAAGGACTGATCCCATGCCTTTCACCACCACCGAACCGCCGTTCCGCTTCCGCCGCGGGACACGCCCGCTGCTGATCTCGATGCCGCACGTCGGCACGCATGTTCCGCCGCAGCTCGCGGCACGCCTGACCGACGAAGCCCGGCAGGTGCCCGACACCGACTGGCACCTCGAACGCCTCTACGATTTCGCCGACGAACTGGGCGCCTCGGTGCTGGTCGCGACGCACTCGCGCTATGTGGTCGACCTGAACCGGCCGCCGGATGGCGCGAGCCTCTATCCGGGCCAGAGCGTCACCGGCCTCTGCCCGGTCGACACCTTCGACGACACGCCGCTCTATGCCGCCGGCGACGTTCCGGACGAGGCCGAGATCGCCGCGCGCCGCGAAGCCATCTGGCAGCCCTATCACCGGCAGCTCGCCGAAGAGCTGGCGCGCATCAAGGCGCAGCACGGCATCGCGGCGCTGTGGGATGCGCACTCGATCCGCTCGGTGCTGCCGCGCTTCTTCGAAGGCCGGCTGACCGATCTGAATCTCGGCACCGCGCAGGGTGCGAGCTGCGATCCGGCGCTCGCCCAGACCCTGCTCGGCATCGCGAAGCAAGCGAGCGGCTTCACCAGCGTGCTCAACGGCCGCTTCACCGGCGGCTACATCACGCGCCACCACGGCCAGCCGGCAGAGGGCGTGCATGCGGTGCAGCTCGAGATGACGCAGTGCAGCTACATGCAGGAGGCCTTGCCCTTCGACTACCTGCCAGAGGTCGCGGCGCGCGTGCAGCCGCATGTGCGACGCATGCTCGAAGCGGTGCTGCAGTTCGTCGAAGCGCGCCGGTCCTGAACGCTCGCAAAGGCTCTCCACCCATGAACGCATCCGCCATCCAGGAACTCGTCCGTCCCGAAGTGCCGGGGCTGCCGCCCTACAACGCCGGCCTGTCGTCGGAAGCCGTGCGCTCGCGCTATGGCGTCCTGGACATCGCGCGTCTTGCGAGCAACGAGAACCCCTTCGGCGCGAGCCCGCTGGTGGGCCGTGCCCTGGCCGATCTCGCGCTGCGCGTGGGCACGTACCCGGACGCGAACTGCACCGCGCTGCGATCGGCCATCGCCGAGCGCACGGGGGCGCGTGCCGAACAGATCGTCATCGGCAACGGCTCCGAGTCGATCCTGCAGATGCTCTGCCAGGCCTTCCTGTCGCCCGGCGACCGCGTGCTCACCCAGCGGCCGGCCTTCGGCCTGCACGAGATCTATCCGCGCATGATGGGCGCGCAGGTCGAGCTGCTGGCGCTCACGCCCACGCTGGCGTTCGACCTCGATGCCTGGTGCGAGGCGCTGGCGCGCGGAACGAAGATGGCGATGATCGCCAATCCCTCGAACCCGGTGGGCTGCATGTTCGATGCGAAAGCCTTCGCGCGTTTGCTCGAAGCCACGCCGGCCGGCACGCTGCTGGTCGTCGACGAGGCCTATTACGAATACGCCCGCCTCGCGAGCGGCTTCCCCGACGCGCTGGCGATGCTGCGTGAGCAGTCGCGTCCGTGGATCGTGCTGCGCACCTTCTCGAAGGCCTGGGGGCTCGCGGGGCTGCGCGTCGGCTACGGCATCGCTTCGGACGCCGCGCTGATCCAATGGCTCGATCGCGTGCGCACGCCGTTCAACGTCAACGAGGCCGCCCAGGCCGCCGCGCAGGCGGCCTGGGCCGATACGTCTTTCATGGCGCAGGCGGTGGCCGAAACGGTGAAAGAGCGCGAAGCGATGGAACGCGCGCTGCGTGCCATGGCCGTGCCCGGCATGCGCATCGCGCCCTCGGCGGCGAACTTCCTCTTCATCGATCTGGCGCGACCCAACGGGCCGGTCAACGAGGCGCTGCTCGCGCGCGGCATCATCGTCAAGCCGTGGAAGGAGCCGGGCTTCGAGAACTTCATCCGCGTCTCGATCGGCAGCGCCAACGACAACGCGCGCTTCGTTGCAGCGCTGCGCGAGATCCTCGGCGCGTAGCGACAAGACCCGCCGCCGTCGCGGGCGAAGGGGCGCTTTCTACAATCGCGTCCATGAAGCCCATCGCCTACACCCGCGCCCAGAAGCTGCCCGAGATCCTCGCCCAACGCATCGTCATCCTCGACGGCGCGATGGGCACGATGATCCAGCGCTTCAAGCTTACCGAGGCGCAATACCGCGGCGAGCGCTTCAAGGACTTCCCGCGCGACGTGAAGGGCAACAACGAGCTGCTGTCGCTGACACGGCCCGACGTGATCCGCGACATCCATGAAGGCTATCTGGCTGCCGGCGCCGACCTCGTCGAGACCAACACCTTCGGCGCCACCCGCATCGCGCAGGAGGACTACAAGATGGCCGATCTCGCGCGCGAGATGAATTTCGAATCCGCCAGGCTCGCGCGCGCCGCCTGCGACAAGTTCAGCACGCCCGACAAGCCGCGCTTCGTGGCCGGCGCGCTCGGCCCGACGCCGAAGACCGCGAGCATCAGCCCCGACGTCAACGATCCGGGCGCGCGCAACGTGAGCTTCGAGGAACTGCGCGAGTCCTACTACGAACAGGTCGAGGCGCTGGTGCAGGGCGGCGCCGACGTGCTGCTGGTCGAAACCATCTTCGACACCCTCAACGCCAAGGCCGCGCTGTTCGCGATCGACGAGTATTTCGAGGCCAGCGGCGAGCGCCTGCCGATCATCATCAGCGGCACCGTGACCGATGCCTCCGGCCGCATCCTGAGCGGCCAGACCGTGACCGCCTTCTGGCACAGCGTGCGCCATGCGCAGCCGCTGGCGATCGGCCTCAATTGCGCGCTCGGCGCGGCGCTGATGCGGCCCTATATCCAGGAACTGGCGCGCGTCGCGGACGACACCTTCATCAGCTGCTATCCCAACGCCGGCCTGCCCAATCCGATGAGCGAGACCGGCTTCGACGAGACGCCGGAGGTGACCTCGCGCCTCTTGCACGAGTTCGCGGCCGAAGGGCTGGTCAACATCGTGGGTGGCTGCTGCGGCACCACGCCCGAGCACATCGCGGCGATCGGACAGGCGGTGTCGCCGGTGCCGGGGCGCCGGCTGAATCCCGCCGGCTTCTATCGCGAAGCGGCTTGAGGAGGCGCAGGCGGCCGCGTCCGATTGACAGCGGCAATGCGGCCCACCTAACCTGCTTTCGCAAAGGATTCGCATACATGCACAAACTGACCCGGCGGTGGATCGGCATCGGCGCCATCGCACTCTCGCTTCCGCTCGCTGCGGCGGCACAACAGGCCTTCACGCGGGGCAGCGTCAACCTGCGGGCCGGCCCTTCGAGCGCCTATCCGCTGGTCGCGCTGCTGGGGCCGGGCCAGCCGCTGCAGGTGATGGGCTGCACCGCCGGCTTCGGATGGTGCGACGTCGTGTTGCCGGATGGGCTTCGCGGCTGGGCCTATGCGGGCAGCCTCGATTACGCCTACGAGGAACAGCGCGTACCGCTGGCCGCCTATGGCGCGGTGATCGGGGTGCCGATCGTGACCTTCGTGATCGGCAACTACTGGGGCGACTACTACCGCGATCGGCCCTGGTACAGCCAGCCGCGCTGGTGGGGCGGCAGGCCGCCACCGCCGCCGGTGGCCGGGTGGCGTCCGCTGCCGGCGCCGGTGCCGGCATGGCGGCCGAATCCCTGGCCGGGGTTCGGCCCGGGTGGCCACCCGCCCGCAGGGGTCCGGCCGCCGGCAGCGGCCTTCAGGCCCGCGCCGCCGATGGGGATCCGTCCGCCGGTGGATCCGGGTCACCGGCCGCCGTCACCGCCTGTCGGGATACGTCCTCCGGCGCCGGATCACGGCTTCCGCGCGGGTGGGCCGGGCCGTCCGGATTGGAATGCCGGTCAGCCGCGGGGCGATCAGGGTGGCGGGCATGGCCGCGGTGGTGACCAAGGCAACCATCGCGGGCATGGCGAGGGCGGCGGCCGCGGCGATCAGGGCGACCGCGGCCAGGGGCGCGGACACGGCGACCGCTGATTCGCGAGTTCAGGTCTTCTTGCGCGCGATCAGTTCGACGAAGCGCTGGGCGCCCAGTCCCAGCGGGCGCTCGCGGGACCACACCACGTCGACCCACAGATCGAGTCCGTTCGAGAGGTTCTCGAACGGGATCTCGACCAGCGCACCCGCCGCGACATGCGGACGCGCGAAATTGCGCGGCAGCCAGCCCCAGCCGAGCCCGGCGGTGATCAGGCTCAGCGCCGCGAGCGCGTTGTCGGTGCGCCAGACGTGGCGCGCGAAGACGAAGCGCGGATCGCTGGTCGCCAGATCGCGCCCCGCGACCACGATCTGCCGCGTGGTCGTCAGGTGCGCCTCGCGCAGCCGCCCGCCGGCCGCCGCCAGCACCGGGTGGTCGGGCGCCATCACCGCCACCATGGTGTCGTTGGCCACCTCCTGAAAACCCTCGCGGCCATCGAGGCTGGGCCGCTCGAAGACCAGCGCGAGCTGCGCGCGCCCGCTGTGCAGCAGCGCCAGCGCGTCGGCCTGCGGCGCGGCGAGCACCTCGACCTCCAGCAGCGGGTATTCCTGTGCCAGCGCGGCCAATGCGCCGCTCCAGGGCGCGGCCAGCAGCTCAGGGGCGATGGCGAGCGTCAGGCGGTTCTCGAGCCCCTGGGTCAGGGCCAGCGCCTGCACCTGCAACTGCTTGAGCTGCGCGGCCAGCAGCCGCGCCTGCGGCTCCAGCGAGCGTGCCGCAGCGGTCGGCTGCGGTTCGCGGCCGCTGCGGTCGAAAAGGGGGAGATCGAGCTCCGCCTCGAGGTTGGCGATGGCCATGCTGACCGCCGACGGCACCCGGCCCAGCGCCCGCGCGGCGGCCGAGAACGAGCCATGGTCGATGACCGCCAGGAAGACCTCCACGTTCTCGCTCGAAAAGCTCATGGCGTCGATCTTTCAATGAAACTGAAAGAAGATGACTTTATATGTCAGTCGTCGAAACATAAAGTCCAGCCCGACAGCAACCAGAACAGGATCGATTTCATGCAAGGGCTCAAGCGTCGCGTGGTCTATATCACCCTCTACGAGGGCATCGCCATCGTGGCGGCCAGCGCCGGCCTGTCGCTGATGTCGGGCCAGGGCATGGGCCACTCGGGCGTGGTGGCGGCGCTGGCGTCGGTCATCGCGGTGCTGTGGAACCTGGGCTTCAATGCCCTGTTCGAGCGCTGGGAATCCCGCCAGGCGGTGCGCGGCCGCAGCGTCAGGCGCCGCATCGCGCACGCGATCGGCTTCGAGGGCGGCCTGGTGGCCTTCCTGGTGCCGGTGTTCGCGTGGTGGCTGAACGTGAGCCTGTGGGAGGCGCTGATGATGGACCTGGGGCTCGTCGTGTTCTTCCTCGTCTACACCTTCGTCTTCAACTGGGCGTTCGACATGGTGTTCGGCCTGCCCGCAGCGGCGACCGGAGAAGCCCAGCCGGCGTAAAATCCGCGCTCCCCAAGGAGCGTTGCAGCGCCACCGCCCCTCGCGCTGCGCGCGAGGGCGAGGCGTCAGGCTTGGGTTCAACGACGCTCGCCTGATTTCGTTTCCGCAGGTGAGCGCATGTCTTCCGAATCCTCTTCCATCCTCGTTCCTCCCATGAAGCTTTCCGGCCTGGAGCCGGTGCAGATCGGGGAGGGCGCACTGTTCGTCAACATCGGCGAGCGCACCAACGTCACCGGTTCCAAGGCCTTCGCGCGGATGATCCTCAACGGCCAGTTCGAGGACGCGCTGGCCGTCGCGCGCCAGCAGGTCGAGAACGGTGCGCAGGTGATCGACATCAACATGGACGAGGCCATGCTCGACAGCAAGGCCGCGATGGTGCGCTTCCTGAACCTGATCGCGAGCGAGCCCGACATCGCGCGGGTGCCGATCATGATCGACAGTTCCAAGTGGGAGGTGATCGAGGCCGGCCTGCGCTGCATCCAGGGCAAGGGCATCGTCAACTCGATCAGCATGAAGGAGGGCGTCGACCAGTTCAGGCAGCACGCGCGCCTCTTGCGCCGCTACGGCGCGGCGGCGGTGGTGATGGCCTTCGACGAGAAGGGGCAGGCCGACACCTACGAGCGCAAGATCGAGATCTGCGAGCGCGCCTACCGCATCCTGGTCGACGAGGTCGACTTCCCGGCCGAGGACATCATTTTCGACCCCAACATCTTCGCGATCGCCACCGGCATCGAGGAGCACAACAACTACGCGGTCGACTTCATCGAGGCCACGCGCTGGATCAAGCAGAACCTGCCGGGCGCGAAGGTGTCGGGCGGCGTGTCGAACGTGAGCTTCAGCTTCCGCGGCAACGACCCGGTGCGCGAAGCGATCCACACGGTGTTCCTGTACCACGCGATCAAGGCGGGCATGGACATGGGCATCGTCAACGCTGGCATGGTCGGCGTCTATGACGACCTCGAGCCCGAGCTGCGCGAGCGCGTGGAGGACGTGGTGCTCAACCGCCGTCCCGATGCCGGTGAGCGGCTGGTCGAAGTTGCGGAAAGCGCCAAGAGCGGCGCCAAGGACGAAGGCAAGAAGCTCGAATGGCGCGGCACGGCGGAGCATCCGGTGTCGGTCCAGCAGCGGCTGTCGCACGCGATGGTGCACGGCATCACCGACTTCATCGTGGAGGACACGGAGGAGGCCTACCAGGCGATGATCGCCAAGGGCGGCCGCCCGCTGCACGTGATCGAAGGTCCGCTGATGGACGGCATGAACATCGTGGGCGACCTCTTCGGCCAGGGCAAGATGTTCCTGCCGCAGGTGGTGAAGTCGGCCCGCGTGATGAAGTCGGCCGTGGCGCACCTCATCCCCTACATCGAGGAAGAAAAGCGCCAGGACGAAGCCGCCGGCCGCGACGTGCGGACCAAGGGCAAGATCATCATCGCCACCGTCAAGGGCGACGTGCACGACATCGGCAAGAACATCGTCACGGTCGTGCTCCAGTGCAACAACTTCGAGGTGGTGAACATGGGCGTGATGGTCCCGTGCCACGAGATCCTCGCGCGCGCCAAGGTCGAGGGCGCGGACATCGTGGGCCTGTCGGGCCTGATCACGCCGAGCCTCGAGGAGATGCAGTACGTGGCCGGCGAGATGCAGAAGGACGACCACTTCCGCGTGCGCAAGATCCCGCTCTTGATCGGCGGCGCGACCACCAGCCGCGTGCACACCGCGGTGAAGATCGCGCCCAACTACGAGGGCCCGGTGGTCTACGTGCCCGACGCCTCGCGCAGCGTCAGCGTGGCGCAGTCGCTGTTGTCGGAGCAGGCGGCGAGCTACATCGACGAGATCAACGTCGACTACGAGAAGGTCCGGCAACTGCACGCCAACAAGAAGCAGGTGCCGCTGTGGCCGCTCGCGAAGGCGCGCGCCAACAAGACGCCGATCGACTGGTCGGGCTACGTGCCGCCGGTGCCGAAGTTCACCGGCCGCCGGGTGTTCCGCAACTTCGACCTGAGCGAGCTCGCGAAGTACATCGACTGGGGGCCGTTCTTCCAGACCTGGGACCTGGCCGGGCCTTTCCCCGCGATCCTGAAAGACGAGATCGTCGGCACCGAGGCGGTGCGCGTGTACGGCGACGGCCAGCGCATGCTCAAGCGATTGATCGAAGGCCGCTGGCTCACCGCGAGCGGCGTGGTCGGCTTCTGGCCGGCGAACACCGTGAACGACGACGACATCACGCTCTACACCGACGAGTCGCGCGCCGAGGCCGCCCTCACCTGGTGGGGCCTGCGCCAGCAGACCGAGAAGCAGATGGTCGATGGCGTGATGCGCCCGAGCCGCTGCCTCGCCGATTTCGTCGCGCCGCGCGAGAGCGGCCTGAAGGACTACGTGGGCCTGTTCGCGGTGACCGCCGGCATCGGCGTCGACAAGAAGGAGAAGTACTTCATCGACGACCTCGACGACTATTCGGCGATCATGCTCAAGGCGCTGGCCGACCGGCTGGCCGAGGCCTTCGCCGAGGCGATGCACCATCGCGTGCGGACCGACCTGTGGGGCTACGCGCCCGACGAGTCGCTGGGCAACGACGAGATGATCGCCGAGAAGTACCGCGGCATCCGCCCGGCGCCGGGCTATCCGGCCTGCCCCGACCACAGCGTGAAGCAGCCGATGTTCGAACTGCTGAACTGCGCCGAGATCGGCATGACGCTGACCGAAAGCCTGGCGATGCTGCCGGCCGCGAGCGTGAGCGGCTTCTACCTGAGCCATCCCGACGCGACCTACTTCAACGTCGGCAAAATCGGGCATGACCAGTTGCAGGACCAGGCCGCGCGCCGCAAGCAAAGCGAGGCGGACCTGCAGCGATTGCTGGCTTCGAACCTAGGATGACCGTTCCTGTTCTTGGCGGCGCGAAGCGCGCGCCCGTTCGCAGGCTGCCGTGGAACCGGCTTTGCCGGGCCACCGGCAGCGCCCCCGGTAGGGGGTTGGCGAAGCGACACGAAGTGCGCGCAGCCTGGGGGCGAGCCTAATGATCATCTTTGCAGCCGCGCATTACGCGGCGCTGGCCGTTTTCGTCGCCAGTTGCTGGGGCTTGGGGCGGGCGGTGCTCGCGCGCTTCGGCACGCCCGTGCGCAGCGACGTCTGGCTCGAGGCCGCGATGGCCGTCACGACCGGCCTCGGCATCTTCATCTGCCTCTTCCAGGCCTTCGGCATCGCGGGCCGGTTCACGCCCACGGTCGTGGTGACGATGGTCGCGCTCGGCGTCGCCGTGGCGATTGCGCAGCTTCCGGCGTGGCTGCGGCAGTTGCGCATGCGCGAGGTGCCGCCCGCGCTGTCGTGGCTCGAGAAGATGGGGATGATCGCGCTCGCGCTGGTTGCGGTCACCACGCTGGCCGCGCCGCTCGCGCCGCCGGCCGCGTTCGACGAACTGATGTACCACCTGCCGTACGCCCGCGAGGTTGCGGGCAGCGGCAGGCTCGGCGTCTACGAGTGGCTGCGCTATCCCTGGTTCCCGTACAACTACAACCTGCTCTATGCCGGCGCGCTGATGGTCGGCAACGACGTCTTTCCGCACTTGATCAATGCGCTTGCGGGCTGGACTTCGGTGCTGATCGTCTATCGCCTCGGCGTGCTGCACGTCAACCGCGTGGTGGCCTGCGTGGGCGCGGCGATCTGGCTCGCCATGGGCGACTACACGGGCGCGCTCATCGACACCAGCGTGGCGCTCTTCGTGCTCGCGGCCTGCGCGGCGCTGTGGTGGTGGCGCGAAGCGCCGCCGCCCCATGGTTCACGCTGGCTCGCGCTCGCGGCCTTCTTTCTCGGCATCGCGGCCGGGTCCAAGTACCAGGCGCTCACGGTGCTGCCGCTCGTCGGTGTGTTCGTTCTCTGGCACGAGCGCCGTCCGCGCGTGCTGGCGCTGGCGCTGCTGTGCTTCCTGATCCCTTGCGTGTACTGGTACGCGCGCAATGCGATCATGACCGGCGACCCCTTCAACCCGATCGGCGCGCGCGTCTTCGGCTTCACCAACTGGAACGCCGCGGACTATCGCCTGCAATTGCAGGACGTGCGCGACCACGCCGCGCTGCCGAGCCCGCTCATCTGGGCGTTGCTGGCCGTGCCCTTCAGCGCGCACTGGAAGCGCTCCGCCGCCTTGCGGGCCGCTGCGGTGTTCTGCCTTTACTCGCTCTTCGTCTGGAGCCTGACCTCGCGCTATCCGCGCTACCTGACCTCGGCTTTTCCGCTCTTCGCGTTGACGGCCGCGGTGGGCTGGCAGACGGTGTTCGGCGGCATTGCCGCCAGGCTGCGCCGGAAGATGCCCGAGCACGACCGCAGCGGTGGACTCGACCGTGCAGGCCGCTGGTTCGCCATCCTGTTGCTGGCAGCCGGCGTAGGCCTTGTCTTTCACAAGACGCGCGAAAAGGTGTCGATGATCGCGGTCACGCCACAGCAGCGCGAAGCCTTCCTGCGCAAGAACGTGCCGGGCTACGCGGTGATGAATTACCTGCGCGAGCATGCGACGGGCCACGTCTACCAGATCGCGCTGAGCGAGGCGACCTACTACGGGCCGAGCCCGGTCTGGGGCGACACGATCGGGCCGTGGCGCTACTCGGACTTCATCCTCTTCCCGCCCGCGGACTATGCGCGAAAGCTTGCCGAGAAGGGCTTCGAGGCCATCGCCGTGTCGCTGCCCACGGCGACCTACCTCGAGGCCCAGCCGGGCTTCCACGAGCAATTCGCGCTCATGTACGAGAAAGACAATGCAAAGGCCTATCGCATTCGCCAGTATCGAAATGACAGAACACCCTGATCTGCCACCGCTGCGCATTGCCGCAGTGATCCCGTGCTTCAACGAGGCGCTGGCGATCGGGCAGGTGATCGACGAATTCCGCGCGGCACTGCCCGAGGCCGAGATCCATGTGTTCGACAACAACTCGACCGACGACACGGCGGCCGTGGCGCGCGCGCACGGCGCCTTCGTCACCCACGTGCCGCTGCGCGGCAAGGGCAACGTCGCGCGCCGCATGTTCGCGGACGTCGAGGCGGATATCTACGTCATGGTCGACGGCGATGCGACCTATGACCTCGGCGGCGTGCGCGGCCTCATCGACCGGATGGTCGAAGGCAACCTCGACATGGTGGTCGGCTCGCGCGTCGACGCGGGCGACGATTCGCAGACCTATCGCCCGGGCCACCGCTTCGGCAACCGCCTGCTGACCGGCGCGGTCGCGCGCCTCTTCGGCGGGCGCCTTCAGGACATGCTCTCGGGCTATCGCGTGTTTTCGCGGCGCTACGCCAAGTCGTTCCCCGCGGTGTCGAAGGGCTTCGAGATCGAGACCGAGCTCACGGTGCATGCGCTCGAACTGCGCATGCCCTTCGCGGAAGTGCCGGGGCTCTACCGTTCGCGCCCCGAGGGCTCCGAGAGCAAGCTGTCGACCTACCGCGACGGCTGGCGCATCCTGCGGACCATCTTCAAGCTGTTCGTGAGCGAACGGCCGCTGCAGTTCTTCAGCAGCGTGGCGGCCGTGCTGGTGCTGATCTCGCTCGTGCTGGCCGAGCCGCTGGTCGTCACCTACCTCCAGACCGGCCTGGTCCCGCGCTTTCCGACCGCCGTGCTCGTGACCGGCACCATGCTGATGGCGATGCTGTCCTTCGTCTGCGGCATCGTGCTGCACACCGTGACCATCGGCCGGCAGGAGGCCAAGCGGCTGCGCTACCTCTCGATCCCGGGCGTGCGGCACCGCGTGCAGCCATGAAGATCGGCAAGGAGTTCCTGGCCTTCGCGGTCGTCGGTGCGATCGGCTTCGTCGTCGACGTGGGCGTGCTCTACCTCGCATCGCCGCATCTGGGCTGGTATGGCGGGCGGGTGCTGTCCTGGATCGCGGCTGCGACCGCCACCTGGCTGCTCAACCGGCACTACACCTTCCGCGCGCGCCAGTCAGGCGCCTCGATCGTGCGCGAATATGCGCACTACATGCTGACGATGCTCGGCGGCGCGCTGGTCAACTACGCGGCCTACGTGCTCACGCTGCACTGGGTCAGCGGCTCGTGGGGTCCGGCGCTCGGCGTGGCGGTCGGAAGCGGGGCCGGGCTGGTGGTGAACTTCCTCTCGGCCCGGTACTTCGTCTTCCGGGCCGCGCGCGAGCACTGAACAGGGGGAGAGGCGCCTCAGTGCGCGCCTGAAACCACCTCTGGAACTTCGGTGGCCGGCGGCGTGTTGCGGCTGCGGCCGCAGCGCACGATGCCGTCGATCATCACCATCCCCACGCCGGGGATGTCGCCGAGCTGCACGCTTTCGAGCAGGGTCTTGCCGGCGGTGTGCTGTGCGCGATCCAGGAACACGAAGTCGGCCGCGCGGCCCGCCTCGATCAGGCCGCAGTTCAGATTTCGCATGCGCGCCGTGTTGCCGGTGGCGAAGCAGAACACCAGCTCGGCCGGGATGTTCGCGAACGACGACAGCAGCGACACCATCCGCAGGATGCCCAGCGGCTGCACGCCCGATCCCGCCGGCCCGTCGGTGCCGAGGATCACGCGGTGCGGGCACTTCAGGTCGATCGCCGCCCTGGCCGCGGCCACGGCGGTGCGCTCGTTGCCGTTGTGCACGATCTCGATGCCGCGCGAGCTCTTCTCGCACAGCTCGCACACATGCGCCTCCGGCAGCGAGGTGTGGCCGCCGTTGATGTGGCCGATGATGTCGGCGTCGGCCTCCAGCACCGTGTCCTTGTCGATGTAGCCCGAACCCGGCACCGACGGCCCGCCGGTGTGGATGGTGCTCTGGATGCCGTACTTGCGCGCCCAGGCGACCATCTCCTTGGCCTCGTAGCCGGCCTTCACCGAGCCCAGCCCGACTTCGCCGAGCAGGCCGACGCCGGCTTCGGCGAGTTCCCTGAAATCGCTCTCGACCATGCCCTTCTCGATGACCGGCGCGCCGGCCAGCACCTTCACGCCGGCCGGGCGGAAGGCGTCGAAGGCGCGCTGTGCGGTGATGGCCAGCGCCTTCAGGCCCACGATGTCCTTGGGCCGGCCGGGGTAGTGCACCTCGCCGGCGGAGATCATGGTGGTCACGCCGCCGTTCAGGCTCGACTCGATCCAGTTGAGCTGGCTCTGGCGCGGCGTCCAGTCGCCCGCGACCGGGTGCACGTGGCTGTCGATCAGTCCCGGCGCGACGCAGGTCTTCTTCGCGTCGATGAGGGTCTTCGCGCCTTCGGTGTCGCAGTCCTTCTCCTTGCCGACCGCGACGATCAGCCCGTCGTTGACGACGATGGTGTCGGCATCGAGGATCGGCTTGTCGATGTCGCCCGAGAGCAGCAGACCTATGTTCCGGATGACGACCTTGCCTGACTTTGCGGTGCTTGCGACTTCTGCCATTTCTGTTCCTGATCGTGAGGTGAAACTGATGCTTCGTCAGGGGCTCCGGCATCGACCGTGCGCAGCACGGTCTCGATCACGAAGTCTTCCCAATGCGCGACGGCTTCCTGCGTTTCGAGCGGCTCGCCGAGGAAGGCGGTGAGCGTGTGCCGGTTCGACATGTAGAAGTAGCCGGTCGACGCGATCAGCAGGTAGAGGTCGCGCGGTGCCACGTCGGCGCGGAACAGGCCCTGCGCGACGCCGCTGGCCATGATCTCGCGGATGATCGAGATCGCCTGCGACGAGTATTCGCGCGCGCGCAGCGACTTCGCGATGTGCCGACCCTTGTGCAGGTTCTCGGTGTTGAGCAGCGTGACGAAGTCGGGGTTCTTGCGGTAGTAGCCGAGCACGAACCGGATCAGTGCGGTGAGCGCTTCCACCGGCCGCGAGGCGTCGAGGTCCAGCGCCGCCTCGGCTTCGTCCATGCGCCGGTAGATGCCTTCGAGCACCGCGATGAAGAGGCCTTCCTTGCTGCCGAAGTAGTAGTAGATCATCCGGTCGTACGACTTCGCGGCCTTCGAGATCTTCTCGACGCTGCCGCCGTCGTAGCCGTACCTGGCGAACACCTTCGTCGCCGCGCGCAGGATGCTCTCGCGCGTGGCCTGCGCCGCGGCTTCGCGTACGCCGGTGCGGCGCTGGGGGCGGGCGGTCGTGGCCTTGCGCTCGGACATTCGCGGCAGACGATTTACTTTTCGGCGAAGGCGCGTTCCACCACGTAGTCGCCGGGGGTGCTCGTATTGCCTTCCTTGAAGCCGCGTCCCTCGAGGATGTGCTTCAAGTCGACAAGAAGGCCCGGGCTGCCGCAGAGCATCACGCGGTCTTCGGCCGGGTTGAGCGGTGGCAGGCCGAGGTCGTCGGTGAGCTTGTTGCTCTCGATCAGGTCGGTGATGCGGCCCATGTTGCGGAACTCCTCGCGCGTCACCGTCGGGTAGTAGAGCAGTTGCTTCTCGACCATCTCGCCGAGGAATTCATGCTTGGGCAGGTGGTCGATCACCAGGTCGTGATAGGCCAGCTCGTCCACCTGGCGCACGCCGTGCACCAGGATGACCTTTTCGTACTTCTCGTACGTCTCGGGGTCGCGGATGATGCTCATGAACGGTGCCAGCCCGGTGCCGGTGCCGAACAGGTACAGGCGCTTGCCCGGCAGCGTGTAGTCGATGAGCAGCGTGCCCGTGGGCTTGCGGCCGACGATGACGGTGTCGCCCACCTGGATGTGCTGCAGCCGCGAGGTGAGCGGCCCTTCTTCCACCTTGATGCTCAGGAACTCGAGGTGCTCCTCGTAGTTGGGGCTCACGATGCTGTAGGCGCGCAGCAGCGGCTTGTTGTTGACCTTCAGCCCGATCATCGTGAAGTGGCCGTTGGAGAAACGCAGCGCCGGGTCGCGCGTGGTCGTGAAGGTGAACAGCCGGTCGGTCCAGTGGTGGACGCTCAACACTCGTTCTTCGCTGAATGCACTCATAAGGGTCGGAAATGGTGAAGGACTGAAAAGAAGCGAACCCTCTATTGTCGGCGACGCCCGTCGGCTCGCGGGCAAGGCTCACGAAAACACCATTGCAAGCATCGGGCCCGTTTGCTACATTGACCTTCAATGTAGTGTTTGCCACATGAAAGTTTAGGGAATGCTACACAAACGCCACCTTCGGCACAAGCGGGTATCGGGCACGGTTGTTGCACTCCCGCCGGCCTGATTTTCAAGAGAAGCCCGCGATGACCGAACACACGAAAACAGACGGACTGCCCGGCATGGACATGCCCGTGCTGCCCGAGGCCACCGGCCGCTCGCCGCTGCGCAACGAGCGCATGAGCGCGAGCAAGGTCGAGTGCAATGCCTGCCCCGTGCTGTGCCAGATTTCCGAGGGGCGCACCGGTGCCTGCGACCGCTACGCGAACCGCGAGGGCGTGCTGGTGCGGATCGATCCGGTGGTGCTGCTGCGCCGCGAGCTGTCCGGCGACACGCCGGTGCTCGTGCCCTTCGCGCAGGCCGGCGCCGAGGCCGCCGGCGATGCGGGCGCCGGCGAAAAGTCGCCGGACTGGAACGGCGATCTCCTCCATACCGACGAGGTCTTTGTGACCGGCGTGGGCTCGTCCACCACCTACCCCGACTACAAGCCCGCGCCCTTCATCGTCGCGTCCAAGGCCCAGGGTGTGGACATGGTCACCGTGGTGACCGAGGGCATCTTCAGCTACTGCAGCTTCAAGGTGAAGATCGACACCGACCGCTTCCTCGGTCCCGAGCAGGCGAACGTCCGCTACAAGGGTGAGGTGGTCGGCCATGTCACCACCGCCGAATACGGCTCGCAGATGCTCTCGCTCGGCGGCGTGCACCACCTCACCGGCGGCAGCAAGAAGGAAGGCCGCATGACCGCGGAGCTGATGCAGCTGCTCGGCAACAAGAAGGCGGTCGAATGCGTGATCGACGGCGGCGCCAGCATGGTGATCCAGGCCGGCCGCGCGCCGATCGTCAACGGCGTCCTGGAGCAGCGCATGCGCGTGGGCTGCGGCTCGGCGGCGATCGGCATCTTCGCGCGCCAGCTCTTCGGCCATGCGGACGAGGTCGTGGTGGTCGACGACCACATCACCGGCGTGCTCACCGAGCACCAGGCCGGGCGCTGCCTCGACATGCCGGCCTCGGGCATCCGGATGCGCGGGCGCAAATCGACGCCGGGGCGCTACTTCCAGGTCGCGAATCCGGGCACCGGATGGGGCGGCACCGACATCAGCGATCCGCTGTCGATCATCGAAGGCTGGGAAGAGGGCGTCGCGCGCCCGGGCCTCAAGCTCCTGATGACCTCGACCACCGGCGAGCATGCGCAGTGGTACGTGCTCGACGAGCAGTTGCACCCCGTCGAGCAGGAGATGCCCGAGGAAGTGCGCCGCATCGTCGACCGCATCGGCGAGAACTGCGAGCCCTCGCTGTGCACCGTGCTGTTCCTGGGTGGCGCCGGCGGCAGCCTGCGCGCGGGCGTGACCGAGAACCCGGTGCTGCTCACGCGCGCCATCAAGCGCGCGCTGGTCAACGTGACCTGCGGCGGCGCGCCGGCCTACGTGTGGCCCGGCGGCGGCATCACGGTGATGGTCGACGTGATGCGCATGCCCGACAACAGCTTCGGCACCGTGCCGACGCCGGCGATCGTTGCGCCGATCGAGTTCAGCATGCGGCGCGGCGACTACGAGGCGCTCGGCGGCCACATGGAGCATGTGTTCTCGATCGAGCAGGCGCTGGCGCGCGGCGCCTGGCACAACGATGGCGCGCCGCTCGCGCGCCAGTGGCAGCGCATCGACGCGGCCAATCCGTGGCCGCTCGGCCAACCTCCCATGCTGGGTTGATGATGAGCGCACGACGCACCGCGCTCGATGGTGGCCGCTGGCATCTGAATCACGGCCCCATCGACATCGTGGCCGAAGCGCATGGCGATGCGGTGGAAGTGGCGGTGGCGCACGAGCTCGCGTGGCGGCGCTTTGGCACCGTGCTCGATGAGCTCGTCGGCGAGCTCGCCCTGCTGCGCCAGCCGGTCGATGCGCAATGCCCGCTTCGCGGACCCATCGCGCAACGCATGTGGCAGGCCTGCGCGCCGTTCAGCGCCGGCTTCATCACGCCGATGGCCGCGGTGGCGGGGGCGGTCGCGCAGGAACTCATCGCCTTCTTTCATCGCCCGGGCATCGAGCGCGCATGGATCAACAACGGCGGCGACATCGCGCTCCATCTCGCGCCGGGCCATTCGGTGCGCGTCGGGCTGTTCGCGGACCTCGCGCGATTCGATCTGCGCGACACCGGTCCGCTCGCGACCGACGGCCAGTTCGAGGTCACTGCGGACATGCCGGTGCGCGGCGTCGCGACCAGCGGCTGGCGCGGGCGCAGCTTCTCGCTCGGCATCGCGGACAGCGTGACCGTGCTCGCCGCCACGGCGGCCGAAGCCGATGCCGCAGCGACCGTGATCGCGAACGCGGTGAACGTCGAGGACCGTGGCATCCACCGTCTTCCGGCCAACGAATGCAAGGACGACAGCGACCTTCGCGATCTGCTCGTCACGCGCGACGTCGAGGCCCTCGCGCCCGCCCAGGTGCAGCGCGCACTGGATGCGGGCGTTGCACGTGCCGAGGCCTTGCAGCGCATGGGTCTGGTGGCGTCGGCGGTGCTGGTTTGCCAGGGGCAATGGCGCCTGGTTCAGCCCTTAAGCTCGCGGGCGACGGCACTGCCGCTGCAGAGGGCGGCCGCTGGCGCCGGCGATGCAGTTGGTTCAGTATTTGCTTAACGAAAAGCAGGACTTGTTTTCATGATCGATATACGCCGTGTCTTCACCCAGGTCGAGACCATCCACCATGAGTTCGGACCCCGCGCCGCGACGCCGCTGGTGCGTGGCGCGATCGCCGCGGTGCTGACCAATCCCTTCGCGGGCCGCTACGAGCCCGACATCCTTCCGATGATGAAGCTGCTCGATCCAGTGGGCCTCGAGATGGCGCACCGGCTGCGCGCCGCGATGGACGTGCCGGTCGAACGGATCGCCACCTACGGCAAGGGCGCGATCGTCGGCGCGGCCGGCGAGCTCGAGCACGGCGCGCTGTGGCACGTGCCCGGCGGCTATGCGATGCGCGAGCTGCTCGGCTGGAAAGGCGACCGCGATGCGTACCGCCAGGGCAAGGCCGAGGATGCGAGCCCCCACGCTCGGCACTCCGTGTCCTCGCTGCCCCCCGAGGGGGCCGCTTTTGCCTTGGGGCGGCCCGGCGCCAAAAAGACCGGCCAGCCCGGCAATGCGCTCGCGATCGTGCCGTCCACCAAGAAGGTCGGCGCGCCCGGCGCCACGCTCGACGTGCCGCTGACCAACATCAATGCCAGCTACGTGCGCGGCCAGTTCGATGCCTTCGAAGTGCGTGTGCCCGGTGCACCGGCGGCCGACGAGATCGTTTTCATCCTCGCGATGAGCACCGGCTACCGCGTGCACGACCGCGTCGGTGGTCTGCGTGCCGAAGACATCAGCAAATGGGATGGCCTGCGCTGAGCGCGCCGTTCCGCATCCAAGAGACACAAGGAAGAAAACCATGACCGCCAACATCCGCAAGCTCGTCATCCAGGTCGATGAGACCCGCAAGGAAATGGGCAAGACCATCGAGCCGCCGACGCGCCGCGCCGTCGCCATCGCCGTGATCGAGAATCCGTACGCGGGCCGCTACAGCGAATCGCTCGACGAGCTCATCGACATCGGCGAAGAACTCGGTGCCTTGCTCGGCCGGAAGGCGGTCGCCGCGCTCGGCATCGAACCCGGCCAGGCGCAAAGCTACGGCAAGGCCGCGATCGTCGGCGAGGCCGGCGAGCTCGAACATGCTGCGGCGATCCTGCATCCCAAGCTCGGCGCACCGCTGCGCGCGGCGGTGGAGAAGGGCGCAGCGCTCGTGCCCTCGGCCAAGAAGCGCGGCACGCTCGGCACCGCGATCGACGTGCCGCTGGGCCACAAGGACGCCGCCTTCGTGCGCAGCCATTTCGACGCGGTCGAAGCGCGCGTGTCGGATGCGCCGCGCGCCAACGAGATCGTCGTCGCGGTCGCGGTGACCGACAGCGGCCGTCCGCTGCCGCGCATCGGCGGCCTGCAAGTGTCCGAGATCAAGGGCGTCGACGGCCTCCGTTGAGCCGCATGCCACCATTCGTTTCTTTGCAATCGACCTCGAGGAGTTCCCGATGACCCCACTGCGTTTCGCCTTCACCGCGGCTGCCGTCGCCACGCTCGTCACCGCACTCGTTCCCGCGCATGCGCAGGGCGTGATCAAGATCGGCGAGATCAACAGCTACAAGGCCCAGCCCGCCTTCCTCGAGCCCTACAAGAAGGGCATGGAGCTCGCGATCGACGAGATCAACGCGCAAGGCGGCGTCAACGGCAAGAAGATCGAGCTCGTCAGCCGCGACGACAACGCCAACCCCGGCGATGCGGTGCGCGTGGCCGAAGAGCTGGTGTCGCGCGAGAAGGTCGACATCCTGGCGGGCACCTTCCTGTCGAACACCGGCCTCGCCGTCGCCGACTTCGCCAAGCAAAAGAAGTTCTTCTTCCTCGCCGGCGAGCCGCTGACCGACAAGCTCACCTGGCAGGGCGGCAACGCCTACACCGTGCGCCTGCGTCCCGGCACCTACATGCAGGCTGCGATGCTGGTGCCCGAGGCGGCCAAGCTCAAGAAGAAGCGCTGGGCGGTGGTCTACCCCAACTACGAGTACGGCCAGTCGGCAGTCGCGGCGTTCAAGCAGCTGCTCAAGGCTGCGCAGCCCGATGTGGAGTTCGTCGCCGAACAGGCCACGCCGCTCGGCAAGGTCGATGCCGGCAGCGTGGTGCAGGCGCTCGCCGATGCCAAGCCCGATGCGATCTTCAACGTGCTCTTCGGCGCCGACCTCTCGAAGTTCGTGCGCGAGGGCAACACGCGCGGCCTGTTCAAGGACCGCGACGTGGTCAGCGTGCTGACCGGCGAGCCCGAGTACATGGACCCGCTGAAGGACGAAGCGCCCACCGGCTGGATCGTGACCGGCTACCCGTGGTACGGCATCACCACGCCGGAGCACAAGAAGTTCGAACAGGCCTACCAGGCCAAGTTCAAGGACTATCCGCGCCTCGGCTCGGTGGTGGGCTACACGATGGTCAAGTCGGCTGCCGCGGGCATCGCGAAGGCCAAGAGCACCGAGCCTGAAAAGCTGGTCGCGGCCTTCAAGGGCCTGCAGGTGGACACGCCGTTCGGCAAGATCACCTATCGCCCGGAAGACAACCAGTCCACCATGGGCGCGTTCGTCGGCCGCACCAAGAACGAAGGCGGCAAGGGTGTGATGGTCGATTACGTCTACCTCGACGGCGCGGATGCGAAGTACCAGCCTTCCGCTGCCGAGATCAAGAAGGGCCGGGCTGACTGAGCAACTGAGGCGAACGGGTCATGAGCTTTTCCGGTTTCATCGTCCAGCTTCTCAACGGGCTGGCGAGCGCGTCGTCGCTGTTTCTCGTCGCGGCGGGTCTGTCGCTGATCTTCGGCGTCACGCGCATCGTGAACTTCGCGCATGGCTCGTTCTTCATGGTCGGCATCTACGTGGCCTATACGCTGGTCGACCGGCTGGGCGGCGGCCTCGGCTTCTGGCCTGCGCTGGTGCTCGCGGCGCTCGCGGTCGGCGTGCTCGGCGCGCTGATCGAGGTGGTGCTGCTGCGCCGCATCTACAAGGCGCCGGAGCTCTTCCAGCTGCTCGCGACCTTCGCGCTCGTGCTCGTCATCAAGGACGCGGTGCTGTGGCTCTGGGGGCCGGACGAACTGCTCGGCCCGCGCGCGCCGGGGCTCGCGGGATCGGTGTCGATCCTCGGGCGCCAGTTTCCTTCGTACGACCTGTTCCTGATCGTCGTCGGGCCGGTGGTGCTCGGCCTCGTGTGGATGCTGCTGACGCGCACGCGCTTCGGCACGCTGGTGCGCGCCGCGACCCAGGACCGCGAGATGGTCAGCGCGCTCGGCGTGAATCAGGCGTGGCTCTTCACGGCGGTGTTCGCGCTCGGCGCATTGCTGGCGGGGCTCGGCGGCGCGCTGCAACTGCCGCGCGAACCGGCCACGCTCGAGATGGACCTCAACACCATCGGCGCCGCCTTCGTCGTCGTGGTGGTCGGCGGCATGGGCTCGATTCCCGGCGCGTACGTTGCCGCGCTGCTGATCGCGGAGATCAAGGCGATCTGCATCTGGCTCGGCGTGGTCGATGTGTTCGGCCTCAGCATCTCGTTCTCCAAGCTCACGCTGGTGGTCGACTTCCTCGTGATGGCGGTGGTGCTCGTGTGGCGCCCGTGGGGGCTCATGGGCCGGCCGCAGGCGCCGAGCCGCTACGTGGGCATGCAGGAGGAGCCGTTGCGCCGTCCCAGCAGGACCTACCTCGTCGCGGCCGGCGTGTTCGGTCTGGTGCTGGCCGCGATGCCGCTGGTCACGGCCGACTCGCCCTACACCACGGTGCTGATGATCGACCTGATGATCGCCGCTCTGTTCGCGACCAGCCTGCATTTCATCATGGGTCCGGCGGGCATGCATTCCTTCGGCCACGCGGCGTACTTCGGCCTCGGCGCCTACGGCGCGGCGCTGCTGGTGCGCGCGAGCGGCATGCCGATGGAGCTCGCGCTCATCGTCGCGCCGCTGGTGGCCGCGGTCGGCGCCTTCGTCTTCGGCTGGTTCGCGGTGCGCCTTTCGGGCGTCTACCTCGCGATGCTCACGCTGGCCTTCTCGCAGATCACCTGGGCCGTCACCTACCAGTGGGACAGCTTCACCGGCGGCAGCAACGGCCTGACCGGCGTCTGGCCGTCGGCATGGCTCGCGGACAAGCGGGCCTACTACTGGCTCACGCTGCTGCTGGTCGGCGCGGGCGTGCTGTGGCTGCGCCGCGTGCTGTTCTCGCCCTTCGGCTACACGCTGCGCGCGGGGCGCGACTCGGCGCTGCGCGCGGATGCGATCGGCATCGATGTCAAGCGCATGCAATGGGCCGCCTTCGTGATCGCCGGCATCGCCGCCGGTCTGGCGGGCGCGTTGTTCGCTTTCTCCAAGGGCAGCATCTCGCCGGAATCGCTGAGCGTCGGCAAGTCGGTCGATGGCCTCGTGATGGTGCTGCTCGGTGGCATCCAGACGCTGGCCGGCCCGGTGGTCGGCGCCGTGACCTTCACCTGGCTGCACGACACCGTGGCGCGCAACACCGACTACTGGCGCGCGATGCTGGGCGGCATCATCCTGCTGCTCGTGCTGCTGTTCCCGCAGGGCATCGCGGGGTTCGCCAAGCAGCTCTTCGACCGCAAGCGGCATGCCGCGGAAGCCGCCGAACTCAAGGAAGCGAAGGCATGAGCCTCCTCAAAGTTGCAGAACTCGGCAAGTCCTTCGGCGGCGTGAAGGCTGTCGACGGCATCAGCTTCGATCTCGCGCCGGGGGAACTGCTGGCGCTCATCGGGCCGAACGGCGCGGGCAAGTCCACCACCTTCAACATGGTCAACGGGCAGCTGAAGGCCGATCGCGGCTCGATCCTGCTGGGTGGCGAGGAACTCGTCGGCAAGAAGCCGCGCGAGATCTGGCGCCTGGGCGTGGGCCGCACCTTCCAGATCGCCGAGACCTTCGCCTCGCTCACCGTGGTCGAGAACGTGCAGATGGCGCTCTTGTCGCACGACCACAGGCTGTTCTCCACCTGGCGCCGCGCGGCAGACCACAAGCGCGAGGAGGCGCTCGCGCTGCTCGACCAGGTCGGCATGAAGTCGCAGGCCGACCGCCCATGCAGCGTGCTCGCCTACGGCGACGTCAAGCGCGTGGAGCTCGCGATCGCGATGGCCAACAGCCCCAAGCTGCTGCTCATGGACGAACCCACCGCCGGCATGGCGCCCAAGGAGCGCAACTCGCTGATGGCGCTGACCAAGCAGCTCGTCATCGACCGCGGCATGGCGGTGCTCTTCACCGAGCACAGCATGGATGTGGTGTTCGCCTATGCCGATCGCATGATCGTGCTGGCGCGCGGACGCCTCATCGCGCAGGGCAAGCCGCTGGAGATCCGCGACCATCCGAAGGTCCAGGAGGTCTATTTCGGCAGCGGAAAGACCTTCGAGAAGATCGCCGAGAAGGCGGCCGCAGTGAATGCCGCGGTGGGAGAAGCAGCATGAGCTCACATGAAGTCCTGCTCGAAGCCAAGGCGCTGTGCGCCTGGTACGGCGCGGCGCAGATCCTTTATGACGTCGATCTCGAAGTGCGTCGCGGCGAAGTCGTTGCCCTGATGGGCCGCAACGGCGCGGGCAAGTCCACCACGCTCAAGGCATTGATCGGCATGCTTGCCAAGCGCCGCGGCGCCGTGCGCTTCCTCGGCCACGACATCTCGAAGGCGGAGCCGCATCAGGCGGCCCGCCTCGGTCTCGGCTTCGTGCCGGAAGACCGCCGCGTGTTCACCGACCTCAGCGTGATGGAGAACCTCGAAGTCGGCAAGCAGGCCGCACGCCGCTGGAGCGATGGCGCCGATGCGCCGCTGTGGACGCCCGAGCGCCTCTTCAAGCTCTTCCCGAACCTCGGCGAAATGCCCAATCGCCCGGGCGGCCGCATGAGCGGCGGCGAGCAGCAGATGCTGACCGTGGCGCGCACGCTGATGGGCAACCCGTACCTCGTGCTGCTCGACGAACCCTCCGAAGGCGTCGCGCCGGTGATCGTCGAGCAGATGGCGAACATGATCCTGGAGCTCAAGGCGCAGGGCGTGAGCATCCTGCTGTCGGAGCAGAACATGCATTTCGCCGAGCTGGTCTCCGACCGCGCGTATGTGCTGGAGAAGGGCCAGATTCGCTACCAGGCCACGATGGCCGAGCTGGCCGCGAACGACGAAGTGCGGCGTGCCTACCTGAGCGTCTGATTTCTTTTTTCATCAACCCGAGGAGCGAAACATGCACGACACCCAACGCAGATCCCTCTTGAAGTCGGCCGCAGCCCTGGGGCTGCTCGGCGGTCTCGGCGCTTCGGCGCCGTTGTTCGCGGCGGCCAGGATCAAGCCCGGCGCCAATGCGGCGCTGATCGTGGTCGATGTGCAGAACTGCTTCGTCGACGGCGGCACGCTGCCGGTGAAGGGCGGCGCGGAGGTGGTGCCGCTGATCAACAAGCTCGCGGGTTCGTTCGAGAACATCGTGGTCACGCAGGACTGGCACACGCAAGGCCATGCGTCGTTCGCGAGCGCGCACGAGGGCAAGAAGCCCTTCGAAACCACCAAGCTGAGCTACGGCAACCAGGTGCTGTGGCCCGACCACTGCGTGCAGGGCACCGACGATGCCGCGCTCCACAAGGACCTGAAGCTGCCGACCGCGCAGCTCATTATCCGCAAGGGCTTCCACAAGGGGATGGACAGCTACTCGGCCTTCGAGGAAGCGGACCACAAGACAGCGACCGGGCTCGCCGGCTACCTCAAGGGGCGCGGCATCAAGACCGTGTTCGTGACCGGGCTCGCGACCGATTTCTGCGTGGCCTGGACCGCGATGGACGCGCGCAAGGCCGGCTTCGACGTCTACGTGATCGAGGACGCCACGCGCGCGATCGATCTCAACGGCTCGCTGGCCGCCGCGTGGAAGCAGATGAACGCGAAGGGCGTCAAGCGCATCCAGTCCGCCGACATCGAAACCGTGTGAGGGTCAACGGACGCAGCGTCGATCTCCCCGCGTCCCGCGAGGCGACGCTTTTGCATGTGCTGCGCAACGACCTGGGGCTGAACGGCCCCAAATTCGGTTGCGGGCTCGGGCAATGCGGGGCCTGCACCGTGTGGGTCGATGGCGTGGCCGCGCGCGCCTGCGTGATTCCGGCGCGTTGCGTTGCCGGCCGCGCAATCACCACCCTTGAAGGACTTCCGGACGTGGCCCCCAAGCTCGGCACTCTCGTGTCCTCGCCACCCCCCAAGGGGGCTGCCGCGCCTTGGGGCGGCCCGGCGGCGCGGCCGCGCGAACGCTGGCACCCGGTGCAGCAGGCCTTCGAAGATGCACAGGCCGCGCAATGCGGCTATTGCCTGAACGGCATGGTGATGCAGGCGGCCGCGCTGCTCGCGCGCGAGCCGAATCCGAGCGAAGCGCGCATCCGCAGCGAACTCTCGGGCAACCTGTGCCGCTGCGGCACGCATGTGGAGATCGTGGCCGCGGTGCAGCGCGCCGCACTGTCGCTGGCCGGAGGCGCCGACTCGTGACGCGGCGCGCCGACCTGCCACGCACGCGCAGCGAATTCCTGGATGCGGATGGCGTGCTCGTCATCATGCGCGAGACGCCGCCCGCGCCGCCGCAGGCCAAGGGCCAGCCCGCGCTGATCGCCGGCAATCCGGCCGAGGGGCCGGAGGTGCTGCTCGCGGTCTGGGACGACGGCAGCGTCACCGCACTGAACGGCCATGTCGACCTCGGCACCGGCATCCAGACCGCGCTGTCGCAGATCGTGGCCGAGGAACTCGACGTGCCGCTGGCGCAGGTGCGCATGGTGCTCGGCGATACCGCGCGCGCGCCCAACCAGGGCGCGACGATCGCGAGCGCATCGATCCAGATCCACGCCGGCCCGCTGCGCCACGCGGCGGCGCAGGCGCGCGCATGGCTCGTCGCGCAGGCCTCGGAGCGGCTGGGCGTGCAGCCTTCGCTGCTCGCGGTACGCGATGGTCGCGTGCATGCGGGCGACGATCCGGCGTTCAGCCTCGGCTTCGGCGAACTGGTCGCCGATGCGCGCACCGTGCTCGAACTCGACACCGTTTCGCGGCTGAAAGACCCGGCCGACTACCGCATCGTCGGCAGCCGCATTCCCCGTGTCGACATCCCGGCCAAGCTCGCGGGCGAGCTCGTCTTCGTGCACGACATGCGCGTGCCGGGCATGCTGCACGGGCGCGTGGTGCGGCCGCCGTACGCCGGCGCAGACCATGGCGACTTCATCGGCAACACGCTGGAGTCGGTCGACGAATCGTCGATCGCCCACATCCCCGGCATTCGCGCGGTGGTGGTCATTCGCGACTTCGTCGGCGTCGTCGCACAGCGCGAGGAAGAGGCCGAACAGGCGCTGCGCGACCTGCGCGTGCAGTGGAAGCCCTGGCCCGGGCTTCCATCGCTCGACGACCTCGAAGGCGCGCTGCGCGCCAATCCCGCGACGCAGCGCCTGCTGGTCGACGAAGGCGACGTGGACGGCGCGCTCGCCCAGGCCGCGCAGCCGATGCCGCGCACCTATGTTTGGCCCTACCAGATGCATGCGTCGATCGGCCCCTCGTGCGCGCTCGCGCACTGGGAGCCCGGCGATGGCGGTGGCATCAGGCTGCGCGTGTGGGCCGGTTCGCAGAACCCGCATGTGCTGCGCGCCGATCTCGCCAAGCTCGTGGGGCTCGAAGACGTGCAGATCGACGTGGTGCGCATGGAGGCCGCCGGCTGCTATGGCCGCAACGGCGCCGACGACGTCGCGGCCGACGCTGCGCTGCTGTCGCGTGCGGTCGGCGCGCCGGTGCGGGTGCAGCTCACGCGCGAGCAGGAGCATGCCTGGGAGCCCAAGGGTGCGGCGCAGCTGATGCAGGTGCGCGGCGGGCTCGATGCGGACGGCAATGTCGCCGGCTACGACTACGAGACCTCCTATCCGTCGAACGGCGCGCCGACGCTCGCGCTGCTGCTGACACGCACCGTCGAACCCGTCGCGCAGGCCTTCGAGATGGGCGACCGCACCGCGCGGCCTCCCTATTCGTACGGCAACCTGCGCGTGAAGGTCAACGACATGGCGCCGATCGTGCGCGCCTCGTGGCTGCGCGGCGTCTCGGCCTTGCCGAGCTCGTTCGCACACGAGTCGTACATCGACGAACTGGCGACCGCGGCCGGCGTCGATCCGGTCGCGTTCCGGCTGCGCCATCTGCACGATCCGCGCGCGGCGGACCTGGTGCGCGAGACCGCGCAGAAGGCCGGCTGGCGCATGCGCACCGGGCCGCAGGAGGATGCCGATGGCGATCACCCTTCAAGGCGCGCTGACGCGCGCGTGGGGCCCGGCGGCGACATCCTCTTCGGCCAGGGCTTCGCCTATGCGCGCTACGTGCACAGCAAGTGGCCCGGCTTCGGCGCCGCGTGGTCGGCGTGGGTCGCCGATGTCGAGGTCAATCGCAAGACCGGCGAGGTGCATGTGCGCCGGGTGGTGGTCGGGCACGACGCGGGGCTGATGGTCAATCCGGCGGGTGTCGAGCACCAGATCCACGGCAACGTGATCCAGACCACCAGCCGCGCCTTGAAGGAGCGCGTGCGCTTCGCGGAACAGGCCGAGCCGGGCACGCAGCTGCAGCCCGGCGTCTCGCCCCCGGGCGTGGTTGCAAGCCGGGAGTGGGGCAACTACCCGATCATCAATTTCCGCGAAGTGCCGGTCATCGAGGTCGTGCACATGCAGCGGCCCGGCGAGCCGCCGCTGGGTGCGGGCGAATCGGCATCGGTGCCGGGCACGGCGGCGATCGCGAATGCGATCTTCG
The DNA here is from genome assembly GCF_900090195.1 of Variovorax sp. HW608. Classification (NCBI taxonomy): domain Bacteria; kingdom Pseudomonadati; phylum Pseudomonadota; class Betaproteobacteria; order Burkholderiales; family Comamonadaceae; genus Variovorax; species Variovorax sp. HW608. The sequence goes on from NZ_LT607803.1 coordinate 212,295, forward strand.
ATGCGACGGGTGTGCGCTTTCGCGCGCCGCCGTTCACGCCGGAGGTGGTGCGGGCGGCGCTCCATCCGCTGCCGCCGCCCGCAGAAGCAGAACCGCACGAGGCTGAGCCGCGCGCGGTGCCCGCCGATGCGCCATGGCCGCGCCGACGCGGGCTCTGGGCCGGCGCCGGCGCGCTGCTCGTCGGCGCGATCGGCGCCGTCGCCGGCCTGCTCGGATGGCGCCCGGCGATCGCGCCGGTGTCGTTCAGCGCGCCGGCCTACAGCGACGCGACGATCGAGCGCGGCCGCATGCTCGCGGCGCTCGGCGACTGCGCGGTCTGCCACACCGCGCCGGGCGGTGCGCCCAACGCCGGCGGTCGCGCGATGGAAACGCCCTTCGGCACGATCTACACCACCAACCTCACGCCGGATGCAGAGACGGGCCTCGGCCGCTGGTCCTTCAGCGCCTTCCAGCGCGCGATGCGCGAAGGCATCTCGCGCGATGGCCATCACCTGTATCCCGCCTTTCCGTACACCGCCTTCGCCAGGACCAGCGACGACGACCTGCAGGCCCTCTACGCGTACCTCATGTCGCTGCCGGCGGTGCGGGCCGAAACACCGGCGGCCGAGCTGAAGTTCCCGTTCAGCGCCCGCCCGCTCATGGCGGGATGGAATGCGCTGTTCCACGATCCCTTGCCGATGCAGCCGGTGGCGGCGCAGAGCGCCGAGTGGAATCGCGGCGCCTACCTCGTCAACGGCCTCGGCCACTGCGGCGCCTGCCACACGCCGCGCAATGCGCTCGGCGCGGAGCAGGGCGGCGCGGCCTTCCTGTCGGGCGCGATGGTGGAAGGCTGGGAAGCGCCAGCGTTGAGCGCGCTCTCGACCTCGGCGGTGCCGTGGAATGCCGATGCGCTCTACAGCTATCTGCGCCATGGCCACGCCCGGCATCACGGCGTCGCGGGCGGCCCGATGGCGCAGGTGGTGCGCGAGCTCGCGGCCGTGCCCGATTCGGACATCCGCGCGATGGCGGCCTATCTCGCGTCCTTCAACCCCAGGCTGTCGGACGAGGCCGCGTCCGCGCAGGCGCAGCAGGCGGTTGCCCGCGCGGCTGCCGGGCAAGCTCAGCTGCTCGGCACCGGCCAGCGCATGTTCGAGGGCGCCTGCGCCGCCTGCCATCACGATGGCGACGGCCCCACGCTGCTGGGCGTGAACACGCCGCTCGCGCTCAACAGCAACTTGACGAGCGTACGGCCCGACAACCTGGTGCAAGCCATCCTCGAAGGCGTGCGCGAGCCGGCCGCACGCGACATCGGCTTCATGCCGGCCTTTCGCGAGGTGCTCGACGATGCGCAGATCGCCGAACTCGCCGGCTACATGCGCGCGCGCTTCGCGCCGCAGGAGCCGCCATGGCAAGACCTGCGCGGCAGCGTCGCTCGGGTGCGTGCGGCCAGCGGTGCCCACGCGGCGCCATGAAGCACCATGAGGCGCCACGAAATCGGCGCTCTCCCGTACGATCCGCAAACGCAAGAGGCCGAAGCACCGGCCCATCACTTCTGGAGACTCCCGCATGACCTCGCCGCTTTCGTCCGCCCAGTCCCTGCCTCGCGATGCCGCCCGCGCCACCCTCGTCGGCCGGCTCTGGATGCCCGGCATCGGCCCGGTGCTGGTGGCGGTGCGCGAGGGCGGCCTGCACGATCTGTCGCGTGTCGCGGCGACGATGAGCCAGCTGCTGGAGCAGGATGATCCGCTCGGCGCGGTGCGCCAGGCCTTGCGCGACGAGATGACCCAGCGCGTCGCCTCGCTGGAAGCCGCGCTCGCCAACAGCGACGAAGCGAAGCGCGACAGCCGGCACCCGTGGCTCGTCGCACCCTGCGACCTGCAGGCGCTAAAGGCCAGCGGCGTCACCTTCATCGCGAGCCTGCTGGAGCGCGTGATCGAGGAGCAGGCGCGCGGCGACGCGTCCAAGGCCGAATCGATCCGCGCGGCGCTCGGCGCCCTGCTCGGCGACAACCTCGCGGGCATCGTGCCCGGCTCGCCGCAGGCCGCGAAGGTCAAGGACGTGCTGATCGCGCAGGGCGCGTGGTCGCAATACCTGGAGGTCGGCATCGGCCCCGACGCGGAAATCTTCACCAAGGCGCCGGTGCTGTCGGCGGTGGGCACCGGCGCGGACGTCGGCATCCATTCGGGCTCGGTGTGGAACAACCCGGAGCCCGAGGTGGTGCTGGCGGTCAACAGCCGCGGCCAGACGCTCGGCGCGGCGCTGGGCAACGACGTCAACCTGCGCGACTTCGAAGGCCGCAGCGCGCTGCTGCTGGGCAAGGCCAAGGACAATAATGCCTCCTGCGCGATCGGCCCCTTCATCCGGCTCTTCGACGAGCACTTCGGCATCGAGGACGTGCGCCGCATCACGGTGGGCTTGCGCGTCGTCGGGCCCGAGGGCTTCACGCTCGACGGGTCGAGCTCGCTCTCGAAGATCAGCCGCGACCCGCTCGACCTGGTGTCGCAGGCCATCGGCCCGCACCATGCCTATCCCGATGGGCTGATGCTGTTCCTCGGCACGATGTTTGCGCCCACTCAGGACCGTCACGGCCCCGGTCAAGGCTTCACGCACGTGGTGGGCGACCGGGTCACGATCTCCGCGCCCGAACTCGGCGCGCTGGAGAACCGGGTGGTGCATGCCGAAAACGCGGCGCGCTGGACCTTCGGCATCGGCGCGCTGATGCGCAATCTGGCGGGGCGAGGGCTGATCTAGCTCAGCCCCAGGCCCTGGCGCAGGCGCCAGCGCTGCGCACCGAGCAGCGCGAAGACCGCGATCACGCTCGCCACGAGCAGGATCCAGAGGCCGGTCGTGTAGCCACCGGCGGGCGTCCACAGCAGCCCGAGCAGCAACGGGGCGAGCGCGCGGGCGATCGCGCTCGGCAGCCCGAGTGCCCCATTGAGCGTGGCCACATGCTCGCGATTGACGTATTGCGCGATCGCCGTGCCCTTGACGATCGTCAGCATCCCGTTGCCCATGCCGTAGAACAGCACGAACCACAGCGCCGCCCCGGGATGCCCCGCGCCCGCGATCAGCGTGACGAGGCCGAGCGGAATCAGGCAGGGGATCACCCGGTTCGCGAGATGCAGGTCGAAGTGATGCTCGAAGAAGAAGAGCAGCACGCGCCCGAGCACCTGCACCAGCCCGATGCTGGCCGGCACCGCGATCGCCCAGGCCTCGGGCAGCCCCGTGCCGCGCAGCAGGCTCACCATGTGCGGCGGCAGCGCGGCGGTCACCGCCATCAGCAGCACGGTGAAGAGGCCCACCATCAGGAACGGAAGGCTGCGCAGGTAGTGTGCAGCCGGGCGCGTCGTGGCGGCCGGGCCGGAAGCCGGTCGATGCGCAGGCCTCGGCGCATCGCGCAGCACTTGCGCGTGCAAGGGGACGCAGAGGCAGAGATGGATCGCCGCCAGCACCCACAGCGCGTGCCGCCAGCCGAGTTGCGCGATGAGCCACGCGCCGAGCGGAATGAAGACCGTGCTGGCCAGTCCGCCGAGAAAGGTGAGCGTGATGATCGCGCGCCGGAAGTCATTCGGAAAGCGCCGCGTCACGATCGCGAACACCGGGTTGTACAGGGTGGCCGCCAGCGCGCCGCCGAGCAGCAGCCACACCGCGTAGAACGCGGCAGCGCTGTCGATGAAGCTGTGCAGCAGCAGGCCGACGGCGATCAACAGCGAGCCCCCGGTCATCACCGCGCGCTCGTGGCCGCGATCGATCCAGCGGCCCACCGGCCATGCCATCACGCCTTCGGCCAGCAGCGCGAGGCTGAAGGCCAGCGACGACTGGGCGCGCCCGAGGCCGAGTTCGCGCTCCACCGGCTCCATCAGCAGCGCGAAGATGTAGAAGACGCTGCCCCAGGTGATGAGCTGGCCCACCGAGAGCAGGGCGACGAGGCGGCGGTCGTAGGGGATGGATGCGGAGGTTGTCGTTGCGGGCGAGCCCATGGCTGCCGACTTTAGCGGCCCCGCCGCCTAACTAAGCTGCAGCGCGCAACGCGCGCCGGTATTGCACCGCCTCCGCGACGTGCGCGACCTCGATGGCTTCCGATCCGGCCAGATCCGCGATCGTGCGCGCCACCTTGAGCGCCCGGTGCGTGCTGCGCGCCGACCAGCCCAGCTTCGCCGCCGCCGTATGCATGAACTTCAGCGCGTCGGGCGCGAGCGACGCGTGGCGGTCGATCTCGGCGGCCTGCAGCGCGTGGTTGGTCTTGCCTTGCCGCGCCAGCGCGAGCTCGCGCGCACCGACGGCGCGCTCGCGGATCGCGCCGGTCGATTCGCCGGCAGGCGTGCCCAGCAACTGTTCGGCCGAGACCGCGGGTACCTCGATGTGCAGGTCGATGCGGTCGAGCAGCGGCCCGCTGAGCTTGCCCTGGTAGCGCGACACCTGATCCGCCGTGCAGCGGCAGGCCTTGAGCGTCGATCCGAGGTAGCCGCAGGGGCAGGGGTTCATCGCCGCGATCAACTGGAAGCGCGCCGGGAATTCCGAGCGCCGCGCGGCGCGGGCGATCGTGATGGTGCCGGTCTCCAGCGGCTCGCGCAGGGCCTCGAGCGCCGTGCGCGAGAACTCGGGGAATTCGTCGAGGAACAGCACGCCGTGGTGCGCGAGCGAGATCTCACCGGGTGAGTTCGTTCAAAGTTAGGCCGGAAATCCATCAAATTTACGCCCTAAATTTGACGACGACGCTTCTAAGTGGTTGATAAATAAGAAGAATTGTCGTGATGAACGTCTGGGCTCCGATGACCCTACGAGCGCGATGACATCTTGCGCTTAGGGCTGTGTGCGCCCAAAAAAGAGTCTTGCAGCGGCCGGCACGGTTGTAGTCTTCAGTTCGTCGGCACTTTCAGGAGCCGCAATGGCTGCCAAAGATCTCTACGCGACCACCAAGACGACCGCTGGATTGCTCCGGGCAGGGCGCCGGTACCAACGCGATCGGCTGCGCGCCGCAGACATGATCGGCCTTGGCGAAGCAGCGTCGTTGATGGAAATAGATGAGTCGACGGTCGTCGGCTGGGTTCGAACCGGGAGGTGCATCGGAATTCTTGGACGAGCGATGGCCTTCCCGCGCTGGCAGTTCGATCCCTTGGTTTGGCCCGCGATCCAAGTTGTCGGTAATGAGCTCGGAACGACGGATGGATGGCAGGTGCTCAGCTTCATGGAGACTCCGGCGTCGGCCCTGAACGGGCTGTCGCCGCGGATCGCCCTGGAACAGGGAGTCCCGATGAGCCGTGTCTGGGCCATGGCCATTGCGGAGTCTCATTGAGCAAACACCTAGTAGGGCAGATCGGAAGGAGGCGGTCTGCGCGCCGGGCGCCTTCAAGGCGTCGAGTTCTGCGAACTAGCTGGAAATGGTCCACTGGGTCTCTCCGCCCCGCGTCGCGGTCCAAAGAGCAAGTCCTTCGGCGCCTTTTCTGCGACCCACGATGAGCATCAACAGAGCGCTGCTGTTGAGGCCCGAATTCGCGATCAGCCGCTTCATGGCGTCAACATCCAGTGAGGATGCACTCGGCCTATCCTCGGCGTGGGTGTGCCACTCACCGAGATATAGACGGCCGAGCCTTGCGTGCTGCTCGATCGCCTCTTGGGCGGCACGCGGATTCGAGCGATACCGATATCTCGATCGTTCGTCCCCTGTGTAGGGGCCCGAAGCAGCTTGAATGATCAGTGCTTCAGCGGAGAGTGTTCCGAAGAGTTGACCTCCCGCTTCGCTTGCGTCCGAACTGATCTGGCGGTGACGCTGAACGTACGCGACCACCGGTACTTGGAGGATGATTCGCTGGTCGGTCGCGGGGCAGGTTGCTGTAACGTCCCCGGTAGGTTGCAACTTGCGTCCAAGCCGGCTTATCACCATGCCACCTCCCGAACTACCTTGCTTTCGTTGAACGCGAGCAGTGGCGTACCTCCGTTTGACAGAACCTGAGTTCGATCGCCAAGCCAATAGCGCCGGCAGGACGTAGGTGCTCTGTTGGTGAGGGCATCCACGACCAGGCTTGCCGCCATGCCTATGACTGGATGCAGGTCGACCACGCCGTGGGGTTGAAACACGTTCCCACACCCAGCTTCTACGATCAAAGTACCGCTACCGTCAGGCCAATCGGTAAGGCGCATGAGCGGCAGTTCCGACTCGTCGAAGGCGGGACGAATAGATGTTTTGCCATACAAAAGCACGGCGTGCCCTGCGGTACCAAAGGCTTCCGCCCAAGTACTCACCAAGGCGGGCGGTTGATCGAGGCTGGTTCGCCAGGCATCGAGGGCGGACTCCCCATCAAAGTCGATGCCGGCGCACACGATCAGGTCCACACTCCCCAGCTTCTCTCGGTCGGGACGAGAGAGGCGTTCAAAACGCTTTGGAAAGATATCGTCGAATTGCAGGTGCGGAAAGCTCTTGCGGAGCGCGGCCGAAAGGGCCATGGCCTTGTTCAGACCGGCGTATTCGATACCAAGCGGATGTCGTCCGACGTTCGCCGTGGTGAGACTATCGTGGTCGATCAAGAGCATCTTCCCCACGCCAGCTTGCGCGAGCAGTTTGGCGACAGCCGCGCCAACTGCGCCGCAGCCGACAATCGCCACCATTCGTGTTGCGAGGACGGTGTATGAAGGGTTGTGATCTCTCCCATGAATCCACGCCCCGTCTGCGCGCGAAACCGGAATTCGACTCACGGCGCGTGCCGAGAAGGATCCGACGATGTTCTCAAGTGGTACCCGGCTGATGTGTCTAAAACCATTCGAGAGTTCGCGCTCCTTTGCGCCCTCAAGAACAACGGAAGCAAAAACAGGCCCGGTTTCCGTGGTCGCCTCGAATAGGAGGGCGGTAGCTCTACCAGCGACGAAGACGCGACGTTGTACTTCTGACGGCAGGGCGTTTGCGATATCCCGTCCCAGCGTTGGGAACTCCTGAGGAACCCATGGGCGAGAAAGCTTCAGTAGCCACGTCGGAGAGATCTCCCTGTCTGCCGGATTCAGCCCGAAATTCCGAAGCCATCGGACAAGGGATTCCTTGCTCTCACCGAAGATGTACCTGCCAACTGCAACGTCGAAGTAACACGCGATCTCACGGCTGGGCTGGTTCGGCGCCACTATGCTTAGGCACTGCTTCCGATCCTCTGGGACGGTCGCGCGCTGTTTCCTGCGTATTTCGGTTCATCGTGACCGCCGATTTCGGCATCGTGACCGCGCATTTCGGTCATCGTGACCGAACCTGCATTTCGGCTCATCGTGACCGACCGTTTCGGGATCGTGACCGGCCATTTCGGCGATCGTGACCGCCGTGACGGCGCCCCATAACAAGGGCGCTGGTCCCACCGGCAGTGCTGCGTAGAGAACGCAACCCCGGGCCTCCTACCCTCGACGGTTTTTGCCCTCGAGCCGCGGATGCCCAAGCAACAACTCTCTCTACGCATGATCAAAGATGTTCTCCGCCTGAAGTGGCACGCGCAGCTCTCGCACGAGCAAGTCGCCGCCACGTTGAAGATCTCCAAGGGCGTCGTGGCCAAGTACGTCGGACTGGCCACCGCCGCCGGCCTCGACTGGGACACCGTCCAGCACTGGGGCGAACAGCACCTCTCGACGGCACTGCAACCCCGCTCGCAAGCCGCTTCGCCCGTCGTCGTTCCCGACTGGGGCCGCATCCACCGCGAACTCGACCGCAAGGGCGTCACGCTGATGCTGCTGTGGCAGGAATACGTGGAGGCGAATCCGCAGGGCCGCACCTGGCGCTACACGCAGTTCTGCGAGCACTACAAGGCCTTCGCCGCCACGCTCAAGCGCTCGATGCGCCAGCACCGGCGCGCCGGGGAGAAGATGTTCATCGACTACGCCGGCTCCACGGTGGCGCTGAGCGACGGCGCCCGCGCCCAGGTCTTCGTCTCGGCGATGGCCGCCTCCAGCTGCGTGTTCGCCTGCGCAACGCCCACGCAACGCCTGGACGACTGGATCGAGGGCATGGTGCGGGCACTGCATTTTTACGGCGGCGTGCCGGCGAAATCAGTAGCTGCTGATTTCGCCGGTAATCGTGAGGACCGTTTAATGCGAAGCAGAGTCACCCCCACTGCGGCACCACTCTGAACACCCCTTCCATCAGAAGGTCACCTGCTCGTCATTTGGCGGTTTCGTCTATGCCCTTGATCGGGATGCATCCCGATCAAGGAGACACGCCATGTTTGACCGCGTTTCGCCACAGCATGCTGCGCTGCTGAGGCAACTTAAGCACCAACTCGTTGACACCGGTTACAGCTCAGGCGCGATCCGACGCCAATGCGCCGTCGCTGCGAACTTCCTTCGCTACCTCGAGCGGCGCAAGCTCGCTGTCGCAGATCTGCAGCCGCTGCACGAGGAGCAGTACCTGCGCTGCGAGCAACGACGATTCCAGCGACGCCACGGACACGCGCCGCGGTCTATGGGAAGCTGGCGCGGCTCGCACAGCGCAGGCATCCACCAACTGATGCGGATGGTCATGGGCCGATGGCCGCCTGAGCCCTCGCCAGGCAATGAATTCGAGGCATTTGCCCACTCGCTTTGTGATGAGTTCGCTCAGTGGCTCGAGCAGGACAGGGGGATGGCCGCCGAGACCATTGACGACCTGGTCGCCGAGGCGCGGCGGTTCATGTGCTGGCGTCACGGCCAACAGTCGTTGGCCGACGAGCTGCGTTCGCTGAGCACCGCTGACATCGACGCGTACCAGCAGGCGCGGGCGCCTTCGTTGCGGCGCGTCTCACGCAAGTCGCTGGCCCAGCGGTTGCGCAGCTTTCTGCGCTTCCTGCACGCCAGTGGTAGAACGCCCGACGAGCTGGCCAGCCGCGTGTTGGCGCCGACACTCTACGCGCTGGAGTCGATCCCTTCGGCGCTATCGGTGCAGCAGATCAACGACGTCGTGCGGATCTGCCGCGCCGACCGCTCGCCGACAGGGCTGCGCGACCACGCCATCGTATTGCTGCTCGCTAATTATGGGCTGCGTGCCGGGGAGATCGTTCGGCTGCGGCTGGAAGACATCGACTGGCGAGGCGATCAACTGTTCGTGCGGCATTCCAAGACCGGCGCGCAATCGGTGCTGCCGCTGCTGCCGGCGGTCGGATCCGCGCTGCTCGCCTATCTGCGCCACGGTCGGCCCGCAACAGGTGCTCGCGAGATCTTCATTCGCGCACGTGCACCCTATCGGCGCTTTGCCAGCGGATCCAGTCTGTACGCGCAGCTCCAACGACGGCTCAACGCCGCCGGCGTGCAAACCGACGGCAAGCGGGGTCCTCATGCCTTCCGGCACGCGCGCGCGGTCAGCCTGCTGCGCAGTGGAGTCCCACCGAAGGTCATTGGCGATGTGCTGGGACATCGATCCGCAGCATCGACAGCGCCGTATCTGAAGCTCGCTGTGGACGAGTTGCGCGATGTGGCTCTGGAGATCGATGAACTCATTGGGGAGGGCGCGCGATGAACACCTGGCCTGACGACGACTCTGCGATCGAGCGGCATCTGAAGCACCTGAAGCTGCGCAGCCGCGACACAGTAGCGGTCTACCGGTGCGTGCTACGCGGGTTTCAGCGCTTCGTGCGCGAGCGTGACGACCCGAGCGTCGGCATCGCGACGCTGCAGGCCTGGCTGCGCGATCGTACGGCGCACTGGCAGTCATATCTGGTGCTGCATAGGGCGCGCATCGTCGATCGCTTCCTCGACTTCCTGCAGTCCGAAGCGGCGATCCCGATCAACCCCCTTGCCCAGCTGCGCGAGCGCTACGCTCAACGATGGAGCACCCCGGTCGTGCGTGCGCTGTTTGCGGCCGATCCACACGGCACGCTCGAAGCCCTGCGCCCGCCGCCACGGTTCGCCAGCTTTCTGGGCGACATGCTGCGCCGGCACGTCGAGCTGATGCGCGCCATCGGCTACCGCTATGAGACGCAGTCGGCGCGCCTGCTGCGTTTCGATCGCTTCCTGCAAGGCCGCCCGGAGCTCGCCGGCCAACCGCCGAAGGTGCTGCTGCAGCAGTGGGCGGCACAGAGCCGGACGCTGAACGACGCCTGGGAGTGCGAACAGACGGCGCGCACAGTCGCGCGCGCCTGGCGACGACTCGATCCGACCATCGATCTGCCTCCGCCGGATCGGCGGCTCAAGCGTTGCGCCAAGCAGCAACAGCGCCGCCCCTACATCTACTCCCCGCAGGAGCTACGCCTATTGCTCGACACCGCGGGAAGCTTTCCGTCCCCGTGCGCACCCCTGCGCCCGCACGCGCTTCACACCATGCTCGTGCTCGCTGGCTGCGCCGGGCTGCGGCTGGGCGAACTCGCGCGCCTCGATCTGCGCGACGTCGACTTGGACGCCGGTCTACTCGAAGTGCGCGAGACGAAGTTCTTCAAGTCCCGAGTGCTGCCGCTCAGCGGCAGCGTGATGGCCGTCTTGCGCGAGTATCTCGACGCCCGGCGCCGGGCCGGCGCACCGCAGGACGGCAGCAGCGGCCTGTTCTGGCATCAGCAGGCCGCGGGCCGCTACTCGCGAGTGATGATCGAGAAGCTACTTGTCCGGGTTCTTCGGCGAGCCGGGCTCAAGCCGGATCGGGGCAGGTGCGGACCCCGCATCCACGATCTTCGTCACGTATTCGTCGTCTATCGCATGCTGGCGTGGTATCGACAGGGCATTTATCCGCAGGCGCGGCTGCCGTACCTGGCGACCTATCTCGGCCACAAGGACATCCATTCGACGCTGGTGTACCTGACGGTGACTCAAGAGCTTCTGCAACTGGCCAGCGAGCGGTTCCGGCAACTGGCACTGCGCAAGCTGCACGCCACGACGGGAGCAGCGCGATGAAGCCGGTCGATCCGTTCCCTGCATTGCTGCACGCCTTCTTCTATGAGCGGCTGGTCCAACAGCGCAACGCCTCCGTGCACACGATACGCTCGTACCGCGACGCGTGGCGACTGTTCCTGCGCTTCGTCGCCGCGCACCGACACTGCCGCGTCACCGACCTCACTCTGCCGGCGCTGAGCGCCGGCGAAGTGGCTGCATTCTTGCAGTACAGCGAGTGCGATCGGAAGGTGTCGATCGGCACGCGCAACTGCCGGCTCGCGGCGCTACACAGCTTCTTCGCCTTTGTCGCCGAGCGCGAGCCTGCGGCCGTCGCGCAGTGCGCCGAGGTGCTGCGAATCCCCACCAAGAAGGCACCCAGGCCAGCCCACCGGGACCTCGAGCTGCACGAGATCGAGGCGATCCTGGCGCAGCCCGACCGTGGCCGACTGGAGGGTCAACGCGACCACGCGTTGCTATGGTTCCTCTACAACACTGGTGCACGTATTCAGGAGGCACTCGATGTCCGTGTCGCCGATGTTCGCTTCGATACACCACGTTGCGTTCGCCTGTTCGGCAAGGGCCGCAAGGAACGCATTTGTCCGCTGTGGCCGGAGACGGTCGACTTGCTCTCAGCACTGCTCGAGCGCCAGCCACGCACCGGTGATGAACTACTGTTCGTCAACCGCTACGGGGCACCTCTGGGCGCATCAGGCGTGCGGTTCAAGCTCGCGCAGTACGTCCGTGCCGCCACCCAAGTGATGCCAACGCTGGCATTGAAGAAGGTTTCGCCGCACGCGTTTCGGCACGCTGCCGCGGTTCATCTACTCGCCGCTGGAGTCGATGTCGCCGTAATCCGCAGCTGGTTGGGCCATGCGAGCCTTGAGACCACCTATCACTACGCCCAAGCCAACCTGGACACCAAGCGCGAAGCACTGGAGCGGCTGCAGCCACCACCGACCAAGAAGTCTGCGCCTTGGCGACGCGATGCCAGCCTGCTCGCCTGGCTGGAATCGCTCTGACTGCGTGCAGCCACCAATGCGAAGGAACTGTCCGTCTTGGGCGTGTTCGGATCCAGGGACCACATCAGTTCCTTCGCATTAAACGGTCCTCACGATTACCGGCGAAATCAGTAGCTGCTGATTTCGCCGGCACGCCGCCGTAAAAATGCAGTGCCCGCACCATGCCCTCGATCCAGTCGTCCAGGCGTTGCGTGGGCGTCGCGCAGGCGAACACGCAGCTGGAGGCGGCCATGGCCGAGACGAAGACCTGGGCGCGGGCGCCGTCGCTCAGCGCCACCGTGGAGCCGGCGTAGTCGATGAACATCTTCTCCCCAGCGCGCCGGTGCTGGCGCATCGAGCGCTTGAGCGTGGCGGCGAAGGCCTTGTAGTGCTCGCAGAACTGCGTGTAGCGCCAGGTGCGGCCCTGCGGATTCGCCTCCACGTATTCCTGCCACAGCAGCATCAGCGTGACGCCCTTGCGGTCGAGTTCGCGGTGGATGCGGCCCCAGTCGGGAACGACGACGGGCGAAGCGGCTTGCGAGCGGGGTTGCAGTGCCGTCGAGAGGTGCTGTTCGCCCCAGTGCTGGACGGTGTCCCAGTCGAGGCCGGCGGCGGTGGCCAGTCCGACGTACTTGGCCACGACGCCCTTGGAGATCTTCAACGTGGCGGCGACTTGCTCGTGCGAGAGCTGCGCGTGCCACTTCAGGCGGAGAACATCTTTGATCATGCGTAGAGAGAGTTGTTGCTTGGGCATCCGCGGCTCGAGGGCAAAAACCGTCGAGGGTAGGAGGCCCGGGGTTGCGTTCTCTACGCAGCACTGCCGGTGGGACCAGCGCCCTTGTTATGGGGCGCCGTCACGGCGGTCACGATCGCCGAAATGGCCGGTCACGATCCCGAAACGGTCGGTCACGATGAGCCGAAATGCAGGTTCGGTCACGATGACCGAAATGCGCGGTCACGATGCCGAAATCGGCGGTCACGATGAACCGAAATACGCACCGAGCAGTCAGCCGTAGAGCAAGGAGCAGGTCCCATAAAACCCCGACAGAGTATTGGAGGCGCCGTTGTGGTAAATTGCCACATCCTATGTCCTCAAACTCCATTCGGGTAGGAGCCTCGCTGTTCAAGCAAGCGCAGCAGGAAGGAGCCCTCATGTCCCGATCGGCTGCGCAGCAGATCGAGTACTGGGCGCGCGTTGGGGCTGCATGTGAAGCCGCGGGACTGACCGTCGCAGACGTGGCGCGGATGCTGGGCTCAGGCGACACTCAGGGGCGCGTGCAAGCAAGCTCCGAGAAGGAGCTTTGGGCTCTCAAGCGCCAGCAGCAGCGCCAGGATCTGGCGAGTGTTAAAGGCGGGCGCCATTCGGCCGCAAGCATGAGCTGGTTCTCTGGTGGCCGCGGCAAGAGCGCGAAGCTCGTCGACTCACCGTACTGATGGCAACAAGCCCAACTCTGCCCTTCGATGAAGCTCCGCTCGATGCGGCGACGGTTGATCTGCTGCTCTCGAACATGGGCGTCGACATGGTCCTCGTGGGAGGCCAGGCGCTGGCATTCTGGATGGATCGCTACGGCATCAACCCTGACGGTGTCGCGATCTCCAATGACGGCGATGTTTTGGGCAACATTGCTCGGGCCCATGACCTGGCCGCGGCTATGCGCGCAAGCGTCCTGACGCCGCCCAAGAGAGCCATGACCTCGCTGGTTGGTCAAATTCGCGTGCCCGTCGACGACGGCAAGGTGCGCAACATCGACGTTCTTCATAGGCTCTTCACCGTAAGCGGTCTCAGGAAGTCGACCGATTTCACGAACCAGGTGATTCAGGACAGCGTCAAGGTGGAGTGGCGCCCCGGGCGGTTCATTCGGGTTATGGACCCAATCGATGTTCTCGAATCGCGCGTACAGAACGCCGTAGGCCTATTCGAGGACAAGGGGCCGCATGTGTTGACGCAGGCGCTGTGGGCGATCGAGGTGGCAAAAGCCGTGCTGCTGAAACTCGCGCGCAATCCGCAAGAGGGCGAACGGTTGGGCACGAAACTGCAGCGGATCTACCAACTCGCGAACAGCCAGCCTGGAAAACGCCTTCTCAAGGAGCACCAAATTGAAGTGCTCGATGCCGTTGACCGCGGACAGCTGCGCACGACGGCTGCGTCTCACGCGCAGCAACTGGACAAGCTAGAGGCGCTTGCGGTCGCCAGACGCAAGACTGCTGCACGCAAGCTGGCGCCTTGAGCGAGCCGACCGGCGTCAAAACAACTGCACCTGGTTGGGAGTCCACGCCCTGGCGTTGCGCTTGAGAACGGCAAATCGCCCTCCCCCGGTCGGCTGGCTTGCATGCCTCAGGAAAACGGCGCCAGGGAGTCTCGAAGAATGACGATCAAGACCACCAGGGAGCGCCTCGACGCTTCTGGCTTCACGCTCGACCGACCGCTACCGGCCACCATGCTTCGCGCAGGCCTGTGCCGAATGCAGATTTTTTCCTCCGGCAGGAGGATCGCGGCTGAACACAGTGCCCCTGACGCGGTGTAGAGTCAGGCCCACGATGGCCCAGCCGGGAGGGGTGACGTGATTGGCTCGAATTCGGCACGCAATCTGATCGTCTGCTGTGACGGCACCGAGAGCATCGCCGACTACTGATGCAGCGACCCGGAGGTCGATCCACGCGGATTCTCTTCAACTATCGGTCCGATTTCACCCGCCATTGGGACGACCCGTTACTCATGCGCCGCCATCGCTTCTTCCCGGAGTACGCGCCCCCCGGGGAGGGAATCCTCCGGGTGGCGGAATAGGTCGCGACCGCAGGCTCGTTCATGTGTCCTCATGGCAGCGATCCCTCGTGCATGCCCCGGTCCGGCGAACTACCAGCCGAGCGCCTGGCACGAGCTGGAGCTCTCGAAGGCACGCCAGGCCAGACCTACGTGGAGCGACGCGGCATTCCGCTGACGGTCGCCGACGCCGCAGGCCTGCGCTTTGATCCGGACTGGGATGGGCGCGCTGCGGTGGTGGTGGGCATGTACGACCAGGCGGGCATGCTGGTGTCGGTGCACGGCCGCTACCTCAGCAACCTGCGCAACGAGGACAAGATGCTCACGATCGGCCCAGGCGGCGGCGTCTCATGCGTGGGTGACGGCTGGCGCGGCGAACCCCTGATCTTCGTCGAAGGCATTTTCGACGCACTGTCGCTCGCCGTCTGCGGATACAGTGGTGTGGCAACCATCGGAAGGTGGGCACCTTGGTTGCCGCAGGTCTGCGCCGGTCGCTTGGTGTGGCTGGGCTTTGATGCTAACCGGCCCGGCGAGCACGAGGTGGCCGCATATGCGCGGCGACTACCGCAGGTACGCCGATTGCTGCCGCCACCGCGCTGCAAGGACTGGAACACGGCGCTGTGCAAGCGCGGGCCGGCCACCGTAGCACGCTGGCTACGCAACAGCCTCACATTCGCGGATACTGCGGACGCATGAACGAGAAGACTCGAACCGAGATCTACGTCAGCACCGATGTCGAAGTCGACGGCCCAATCCCCGGCCCCCACTCGATGCTGAGCTTCGCGTCTGCCGCCTACCTCGCGGACAAGACCCTGGTGACCACCTTCTCGGCCAACCTGGTGCCGCTTCCCGAGGCCACAGGCCACCCAGACACGATGGCTTGGTGGGCACAGCATCCCGAAGCTTGGCAAGCATCGCGTACCGACCAGCGCCAGCCGCAGGTTGCGATGGTCGATTTCACCGCGTGGCTCGATGACCTGCCCGGGCTACCAGTGTTCGTCGGCTACCCCGCTTCCTTCGACTTCATGTTCGTCTATTGGTACCTCATGCGCTTCGTCGGACGCAGCCCTTTCAGCTTCTCGGCGCTCGACCTGAAGACCATGGCCATGGTTATGCTACGTCGAGACTTCCGCCGAAGCACCAAGAGCGCGATGCCGAAGAGATGGTTTGACGACTTGCCGCACAGCCACGTGGCGCTTGACGACGCCATCGAGCAAGGCGCACTCTTTTGCAACATGCTCGCGGAGAGCCGGCGACGCTGATGCAGACCCGGCGAGCCGGAAAGAGAGGTCCCCATGGAACCGCGCTTGCCATCGACGGTGTGTTTGCGCGTGACGCGCTACTGCAATGCGCGTTGCAGGTTCTGCCTGGCGCCGCCCGACGGAGTTCACCCTTCTGCCGACATCCTCAAGCAACGTGTGGACTGGCTCGCCAAGCATGGCGTGCGCACCATCCACTTCTGCGGTGGTGAGCCGACTATCCACCCAGGCTTGCCGGCCTTGCTATCCCACGCGCAGGCCCGCGGCTGCGCGACTCGGCTGACGACTAACGGCATTGTGCTGCCCGACGCACTGCTGAGTGCCCTGCGCGCCAACGGCACCGAGGTCAAGCTGAGCCTGCACGGCGACCGCATGCATCACGACACCATCGTCGGACGCCCGGCATTCGACCTGGCCACCCAGCACCTGCACAGCCTGATGTCAGGTGGCGTCTCGGCCACTGTACAGACGACGGTGATAGCCGGTGCCGAATGGGTGCTGGACTGGATGGCGGACTACTGCCTCGCCCACGGCGTTCGACGTCTGAGCATCCTGCCCTTCATCCCTCGCGGGAACGGCTACCGCGTCCAAGGCGAATACGGACTAACGACTACCCAACGCGGCGAATTGCGCGAACGCGTGCGGCGAAAGCGGCACGCACTCCAAGGCCGGCTCGACGTGCGCTGGCTAGACTTCGCATCAAAGTCGCTGCACGTGGTGGAGGCCGATGGCCGCGTAGTGCTCGAGCGCGCCAGCGAAGCCATGGATACGGTGCTCGGCGCGATTCCTGAGGAGATGGTGGCGAGGAAGCGAGTGCCGATGAAGGCGGCTGTTCAAGCAGCCCCGGGGACAACCGCACACCTTCGGTGGAAACCACGTGACCTCTTTGACGTGATGCAGCTGTAAGCCCACGGCGGCATCCCCGATGGCATCCGTCGGGCGTTCATCGTGTATCTGGCAAGCCACAACAGGCCGATTCACGAGGATCTGAAGCACATCATGGCGAAACCGAGCCCCTCACAAACCCATGCGAGCGCCCCTCAGTAACGAACCGAGCACGCACGCCTTCGGATTGCGCCTATCCTTCCAGCCGTGATGCGGAACCCATTCACAACGAGGAAGACAAGCGATGGCAGCAATCGAACTCTATCGTCAGAAGCGATCCAGCGTCGCAGACGCGGTGCGCCATGTGCGCAACGGTGACACCATCATCGTCCCCACCGGCGCCGGCGAGCCTCCGACCCTCCTCACGGCGCTGTCCGAACAGCGCCGCAGCTTCCGGGATGTCAAGGTTTCCCAGATTCTGGCCGTTCGCAAGTACGACTACATCGACCCGGAAACCGTCGAGCATGTGCGCCACGTGGCGCTCTTCTATGGCGGCGCCACGCGCGCGGGAGGCCAGGCCGGCTGGATCGATTTCATTCCAAACTATTTCAGCGAGATACCAGCCCAGATCGAGCGCGGCCAGATCGGCGCCGAGGTGGTGTTCAGCCTCGCCTCGCCGATGGATGACGAGGGGTACTTCTCGCTGAGCATCGGCACCGACTACACCATGGCCGCCGTGGCCAAGGCCCGCGCCGTGGTGCTGGAAGTCAATCCGAACGTGCCGTATGCCTTCGGCAACTGCCGCGTACACATCTCTCAGGTCACGGCGCTGATCGAAAGCGAAGAGCCGGTGCTCGAAGTCGGCCTTCCTACCATCGGCCCCGTGCAGGAAGCCATCGGCAAGCACGTGGCAGATCTGATCGAGGACGGCTCCACGCTCCAGATCGGCTACGGCGGCATTCCCGATGCGGTGGTGATGCAGCTCACCAACAAGCGCGACCTCGGCATCCACACCGAGATGATCGGTGACGGCATCCTGTCGCTGGTGGAATGCGGCGCCGTCACCAGCCGCAGCAAGAACTACCTGCCGGGCAAGATCATCGCCACATTTGCGCTGGGCTCGCGGAAGCTGTATCGCTTCATGCACCGCAACCCGGCGCTGGAAATGCACCCGGTCGACTTCACCAACGACCCGATGCTGGCCGGCCAGAACGACAAGCTGGTGTCGATCAACGCGACGCTGCAGGTCGACTTGCTGGGCCAATGCGGTTCGGAAAGCCTTGGCAGTGCACCCTACTCGGGGACGGGCGGCCAGGCCGACTTCGTGCGCGCCGCCAACCGCTCGCGCGGCGGCAAGTCCTTCATCACGTTGCCTGCCACCGCGAAGGACGGCACGCTCTCGCGTATCGCGCCCATGCTTTCGCCTGGCACACATGTCACGACCAGCAAGAACGACGTCAACTATGTGGTGACGGAGTTCGGCGTGGCTCAGCTGCGCGGAAAATCAGCGAAGCAGCGCGCACAGGAGCTCATCGGCATTGCCCACCCGGCGTTCAGGGACGAGCTCAGGAGCCAGGCGAAGGAAATGCGTCTGATCTAGTCACACGTTGCCACTCGTTTGCGCGGCAGCGCGGCGACATGGGCAGTCAGTACGTGAGTTTTCATGGTGCTGGTCCGTGAACCGCTTCACTTACAGTAAAGGTCGGGCAGCAAATTGCGATCTTCATGAGCACGACGCGGAACCCATTGGCTGGTACCTGGCGGATCGTCTGGATGAGCAACTGGGACCAGGACTACGTGGACATGGACGGCCCCGGCTACATCACCTTCGGAGCCGGTCGGTCCGGCAGCTTCCAGTTTGGCATGGTGCAGGCCCAGACAGACTGCGAGCACTCCAAGCTGCAGGGACGACGCGTCGATTTCACATGGCACGGCTTCGACGAAGGCACCGAGCAGATGGGCCGCGGGCACGCCGGGATCGTTGGTGACGAGTTGCATGGGCACCTATACATTCACCTCGGTGACGACTCGGCGTTCCGCGCCGTGCGTCAACCCAAGCCGGTACGCGAGCGCAAGGGTGCGAGATGAGCGAATACCAGTACTACGAATTCGCGGCCATCGACCGCCCGCTCACAGCGGCTGAGATGACACAGTTGCGCAAGGTGTCCACGCGCGGCCAGATCAGCGCCTCCGGCTTCGTCAACCATTACGAGTGGGGCGGACTCAAGGCCGATCCCGCCGAGTGGATGCGGCGCTATTTCGATGCCTTCGTCTACACGGCGAACTGGTGCAGTTGCCGGCTGTCGCTGCGTCTGCCGCTGGCAACGTATCGCGAGGCGGATCTGAGGTCCTTCGCCGCGGGGGCCGCATTGACCATCGATGCCAGCGATGAACACTGGATCATCGACTGGTCGCTCGATGAAAGCGAGAACTACGAACGCTTCGACATGGAAGATGGCAGCGGCTGGATGGGTCGACTGGCGCCGCTGCGGGATGAACTGTTGCGCGGTGATCTGCGGCCCCTCTACCTGGGGTGGCTGGCCTCGGCCGGCCAGCTCAACGACGATATGCTGGAGCCGGAGCCGCCCGCCGGGTTGTCAGACCTGACGCTTTCCCAGCAGGCCCTGGCCGAGTTCATCGAAGTCGATCCCGACCTGCTCGCTGCCGCGGCGGCAGGAAGCCCGCGCGCTGCCGCTGAGGATTCGACGCACGCCGCCGCCATCGAGGCTTGGCTGACCGGATGGTCGCGTGAGGAGATGGCTGCCGTGCTGAGGCTGGTTGCACTGGGCCAAGGCCGCGAGGCGGAGCGTCGGATCCGAACTCGCCATGCCACATGGCTGAAGGAACAACGGCCAACGACGTCCGCGTCCGCACCCCGGCGCAGCCTGGCGCAACTGCGCGAACTCGCGCGGTCGGCCTCGGGTGTGCGCCGGGCGCGCGAGGCGCAAGAACGCGCCGTCAAGGAGGCCGAAAGCCGTCGGCAGCGCGAAGCGAGTCTGCGGCTCCTGATGGCTGATGTGGACCAGCGCTGGGCCACCGTCGATGCGTTGGCGGGGCGCGGCTCGGCGTCGGGGTACGCACAAGCGGTTCACGCGTTGACGGATCTTGCCGAGGGCTATGCGCTGACGTCCAGCCACAAGGAATTCGATCGCGCGATGCGGCGTCTCCTGGTGCGCCACGCCACGCGGGGTGCCTTGCTGCGTCGACTGACCGAGGCCGGGCTCTGGTCTGGGTGACCCATCATGGCGGGCGATGTCAACAACGATCTCGTCAATGAACTGACGCGGCTACGAGCTGAAAACACGCGTCTGGCCGGGTTGTTGGAGGCCCGTGGCATTGCATGGCGTGAGTCCGAGCCGACGGATGTGTGCACGGTTTCGCCATCGCCGTTGAGCACCGGCGAGAAGGTGGCGCTTTTTGGCCGCTTGTTCCGTGGGCGCAGCGATGTCTATCCGGTTCGTTGGGAAAGCAAGGCCGGCAAGAGCGGCTACTCGCCGGCTTGCGCCAACGAGTGGCGTGCTGGCGTCTGCGAGAAGCCCCGCATCAAGTGCGCGGATTGCAGCCATCGGCTGTTGGTCCCGTTGACCGACCGGGCGCTGTATGACCACCTTGCCGGCCGCCATACGGTCGGCGTCTATCCGCTGCTGGCCGATGACTGTTGCCATTTCCTCGCGGTCGACTTCGACGAAGCCGACTGGAAGGCGGACGCCCGGGCCTTCATCCAGTCATGCCGGACGCTGGGTGTGCCCGCCGCTTTGGAGATCTCGCGGTCCGGAAGTGGCGCGCATGCCTGGGTGTTCTTCTCGGCCAAGGTCTCGGCACGGGATGCGCGCCGGCTGGGCTCGGCCCTCATCAGCTATACCTGCGCCCGTACGCGGCAACTCAAGCTCACGTCCTACGACCGTCTTTTCCCCAGCCAGGACACGATGCCCAAAGGTGGGTTCGGCAACCTGATCGCCCTGCCGCTGCAGAAGCTGCCTCGCGAGAGCGGC
Organism: Variovorax sp. HW608; assembly: GCF_900090195.1. NCBI lineage: Bacteria > Pseudomonadati > Pseudomonadota > Betaproteobacteria > Burkholderiales > Comamonadaceae > Variovorax > Variovorax sp. HW608. The sequence continues at coordinate 232,909 of NZ_LT607803.1, forward strand.
GGCAGCGTGTTCGTCGACGACGCGCTGCAGCCCTATGCGGACCAATGGGCCTTCCTCGCTTCGCTGCAGCCCATGCCACCGCACGACATCGAGCCGGTCATCCTGCGCGCTACGGGCGGATCGCATCCCCTGGATGTCACGTTCATTGACGAGGAAGATCAGCGCGAGCCTTGGAAGCGCACGAACCCGGTCACGCAGCGCCTGCCCGGCAGCATGCCCGCATCACTCACCGTGACGCTGGCCAATCTTCTGTATTTCGACAAGGCGCATCTGCCGCAGGCCCTGGCGAACCGACTGATCCGCATCGCGGCGTTCCAGAATCCGGAGTTCTACAAGGCGCAGGCGATGCGCCTGCCTGTATGGGACAAGCCGCGTGTGATCGGCTGCGCCGAGAACTATCCGCGCCACATCGCCTTGCCTCGCGGGTGCCTCGATGCCGCCCGGCAACTGCTGCGCGACAACGGTATTCGCTGCGAACTTCGTGACGAACGCTTCGGCGGACAAGCACTGGCGGTGCACTTTGCCGGCACCCTGCGCCCCGACCAGGAGGCCGCTGTTGCCGCGATGTTGGCCCACGACACGGGCGTCCTGTGCGCGCCCACTGCGTTCGGCAAGACGGTCGTGGCGGCTGCAGTGATCGCCCGGCGTGGCGTGAATACGCTGGTGCTCGTACACCGCGCGGAACTCCTCAAGCAATGGCAGGAACGGTTGCAGGCGTTGCTGGGCGCAGAACAAGGGCTGGCTGGCAATATCGGCACCATCGGCGGCGGCCGGTCCAAGCCAACGGGTCGAATCGACATTGCCGTCATGCAGTCACTGCACCGACAAGGCGAGACCAGCGAGCAGGTGGAGCACTACGGCCAGGTCATCGTGGATGAATGCCATCACGTCTCCGCCTTCTCATTCGAGGCGATCCTGAAGCGCGCAAAGGCGAGATTCGTTCTGGGGCTGACGGCCACGCCCATCCGGCGTGACGGCAGGCAACCAATCATCTTCATGCAGTGTGGTCCGACACGCCATGTGGCCGCGCGACCCGCGGGTGCACCACAAACCTTGGAGGTAGTTCCTCGCTACCTGACTGCACCCATCCATTTGACCGGGGACGCCGGCATCCAGGACGTGTTCCGTGCATTGGCAGGCGATGCAAGGCGCACCATCGCCGTCGCTGATGAAGTGGCAACCGCCTACGCCCAAGGCCACAAGGTTCTGGTGCTGACCGAGCGCACCGAACACCTCAGCGCCATCACCGCTGCACTGGCTGGCCGGGCACCCACGCTGTTCACCTTGCACGGTCATTTGTCAAGGAAGCAGCGCGCGGCCTTGATCGGCGAACTGGACGCCCTGCCCCCGGATGCACCGCGTGTGCTGCTGGCGACCGGCAAGCTGGTGGGCGAAGGTTTTGATCACCCACCGCTGGACACGCTGGTTCTGGCCATGCCGATTTCGTGGAAGGGCACGCTGCAGCAGTACGCGGGTCGGTTGCACCGCGAGCACGCCAACAAGACCCGCGTGCGGATCATCGATTTCGTCGACACGGGACATCCGGCACTGCTGCGGATGTGGGGCAAGCGCCAGCGCGGCTACCAAGCCATGGGCTATCGCGTACCGGCTGCGCCCGTCACCGACAGTCTGGACTTCGACGCGGTGGAATCCGATGAGCCAGCCGCTTCACCAACACATCGAAGCGGCTCGTGAAGAGTCCCAAGCTGTACTTTTGCGACGTGGGTCTGGCCTGCTGGTTGCTCGGCTTGCGCAGCGCCGACTAGGCCGAACTTTGAGCACATGAAGTAGCCGGAGCCCAAGCGTGGCGCGGGTTTCGGCTATTTTTGTGTGCAAATATGTAGCCATGTAAATTGATATTTTTGTACTTGAATTTCCTCGATTCGTGATCCATACATGAAGCCATGTACATCGAGGCCGTCCCCAACCGCGACTCACCCCCCGCGATCCTGTTGCGCGAGTCCTATCGCGAAGACGGCAAGGTGCGCAAGCGCACGCTGGCCAATCTGTCGAGCCTGAGTGCGGAGGTCATAGAGGGCTTGAAGGTGTTGCTGCGCGGGGGCGTGGCCGTGCCCGACGCGCAGGAGGTCTTCAGCATCGAGCGCAGCCTGCCCCACGGCCATGTGGCCGCCGTGCTGGCGGCCGCGCGCCAATGCGACGCGCCGGCCTGGTTTGCCAGCGCGCCCGAGGACCTGCGCGCACTGTTGCTGGCCATGCTCGTGGCGCGCGTGCTCACGCCCGGCTCCAAGCTCGCGACGCATCGCATGTTGCACGACGACACCGCCACCCACTCGCTGGGCCGCGTGCTGGGCGTGGGCCAGTGCAGCGCCGATGATCTGTACCGTGCGCTGGACTGGCTGCACGGCGCGCAGCCGGCGATCGAGCGACGACTGGCGCGCAAGCATCTGGCCGGCAGCACGTTGGTGCTGTACGACCTCACCTCGACCTGGCTGACGGGGCGTTGCTGCGAGCTGGCCGCGCGCGGCCACTCGCGCGACGGCAAGCGCGACGATCCACAGATCGTGTTCGGGCTGGTCTGCGCCGCCGATGGTTGCCCGATCGCCGTCGAAGTGTTCGCCGGCAACACGGGCGACCCGGCCACGGTGGCCGAGCAGGTCGCCAAGCTCAAGCAGCGCTTTGGCATCGAACGCATCACCTGGGTGGGCGATCGCGGGATGCTGACCTCGGCACGCATCGAGCAGGTGCTCAAGCCGCAGGGCATGGACTGGATCAGCAGTCTGCGCGCGCCGCAGATCGCGCAGCTGGCCGCCGAGCTCGGGCCCTTCCAGCCGTCGCTGTTCGATGAGCGCAATCTCATCGAAGTCAGCAGCGAGCACTTTCCCGGCGAGCGGCTCGTGGTGTGCCGCAACCCACTTCTGGCGGCCGAGCGCTCACGCAAGCGCGGCGAGTTGCTGGCGGCCACCGAGGCCGATCTGGGCAAGATCGCCGCGGCCACGCAGCGTGCGCGCCAGCCGCTGCGCGGCGAGCAGGCCATCGCGTTGCGCGTGGGGCGCCTCATCGACCGCTTCAACGTGGCCAAGCACTTCGAGCTCACGATCACCGAGACGACGTTCGCGTTTCGGCGCAAGGTCGATTCGATTGCCAGCGAGACCGCGCTGGACGGGCTGTACGTGATCCGCACCAGCTTGAGCGCCCAGCAGCTTGATGCCACCTCGGCGGTGGCCGCCTACAAGAGCCTGGCCCAGGTGGAGCGCGCGTTCCGCTCGATGAAGACGGTGGATCTGCATGTGCGGCCGGTCTTCCACTACAACACCGAGCGTGTTCGCGCGCATGTCTTCCTGTGCATGCTCGCCTACTACGTCGAATGGCACCTGCGCGAGCGTTTGAAGCCCATGCTGTTCGACGATGAGTTCCTCGAGCAGGCCCAAGGCCAGCGGGCTTCTCCGGTCGCCAAGGCGGTGCGCTCCGAGCACGCCCGCGACAAGGACACATCGAAGCACGCCAGCGACGGATTGCCGCTGCACAGCCTGCGCACGCTGCTGCAGGACCTGGCCACGCTCGCCTACAACATCACCCACACGAGCCTGAATCCGAACGCCAAGATCGTCATCACCACGCGGCCCACGCCGCTGCAGGACAAGGCCTTCAAGCTGCTCGCCGTCAATCCCGCCTGTACCCAGTAAGCCCACCCAGCCTCGCTGAACAAACTCAGCAGGATCAAGGGGTTGCGCTCATTCGCAGCTCAAAGTTCGGACTAGGTGGCGCGCGACCCGCTGTTCGGCAGCTTATTCGAGAACCTGGTGATCATGGAAGCGCTCAAGACCCGATTCAACCAGGGCGAGTCGGCGGAGATGTACTTCCGCGATGCGACCGGCAACGAAGTCGATCTGCCGATTCCCTCGGGGCCGGAAGCTTCGCGCGGTGGAGATCAAGGCTGGCGCGACAGTCAACACCGATTACTTTCGCGGCCTTCGCAGTTTCGCGGCCGCCTTTCCCAATGCGCTGGAAGGCGGCAGCGTCATCTATGGTGGCGACACTGACCAGTCGCGAAGCGACTGGGCCGTGATCGGCTGGCAACGCCTGCAGCATCCGCCGACGCGATGAGCTTCGCGCGTGTGCACCAACAATGCGCACTTTCGTCGACGGCAGTTCATCTGGGCAACCGTTCACCATCGCGGTTGCGGACAAGGATCTCTGTGGACGTAGGTCGCGAATTCATTGATTGCTCGCGCAAGGCCGCCTTGTCGCTCGTGCTCGCGTACCTCGTCGATCTCCATGAGCAGGAGTTCAAGGTGTCGAGCGGCGAAGCGAAGGGGCCAACTGGCTATTTTTGCGCGTTCCCCCTGACGTCTTCGGCAAGACTGCTCATTTGAGCAACAAATTGACCACGTTTTCCATAAAGTGGTTAATATAGTGACCAGATGAGCAGCGAAATCACATCCGTTTTGGACCGCCAATTGCTGCTGCAGTTGGGCGACCGGCTCAAGCGTCTGCGCCAGACGCAGGGAATGGGCACGGTCGACATGGCCGCGCGCGTCGGAATCACCCGAAACACCCTGAGAGCCGTCGAATCCGGTGATCCAGCGACCTCCATTGGGACCTACCTGCGCGTCATGTCGATCCTGGGTGTCAGTGGCGAGCTCGCTCTTCTGGCCTCGGACACCCTCTCGCCAGCCCCGGCCGGATCCGCCGCGGCACTCTCACGCCGGACGGCGCCGGTGGTGGAAATTCGCGTATCGGCAGAAGAAGGCAGGCACCGCCTTCAGGACCTTCAGAGCATGGTGTTGCACGAGGAGGCTATTCGCCGGGTCAAAGCAAACCCCCGTCTGCTGGCGACAGCAAAGGACACGGTGACGCGTTGGCTGCAAACCGGGGATCCCCGTTCAGCAGGCCTGTGGCGAGAATGGCAACAGATCTTGGAGACCGGTACTTGGAGGAAGGCGCTCGGCCGCAGCAGACACGCCCAACAACTGCGCCAGACGTCACCGCTCGCCACTGTATTGCCGGCGGATGTGCGTGCGAATATCCTCGCCCAGGTGAGCGACCTCAGAAAGGGTGTCGTGCTCGGCGTCGAACCGTCGCAGGATCTTCTGCCGGAGGACCAATGACCCGCGAGGAGCTCGAGCACATCATCCGCGCGAGCGGCGACATCACGGACCAGTACGAGTTCGTCATCGTTGGCAGCCAGGCGATCCTTGGGTCCGTGCCGAATCCGGAGGCGGTCTTCACCGTCTCGATGGAGGCCGACATCTATCCGAAGGACGCGCCAGAGCTGGCCGAGAAGATCGACGGCGCGATCGGCGAAGGCTCACAATTCCACGACACCTATGGCTACTATGCGCAGGGCGTGGGCCCTGAAACTGCGACCCTGCCCAAGGACTGGCAAAGCCGCGTTCACAAGGTTCAAGGGCGCAACACCAATCAGCGCATCGGCTACTGCCTCGACGTGATCGATCTTTTCCTGTCGAAGGCCACAGCGAACCGCGAGAAAGACCGCGAGTTTTGCGCCGCGCTGCTCGAGCACCGCTACATCACGCTGGCACAAGCCTTGGACTTGGCGCCTTCGATGCCGCTCGAAAGAGCGGAGCTACGTGCGCTGCGAGCCAGGATCCGCCGCTGGGCCAAGGCACTACGAGATGCCGGCCAGGTCATCCCGGATGTCTGACCGCAGGCATTGTTCGGCCGTCCCGCAAGGGCGGCGCATACCGAAGGGAAGAACGCCATGAACATCAACACCGCCGCAATTGACGACGCCGTCCTGGCGTTGCTCCATTTGACTTTGCACGACTACAACCGCGCTTGGAAGAGTTTCGACTGGGAAGTTCTCAACCGCTTGCATGCACGGGGGCTTATCGGCGATCCGGTCAACAAGGCGAAATCCGTGGCACTCACCGAGGATGGCTTGCGCGAATCCGAACGCCTCTTCAAGCAGTTCTTCCTCGTGTCCGACAAATGAAATACGCGAGTCTTCACGGCGGTGATCCGCGAACCGCTTCACTTACAGTCAAGGCTGGGCAGCAGGTTGATCGCACGCGTTGCTGCCGGCACGAGCGGAATTGCAGTCACGCGGATTGACAGCCATCTTCGGACGAGACCATGAACTCGCAGCAACTTGACATCTTCGATGACAGCCGCGACACGGTGCTGTGCAACGACGTCGCGGTCGCTCTTGAGCGTCGCGACCCCGTCGGCGCCAGAGCGGCCTGGGCCACATTCGCCGAAGAATTCCCGGACCATGAATCCCTGACGCCGCTTTCCGTGCTCGTCGAGGCACTCGACCAGCGCGCGGCTGCACCGTTTGAGGATCACGAGTCCGTGCGCCGTGCGCGTCTTGCTTTGTGCGATGTGATCGAACCGGCAGCACTGCGCATATTCGGGGCGCGCGCGGGTTCAACGTGGCTCGTCTCGTCGTGGCGCGAGTTGGCGCAGCGGGCCACGCCGCTTCCATTTCGCCCAGACCGCAGTGATGACCACGCGGCTGCGCTGTGGCTGCGCGCCGGCGACTGGGCTGCAGCCAACGAGGCCGTGGCGCGTATCGAATCATGGCGCCGAATCCCGGCCCCGCTGGCATGGATGGCGGAGGCGCGCTACCGCATGCACGATCTCGATGATGCCTGGGGCCTGCTTGCCGAACTCGCCTGGCTGTCATGCGAGCGGTTCGACCAGTTGACCAGGCGGCTCGCCGACCCCTTGCTGGAAAAGACTGCGCAGGCACTTCGATTCGACTTTCGAGGGTCACGGCGATCTGCGAGACTTGGCCTGGTTTCCCGCCTGGGTCCTCACGGAAAGACCTGCGTTGTCGCGCCAGTTGGGCCAGGCGCAGCGCGCCCTTCACTCAGAGCCCGAGCAGGCGATGAGACTTCTGCTGGAGCTGCTCGGCCTAGAGCGGCAGGGCCGGCACCATGACGTAGTCGAGCGACGCAAGGCACTGCGCGACACCCATCCGTCGCTGTATGCGGCCTATACGTCGGCCCCGATCGTATTCTTTTGGTCGCGCGTGTCGTGATCGCCGGCGACCACGATCAAACCGGGCTCGCCCGAACGCTGCATCAGATCGAGAGAAGGATCGTGGAACGCAAGACGGTCGTACGTGCGATCCTGGAGCTTGCGCTTCCGGAGGAGCCGGCGCTGGCTTGACGATAGGGCCGCTGTCCACCCGGACCCGAGCATCGGATCTCGGGACCCTGCGTACTGCTCCAAAGGCCCGGGCGCCAGCTATTGATCCGGCAGTAATGATCTTGAAGTTTCGGGATGCGCCATCATGTATGGATGATGGAAGCAACCGACATGAGATCGTTGTCGCGCGAAGCGCGACACGAAAGGCGCGTGCAAGTGATTCGACTGCGCAAGGCGGGTCGCACGTATGACGAGATCGCCGCGCAAACGGGCCTCAGCCGCACGGGCGTGTTCGACATCTGCAAGCGCCACGAGGCCGCCGGTGCCAAGGCGCTGCGGGATGCCCCCGGTGGCCGCAAGCTCGGCGAAGGGCGACGCCTGGACGCGGCCCAGGAGGCGGCGGTGCGCAAGCTGATCTCCGACAAGACGCCCGATCAACTGAAGATGTCGTACGCACTGTGGACGCGCGCGGCGGTGGGCGAACTCATCGAGCAGCGCTTTGGCGTTCGGCTGCCGGTGCGCACGATGGGGCTGTACCTGGCGCGCTGGGGCTTCACGCCTCAGAAGCCAATGAAGAAGGCCTACGAACAGTCGCCTGCGGCGGTGAAGAAGTGGCTCGAGGAGGAATACCCGGTGATCGCCGCGTGCGCCAAGGTCGAGGGCGCCGAGATCCATTGGGGCGACGAGACGGGGCTTCGCAGCGACGACGTGCGCGGGCGCAGCTACGCGCCCAAGGGCGAGACGCCGGTCGTGCGGGTGAACAGCAAGCGCCATGGCCTGTCGGTCATCTCCACGGTCACCAACAAGGGGCAGATGCGCTGGAAGGCCTTCGACGGCGCGCTCAACTCCGACATCCTGATCGACTTCCTGCGCCGGCTCATCAAGGACGCGGCTCGCAAGGTCTATCTGATCCTGGACAACCTGCGGGTGCACCACAGCAAGCCCGTGAAGGCCTGGCTGGCCGAGCACAAGCACGAGATCGAGGTGTTCTATCTTCCCAGCTACAGCCCGGAGCTCAACCCCAACGAGATGGCCAACGCCGATCTGAAGCAGGCCGTCACCAAGCTCGCACCGGCGCGCACGAAGTTGCAGTTGGTCAAGGCCACGGCCAAGCACCTGCGTAGCGTGCAGCGCAAACCTGAGCGCATCAAGAGCTACTTCGAACACGAGCCGGTTCGCTATGCCGCCTGATTCAAGATCGTTGATGCCGGCTCAATAATGCCTGTCAAGGTTTGTTAAGGCGGGCCTTGCTCCTCCAGGCAGTCCCGGAAGACGAGGGCGCCGGCGATTCGTGACAGGCTGGGTGCCTGCCATTAAACTGACGATTGCTAGTGTCGTGAGTTAGAAGTTCGCAAACAAAATCTCTCGACACTTGCGAGGATGTTGTCGGCGGTCTTGGACCAGACGAACGGCTTGGGGTCGTCATTGTTGTGCTTGATGTAGTGCCTGATCGCCTGTTCGAGTTGTCGTGTGGAGCGATGAGTGCCGCGGCGGATGTACTTTTGCGTCAGGGTGGCAAACCAGCGTTCGACCTGGTTCAGCCAAGACGCAGAGGTCGGCGTGAAGTGCACGTGAAAGCGCGGATGCCGGGCAAGCCAGTTCCTGATTGCAGGAGTCTTGTGTGTTCCGTAGTTGTCCATCACGAGGTGGATGTCCAGCACTTGCGGCACGTTGGCCTCGATGGTGCGCAGGAACTGCAGGAATTCGGTGCTTCGATGGCGGCGATGCAAGTCCCCGATGACCGAGCCGGTGGCAATGTCCAACGCCGCAAACAGCGTGGTGGTGCCATGGCGCTCGTAGTCGTGGGTACGCCGCTCGGGGATGCCTGGCGCCAGCGGCAGCAAGGGTTGCGTGCGATCGAGTGCCTGAATTTGGCTCTTCTCGTCCACGCACAGCACCATCGCCTTGAGCGGCGGATCAAGGTAAAGCCCGACGATGTCGCGCACCTTCTCGACGAACAGTGGATCGTTGGAGAGCTTGAAGGTCTCCTGGCGATGAGGTTGAAGTCCGAAGGCACGCCAGATGCGAGACACGGCCGTTTGGGACATCCCGGTTTCGCGCGCCATGGTGCGGGTGCTCCAATGCGTCGCCGCGACGGGGGTGCTCTCCAGCGTCTTGGCGATCACGGCGTCGACGCGCGCGTCGTCGATCGTTCGCGGTGCGCCAGGCCGAGGGGCGTCCAGCAGCCCGTCCAGCCGATGCTCGACGAATCGGGCACGCCACTTCGAAACCGTCTGCTGCGTCACGCGCTGGCGGCCTGCAACCACCTTGTTGTCCACTCCTTCGGCGCAGGCCAGAACAATGCGAGCGCGCAACGCCAGCGCCTGTGCGGTCTTACGCCGCAGCGTCAGCGCCGTGAGTTGCTCGCGTTCGGCTTCGCTCAGCACCAGTTCTGCCTTGGGTCTTCCTCGCATGGTCGCCTCGTCGTGTGTACACGGTACACGATCGATTCGACGCCATCAGATTAGTTCAATGAACTTCTAACTCACGACACTAGGCCAGCGCCGGCCCGGGGCCGGACAGCGCGAGCCCGCGCGCTCCAACTCGAGGCAATAGCGAATGACGAGGAGAGAAATATGGACCTGCCCACGCTCGGCGTGGCGCCACATGTTCTCGTGGTCGACGACGATCCGTCGATACGCCAGATGCTGGTCGACTTCCTCGGCGACTATGACTACAAGGTCAGTGCGGTCGCCTCCAGCGCGGAAATGACGGAAGTCCTGACAGGTAGCGTGATCGACTTGCTGGTCCTCGACGTCCGCCTGCCCGACGAAGACGGCATCCAGATTGCACGCCGGCTGCGCGAGCAGTCCGACTTGGCCATCATCGTGATCACCGGAAGGCGCGATGAAGCCGACCGCGTGATGGCGCTCGAACTCGGCGCCGACGACTACCTGACGAAGCCCTTCTCGCCGCGCGAGCTACTGGCCCGCGTTCGCGCGCTCCTGCGTCGCTCGAAGATGCAATCGGTGGCGGCCAAGCGCGAGGCCGGCATCCGCGCCTACCGCTTCGCCGGGTGGGAACTCAATATGGGCTTGCGCAGGCTCTCTTCGCCGCAAGGGAAAGTCATCAGCCTGTCCAACGGCGAGTACAACCTGCTCACAGCCTTTCTGGGAGCGCCGCAACGAGTGCTAACGCGCGCCCAGCTACTCGAGCTCTCCCGCTTGCATGACGACGAAGTCTATGACCGATCGATCGACGTGCAGATCGGTCGTCTGCGCCGGAAACTGGAGACGGAGGGCCAGCCTCCCTTGATCCGCACCGATCGCGGCGCGGGCTACACCTTCATTCCGAAGGTCGAGATCTTGCGTTAGAGGCAGCGCTCGGCATCGGAGCCAGTACGGTGCTTCCCAAGCCGTTTACCCTCAAGGCGCGCTTGTCGGCGATGGCCGCGTCGTTCGAAGAGCGAGTGAGGCAAAACGTCGTGCTGCGCTACGTATTGGCACCCGGCTGCGTCCTGATCGGGGTGCTGACGATGAGCGCATGCCGGAAATGTCAGGCTCGGCGCTGATCCGCGAAGTGCGTGGGATGCGCAGCTCCATGCCCGTCGTGCTGATGATCGGATATCTGGGACCAACGGCGGGAAGAGCGCGTGAAATCGGTCTGTCCGACACGCCGGTCGTGGCGCCGGACGCCGCCTCGGCGAACGAAGTCGACGAAGTCCTGCAGAAGCCGCTTTCGGCGCGTGACCTCGCCATGAGCCTGTCCAGGGTGTTTCGACTCTAGTGTGAAGTCGAGAGCTTCGTATTCGAGTGACGGCATTGGAATGCGCCGATGACGCCATGTTGTATGTCAACGGACACAAAGCTAACGAACCGCCGACGGCATCCATTCGTCGCAATGCGGCCGCATGTCAACCGAGAAACGCGATCGCAATCCAGACATCATGCGGCGACGTGCAGTGCAGACACTGAACTCTCATCGTGCTGCTGGAGCAGAACATGGAAGTCATCACAAGTGTCCGTGACGATCGCGACCTCTTGAGCGAGCGAGCCGTCGTGAGCCCCGGGGAGAATCGGATATGACATTCGCGAATGTCCTGTCCCCTGTCCCAACGCCGCTCACACCGCGCGTCGATCCCCTGGCCTCCAGCTTCGCCGCGAGCTATGCGGGCGTTGTTGCCTTCATCGCAGTGGTCACGGAAGGCAGCTTCTCCCGGGCCGCCGACCGCCTGGGCATCGGCCGCTCGGCGGTGAGCCGCAGCGTCCAGAAGCTCGAAGACCAGCTGAACGTCCGACTTTTCCTTCGGACCACGCGGAGTACGACCCTGACCCGCGAAGGTGACCTCTTCTACGCAAACTGCCACACCGGGGTCGATCGAATCGTTCAGGCCGTCGAGGAGATGCGAGACCTTCGGGATGGACCACCCCGCGGGCATCTTCGCATCAGTTCGGCAGTCGGCTTCGGCCGCAAGGTGGTCGCGCCGCTGCTCGGCGAGTTTCGCGCCGCATACGCCGACGTATCGATCGATCTGGTTCTCGACGACAAGCCGACCGATTTCATCTCGGAGCGGGTCGACATCGCGTTTCGCAACGGACGCATGGAAGACGCTCAGATCATCGCGAAGCAGATCATTCCCATGCAGATGCTGGTCTGCGCCTCGCGCGAATACCGGGACGCCCACGGGCTGCCCGATACGATGGAAGAGCTGGCCAATCACCAATGCATCAACCTGCGCTACTCGTCGGGTCGCATCTGCGAGTGGGAGTTCAAGGTGGACGGGCAGGTCCGCAAATTCCTGCCCCAGGCAAAGCTCACTTACAACGATCCCAATCTGGTGTTGCAGGCCGTACTCGACGGCCACGGCATTGCCCAGATGGCGGGCTACCTGATCTGCGATTCGCTCCGGTCCGGCGCACTCGTTCCTTGCCTGGCGCGGCACGCACCCGATGACCGCGGCCATTACATCTGCTACCTGAGCCGTCAGCACATGCCTTCGCGCATGCGCGTCTTCATCGACTTCATGACCACCAGGATCCGGGCATCCGATCTTCAGTGTCTGACGGACTTCGGAGTACGAACCTGAAAGCCTGAACCATTCCCGTTCCTGACACGTCCACCTTGTCCTTCAACGGCCACACGCGCTAGACATGATGGCCCGTCCTCGGAGGCCGGGCTGACGGAATTGGGTAGACGGGAAGGGTCTGCCTCCTGCAGGAGTACCGTGGGTTGCGCACCGAGGTGCGCCGAGCCACATGCAGAACACCCGAGGGTGTGGTCTGCAGCTTTGCACAGGAGGCAGACATGGAAGAAGTTAGCACCGTTTTTGTGGGTCTGGATGCCCATGCTCAGTCCACGGCCATCGCGGTAGCACACGTCGGGCGCGAGGCACCACGGTTTGTCGGCACGGTCGGTGCTCGCCTGAGCGAGCTGAGCAAGGCGCTGGGCAAGCTGGGCGAGCCCTCGACGCTGTTGATCGTGTACGAGGCCGGGCCCTGTGGCTACGTGCTGGCGCGCGAGCTGCGCGCCAAGGGCTGGCGCTGCGAGGTGGTGGCGCCTTCGCTGATTGCGCGCAAGCCGGGAGAGCGCATCAAGACCGATCGGCGCGACGCACTGAAGCTGGCCGCGCTGGCGCGTTCGGGCGACTTGACGACGGTGAGCGTGCCCGACGAACGCGATGAGGCCATCCGGGATCTGTGTCGTGCCCGGGTGGATGCCGTGAGGGCGCGGCTGAAGGCGCGCCAGCAACTCAAGGCGATGCTGCTGCGCCACGGGCGCCGCTACACGGGCAAGACGTCGTGGACGGCGGCCCACGAACGCTATCTGGCCACACTCGGCTTCGCGCATCCGGCCCAGGATATTGCCTATACCGAATACCGGCTGGCAGTCAGCGAGGCCGATGCGCGCGTGCGGCGCCTGACCGAGGCCCTGGCACAGCAGATCGAGAACTGGCGCATGCTGGCGGTGGTGCGCGCGCTGATGACCCTGCGCGGTCTGGACTTGGTGGCGGCCACCACGGTGGTGGCCGAGTTGGGCGACATGCGTCGCTTTGCCCATCCGCGCGATCTCATGGGCTACCTGGGTCTGGTGCCCAGCGAGCGCTCCAGTGGGACGACACGACGCCAGGGCGAGATTACCAAGACCGGCAACGGGCATGCACGCCGTGTGCTCGTGGAGGCCGCCTGGAACTATCGTTTCCCGGCCCGCATCAGCCGTGTCCTGCAGGTGCGACAACAAGATCAACCCGCAGCGGTGCGCGCGATTGCCTGGCGTGCGCAACTGCGCCTGTGCCAGCGCTATCGGCGCCTGAGCCTGCGAGGCATGCACCCGAACAAGGTCTGCGTGGCCATCGCCCGCGAGCTCGCTGGCTTCGTCTGGGATCTGGGCCGCCAGGTCCCTCCGCAGGCGTAACCCCTGTCACGCAGAAGCACCACTGAACTGAGTGTGTTCACACCGCACCCGCAAACCCGACGAATGCACACGATAGGGGAACCCTCGACCGGGCGACTATGTGGGCATCCACCAGGATGATCCCCGTTACTAGAGCGAGGCAGCCCCGCGACGCAGGCATGTAGTGCGGTACCCAAACCGCGGATATCAGTGTGATTCATCGTCGCTGAAGCTGCACGCGTCGTCTCCAAGGTGCGGTGTGACGCCCTTCAAACTTCACTGTCGGTCCCTCGCTATCGCGAACACTTCGCGAGGAACCCCCCCTGCGCCGTCTTGACAAGACGGGCCATATCAGTCGCCATGGCTCATCAACCGGGCGACTGCCCAAGCCAGTTCGGAAAGCGCAACCGGCTTCCTCAGCACCTCGGCGGCGCCCACACGACGAGCCCCCGTCAACAGGTCGGCACTTACATGGCCACTGACGATGAGGGCAGGCAGGTCAGCACGGATGCTGCGAATTTCGCGTATCAACTCCGTTCCCGACAAGCCGGGCATGCGATCGTCCGTGACAACAGCGTCGTAACGTCCGGGCTCTTGGCGGAACGCCTGCAATGCTGTTGCGCTGGAACCGAATGCCTCCGCCTGATAGCCCAGGTCACCGAGGTTCTCCTGCACCAGTCGAGCGAGCGCCACCTCATCGTCGACCACAAGCACGCTCTGTCCCGCGCCCTTGGGTAGGTCGCTCCAGTCGATGCTGCACTCCTTCGCTCTACGCGTCATTCAAAAATTGGATTCGCGCCGAAGTACAGGAATGTGTCCATTCTGTCTCCGCTCTGTGTCAATTGACACGATGGGGCTGCGCACAGGCGGATCAAGGCCGCGCCGTGAGCGGCAGGTATACGGTGAAGGTGCTGCCCCTACCGGGTGAGCTGGCGACGTCGATGGCGCCACCCACATCCGTCACGATCCCATGCACCAGCGAAAGGCCCAGACCGGTACCGACACCGACCTCCTTAGTGGTGAAGAATGGGTCGAAGATGAAGTCTAGAGTTTCCCCACCGATGCCAATGCCACTGTCCCGAACCTCCAGCACGATATAGTCGCCGGCAGCGATCGCGCCGACGGTCATGGCGCGCTCGCCATCCATGCGGCGCAACCGGAGCGATACGCACAACGTTCCGCCGAGCGGCATGGCCTGGATCGCATTGACGGCGAGATTCGTGACCACCTGGTGAATCTGCGTCGGGTCTGCTTGCATCGCCGTGCTGCCGGTCCGCAACGTGGTCTTGATGGAAATGCCTCCAGGCAATTTCGCCGCAAGCAAGTCAAGCGCCTCTCGCACCACGCTTTCGACATTCACGGCAATGCGCTCGCCCACACGGGTTCGGCTGAAAGCAAGGATGCGATCCACCAGCGCTCGTCCGCGCTCACCGGCGACGAGGATGTATTCCAAGTCCTGGTGCAGGCGGCCTTCGCGTGGTAGGTCGCGGAGCATGCGTTCGCCGTAGCCCAGAATGCCACCGAGAATGTTGTTGAAGTAGTGCGCAATGCCGCCTGCGAGCGTTCCCAGCGCTTCCAAGCGCTGCGCCTGGAGAAGCCGGGCCTCCGTTCGCCGCAATTCCTCATCGGCATCGTGCTTCTCCGTCACGTCCAGCATGAAGCCGACGATGCGCAGCGGTCGTTTGTCATTGTCGAACAGCATGCGCCCCTTCGCCTGCAGCCAGCGCACACTGTCGTCCGGATGGACGACGCGATACTCGACGGCCAGTTCGCCGGACCGCGTGGCGCACTCGATCGCCTCCTCCATTGCCGGCCAGTCGGCGGGATGTACGCTCTGCCTCCATGCATCGAAGGGCGCGTACTCGCTGTCCAGCGCCCGCCCGTGCATCGAGGCGAGGTCGGGAGTCCACCGGGCCTGCGCTTCACCCGCCCCTGCGGAGTGGAACTCGAAGGCTACGGCGCGCGCCGCCTGCTGCGCGAGGTCGAGCAACTCCTGGCGTGCACGCAGCGCGGCTTCCGCCTGAACACGCCCGGTGATGTCGGCGGAGGTACCGATGTATTCCTCAGCTTCGCCCCCTATTTCCACGACGGGACGCCCCATGCTGAACATATGTCGCGGTGATCCGTCCGGTAGAACAATGCGGTATTCCAACGCGAACGGTTCTCTGGTTCGAAGGGCGTCATCGAGCACGCGGCGCACCTGCGCGAAGTCGTGCGGGTGGACCGAGTTCAGGAAGCGCTCGACGGTTGGCTCTACGCTGCCGGGCTCGAAGCCGAGCAACCGGTACTGCTCGTCCGACCACAGGGCACGGCCGCTGGCAAGAACCCATCCCCAACTGCCGGTGTGACTGATTCGCTGTCCGTCAGCCAGGAACGCCTCGCTGCGCCGCAATCGCTCGTCGGCTTCCTTGCGCTCGAGACGCTGCTGACCTTCGCGCAACGCCCGGCGCACCGAGTTCACGATCCTGGACCGGCATAGCTTGAGCACGTAGTCCGTGGCGCCGTTCTTGACCGCCTCGATCGCGACCTCCTCGACCAGTACGCTGGCGACGAAAATGAACGGCACATCGGGACAGTGCTCCCGGGCGATTTCCAATGCCGTCATGCCATCGAAAGGGTGGAGCGGAAAATCGGCCAGGATGAGGTCGAGCCCGCCCTTGGTCAATGCTGCGCAGAAGTCGCGTTGCGTCTCGACGCGATGGACGTCGAATACCAGTCCTCCGGCCTCCAGCGCGCTCTGGATCATCTCTGCGTCCCTGGGGTCATCCTCGAGGTGGAGAACGCGCAATGGAGAATCTAAGTACGGCACCTTCCGGCCCGTGGTCTCGGACTGGTCATCGCAGTCGCCGCAGTCTTCCTTCGCTGTGCGCGTCATTCATGCATTAGGTGCGCGCCGAAGCACGGCATTGTGTCTTTCCATCTTGGTTCCGCGTCAACCGACACGATCCCGACGGCCCCTTACCCGGGTGGGATCAGCTCGACTCTCTTCAATGCCCAAGCACTCTTGCGAGACTTGTCGCGAGATCGTGCGCGCGCAGCGGCTTCTTCAGCACCTCGTCAGCGCCCGCGACACGGGCTCGGTCCGACAAGCCGGCACCGATGTAGCCACTCATCAACACGATGGGGATCGCGTTACGGATACCCCGCACCTCCCCGATCAGCGCCCCACCGGACATCTGCGGCATGCGCTCATCCGTGATCACGGCGTCAAAGCGCTGAGGGTCAGCACGGAACGCTGCGAGGGCCGCAGTGCTGGAGCTGAAGCCGACCGCTACGTAGCCAAGCTCCTCCAAGGTGCGCGCAGCAAGGGCTACGAGCGCTTCCTCGTCATCGACGACCATCACGCATTGCCCCTGTCCGCCAGGCAGGTTGAGTTCGGCGCCGTTTTCGGAATCCGTGGCGTCACCCGAGCGCGGCAGGTAGATAGCGAAGGTGCTCCCCTTGCCGATAGTGCTCACGACATCGATCGCTCCGCCAAGTTGGGTGACGATGCCATGCACGAGCGACAGGCCGAGGCCAGTGCCGGCGCCAGCCTCCTTGGTGGTAAAGAACGGCTCGAACATCCGCTCGATGACAGGCGCAGGAATGCCGGAGCCCGTGTCGGCCACGCGGAGCACGATGTAGTCGCCTGTGTCCACGCACCCGATCGTGACCGCGCGTGTCTTCTCGAAGCGCTCCAACCCCAAGGTGACGGAAAGCACGCCGCCGCTCGGCATCGCCTGTGCCGCGTTGGTGCCCAAGTTCATCACGACCTGATGGACCTGCGTGGCATCGCCGAGCAATGCCGCCTTCCCAGAAGAGAGATTCACCTCGAGGCGGACGGCCGCAGTGAGCTGGCCCGAAAGCAAGTTCAGCGCCTCGTGCACCACCTTCTCCACGTGTACAGCGACACGCTCGGCTCCTCCGCTTCTACTGAAAGCGAGAACGCGTTCGACCAACGCGCGCCCGCGTTCGCCCGCAGCCAGGATGGCCTCCAGGTCCCTCCGCAGTCGCGTTCCCACGGTCGCTTGGCGCAGAGCCATCTCGCCGTATCCGAGGATCGCCCCGAGGATGTTATTGAAGTCGTGAGCGATGCCCCCGGCCAGCGTCCCCATGGCCTCGAGCCGATGTGCCTTCTGCAGGTCGGCGTAGAGACGGGCGCTCTCGAGCGCGATCGCCGCCTGTGACGCTAGCAAGTTCAGGATGTCGAACCGAGCCGGCGTGAATGCGCGCGCGGCAAGCGGGTTTTCAAGGTACAACACGCCGATCAGCGCCGTCTGCTTGAGCAGCGGCAGACACAGAACAGACCGCGCCCGTTGCTGACGGATGTACGAGTCCGAGGCAAACGGACCTTCCGCCGCTGCGTCGTCGAGGATGACACTCTCGTGCGTGCGCATCACGTAGTGATAGACGGATTGCGGCAGGCTGCCCGCTGCGACCTCTTGGTTGCGCATCTGCACGTCGACCGAGCCGCCGACGGCCTTCACCTCCGCGACGATCGAGTGCTCACCGTGCCGGGCGAGTATCAGCAGTCCGCGTCCGGCGCCGGCATGCTCGATCGCGATGCGCATGAGCGTGTCGATCATCTTCTCCAGCGCGATCTCGCTAGACAGGGCCTGCGACACCTTGATCACGGTCGCGAGATCGAGCCCTTCGACCGAAGCTCCGATCGTGTTCGTTGGAAGGATCGCTCGTTCCTCCTCACGAAGGCCCGGATGCGCCTCCTCGAGCTGCCGGACCTTCCCGTCAGCGCCCCATCTCCGGTAACAATTCCGGGCCTTTTGCAGGTACAGAATTCCAATGTCCTCGAAGCCCCGGGCAAGATAGAAGCGCGCGGCGAGTTCGTAGGCAAGGCCTTCGTTGTTGACGAAATCGTTCTCGCGCGCTGACCTGATCGCCTTTTCGTAAAGCCGCGCGGCATCGAACTCCCGGCCTTCGATGCGCGCAATTTCGGCGCCGACCAGCGCCACGCGGTTCTCGAAGTTCTCCGGGCAATTGGCCACCCACACCTCCTGCTGCTTCTGATGCACGCTCAGGGCTTCGAGGTGTCGCTGGCGCGCGTCGCCTGTCGCGGAATCGAGGGTTGCCGCCCGCGAGAGTGCGCTGTAGTAGTGGAATTCCGCCGCTTCAAAAAACGAGGGTGATGTCCAGATCAAGCGCTTCGCATTGACTGACGCCTCGATCGCGGACGGATAGTCGCCCGCGAGGAATCGCGCCTGTATCTTTCGGATCCAATACCAGCATTCCGGCAGAACCAAGGCAGGGTCAGTTGCCAAGTGACGCTCAAACCGAAACTCGTCGAAACGCTCATCGTTGAACACGCCGAATTTCCCCGTCGAGCCACGGAGCGTTCGGATGAGCGCGAGCTGCACGGTGATGATGTCTATGACGAGGCCAAACTGTGTATTCGTCGCGAATTCGAGACCTTTCTCAGCTTCGCGTTGCACTTCGGCCAAAGGATCTCCCGCGGCGAGAAGACTGGTGTACAGATCGTTGCAGCTGTACCCAGCATGGATGAGATCACCGATCCGGTTCGCGATGTCAAATGTGCGATGAAACAGCCCCTGTGCCGTTTTGATGTGCCTGGTCCATGGCACTATGAGAGTTCCAAAGGACAGATAGGTACGGGCCAGATGGCGATGCAGCCCGCGTTCCTCCACCAAGTCATAGCCGAGCTTGCCAAGCCGGAACCCGACCTGATAGTTCCCGAAGTGAGGTCCGGCGAGCATTCCCAACCAAACGTAGGCGTAGCAGGACGCGTCGCTGTTGCCGTGCTTCAGACTGAGGTTGACCATCCGACAGAGCACCAGGCCGAGAAGTCGGACATCGGTAAACAACGCAGGTGCCGAGACCTCCGTGAGAACATCCAGAACATCGAGCATGTTCGGATCGGTCATCAGCGGCAAGTCGACGAGGTCCTCGATCTGACAGTCTCCCAGCAACGACCAGATCCGCTCGTACTCCCGCAATACCTCCGCTTCGGTAGGGTGCGCCGACCAGTCCGTGCCGCGACCTTTCATGTATTCGAGAAAGACCTCTACTGCGCGGTCGGCACGGCCTGTATGGAGCGTCAGGCGAAGGCGCGTCACGAGAGCGACTTCGTGGGCGCTCTTCGCGCGCCCGGCCAACATGGAAAGTCGATTCTCCGCAGCCGCCAGCTCCGCAGTCAGCAATTCGCACTCGGCCAGGAGACATTCGATGGAAAAGACAAGGGCATGGTTGTGATTCCAAGTCTCGTCCGTCAGCAGGCCGCGTCCCGCGCGGAGGTACTTGAGCGCCGAGGCATACGCCGTCGATGCCTTTGCGCGCCTGCCCGCGGTGAGATTCAATGCCGCGATGCGTTCACGCTCGGCCATCGACGAGATCAGGTGAAGACCTCGATTGAACTGGTTGACGATCTCAAAGATCCCCTCCTCGATCTTGTCCGGCTGCGTGTGCGATGCCATCACCATGCCGATCCGAAGGTGCGTCTCAGCGCGCAATTCCTCAGGGATGAGGGAATAGGCCGCTTCCTGGACCCGATCGTGAAGGAAGTGATACGAGTCTTTCGAGCGCATGATGAAACCCGCGCCTGCCGCTGCCTCCAGTTGGGCATGCATTTGCTCCATGGAGTCCGGGTACACCATATTCAGCATCCCGAAGTCCGCGGTGTTGCCGAGGCAGGCCAGTTGCTTCAATGCGTCCTGGGTTTCGGGGACTAGGCCGGCCAACTTTCCGACAATAAGGTCCACCACGTTGTCGGAATATCCCTTCGCGTCAATGCGATCGAGATCCCAAGCCCAACGCCCTTCGATATGTTCGAAGGAAATCAAGCCTTCTTCGAAGAGGGAGGAAATGAACTGGATCGCAAAGAATGGATTGCCGGTGGTCTTGCCATGGACCAATTTTGCAAGCGGGCCGGCACGCTCTGGAGCGGAGTGAAGAGACTCTGCAACTAACTGCTCCATGTCCTCCCGAGTCAATGGAGCGAGGACAATGTCCTGCACCAATGCTCCTGCCTGGCGCAGGGCATTCAGCTTGCGTACCAACGGATGAGTCGGGTCCACTTCATTGTCACGGTACGCGCCGATCAACAGCAAGTGCTTCACATCCGGCTGCGTCAGCAGATCCTCCACCAGATCGAGCGTTGCCGCGTCGAGCCATTGCAAATCGTCGAGAAAGAGCGCCAGCGGATGCTCCGGCTGGGCGAAGACTCCGATGAACCGCCGGAACACGAGCTGGAAACGCCCTCGCGCGTCCTGGGGCGAAAGGTCCGGCGCCGGTGGCTGCTCTCCGATGATCGGCGTCAGATCGGGGACCAACTCGGTCACGAGGCGGCCGTTCGGCCCCAGTGCCTCGCGCAACGCATCGCGCCAAGGGGCGAGATCGACATCGCTCTTGCCGAGGAGGTCCCGAACGAGGGTCTGAAGGGCCTTGGCGAGCGTTGAGTAGGGGATATTGCGCTTGTATTGATCGAACTTCCCGGACGCGTAGAGGCCACGCGATGGGACCAGCACCTTCTGCAATTCGCTCACCACTGACGACTTTCCGATGCCCGAGTAGCCGGACACCAGTACCAGTTCAGCCGGACCACCCCGGACCACTCGGTCGAAGGCGGTGAGCAACGTCTTGACCTCGCGTTCGCGCCCGTAAAGCTTTTCTGGGATGAGGAGCCGGTCGGACAGGTCCTGCAGACCCAGCGCGAAGTCTTCGTCAATGCGTCCGGACTTCCAATGCGAAAGACAGCGGTGCAGGTCAGCAGCCACGCCAGCGGCAGTCTGGTATCGCTCTTCGGGCGTCTTCGAGAGGAGCTTGACGACGATTGCAGAGATCATGGCAGGCGTTCCAGGAGAACGCTCGACGGGCGGCACCGGCTGGCGTGCGACATGGCAATGGATAAGCTCCATCGGGTCATTGGTAGTGAACGGCCGTTCGCCCGTGAGCAGCTCGTAGAACGTCGCACCGAGCGAATAAAGGTCGCTGCGAGCGTCGACCGATCTGTTCATGCGTCCCGTCTGCTCGGGCGCCATGTACGCAAGGGATCCCGCGATCGTTTCCGGCAGGTCCGGTGCTTGGCGCTCGCGTGTCAAGCGCGAGGCGATGCCGAACCCAGTGAGCCAGCCCTCGCCAGTCGCAAGGTCAATGAGGAAGTGATCAGGCTTCACATCCTTGTGGATCAGACCCTGGGCATGAACGCGGCCGAGTGTGACCGCCATGCCGATGGCGGCGCGCAAAAAGTCGCCCGTGTTCCAGGGGCGTCGGAGAAGCCCACTCAGGGGTTCGCCGCCAGGATCGCTCAACACGAGCAGGCTGCGTCCGCGCTCCTGCGTCAAAGTGATCGGCTTGGCCGCCCACCTCGGGTCGAGACTTTCGCTTAATGCGAATTCGTCCTTCAGCCGTTTGACGCTTCTGGGCGCCGGTTGATCCGAAGCGGCTTCGAGCACCAGAACTGTGTCCGCATCTCGCTCGGCGGCGCGCCGGGACAGGACGAACTCGCCATCGCGACGGAGTACCGTCACGCGGGGCCATGCGTCTTGAAGCGAAAGAGCCATCCTGAGCACTCCGTCTCGAGCCGATGCTTTCTAGTTCGGCGGCGCAGGGCAACGCGACCACCGCCTGACTCACGGAGTCAGTCTGACATTTTCGCACGCGTCGCGCGAAGGACACCAATTGCGCCGCGAGGAAATCGATGAACAGCCGCACCCGTGCCGGTGCGTCGCGTTCGAAGGCGTGCAAGGCGTACATCGGCGCCAACGGCAGCGGAACGTCCTTTGATGGTGCAAAGGGACGGCACATTGACGACAACGGGAAAGGGGCAGCTGATGGGATTGCGTCGATGCTGATGGGTCGGGTAACACCGGCTTCAGCCTGCCGCCATCCATGCTCTGGCAAGGACGAATTCGCCAGCCTCTTGCGAGCGAGCGGCCGCCCGATGGACCGATTTGCCGCGGTCCCCAAGGTCCTGTTGCGATCAGTGCGCGAGGCGTTGGGGTCGCCCAGCGTGAGCATCGCCAGCCTCCGGTCGCTCTATGAACGTCGCCAGACGTTGTACGAGCACCAGGCCTGGGCCCGCACGTATCTTGGCCTGAGCGACTTGGATGAAATTCAGCGGCAGAAGATCGAACAGGTTCTCGCGGTCGCTGCCCTCGAGGCCGCACATCCCGGCGACCTGGTGCGAACCGCGCGCATCTGGCTGTACGGCCGGCGAATCATCATTCCGGGTCCACGCCGAACTGCCGACTGGGCTCGCAAGGCTTTCGACGCCACGGAGGCGGCAATGGCCGCAACGATCGAAGCGGCGATTGGGAAGGCGGCGCTGCGCGAAGCCATCGACTGGGCCTATGCGCCCTCCCCCGCGACCTCAGGCCGACATTGATTTCCTTTTTTCGGATGGCCGCATTCTGCGGCAACCGACCGTCCGCTTCGGGGCAAACTGGAGGCCGCCTCCGAATGACTGACAATGTGGCGCGCTGCAGTCAACCCGCAAGTTGCATCGATCTTCCGCAATGGGCACGGAACCGCAATGCGCAGGCACTTCGGAGAAGGTCGGAAGCGGGCCGCGAAGCTGACGGCCCGCGAGGCACCGCGGACTACCGCTCGCGCTGCAGTCCCGGTGCTCAATCCGGGCCAACAGCGGAAGTGCGAGCGCGCACGGTAGGTGGGCGCGTCGAAGCGCCTGGTCGAGTAGCTCCAGGCGCACGCTGGTGAGACGACGCCCAGGTGAACACTGGCTCGCAGCCCGACCCGCCCAAGGCAAAGGCGACGGCTGCCTGTTCCATGAGCATCTCAGCGGCAAGCCGCGTGGGCTGGTGCTTCGCGTGCCGCCTTCCTCTGCGAACCCACAACCTTATCCACAGAAATCGGGCGCAACTCGCCAGCCGTCGGTCCAGGTTCGCGGGTTCGACCCCCTCCACGACGCAGACTCGGAGGCCCAAAATGTGCGGATGACATGTCCCGATGAACGCCTCGATGCCGCAGTACGCAAGGTGCGGCCCTACCAGATGAACCAATGGGTGGGTAACCTCACTCCCTCCGAGGCCAAGGCACTGCTGAATGCCGGCGCCACCGCGGCATACGGTGACATCGCCTGGATTGAAGCGGGACTTCAAGCCGGCAACGAAGAAGGTGTCCGGTGGATCTATTTCGCGGCAAACCCTCCCTTGAGGGCGCTGTTGCGCGCGAGGGGCCCGGCAACCCGACGCGTGAAGTCTCCAGCCGAGACTTGATTTCTGCTGTCGGCAGCCGACCCCAGTGTCGCGCAGTGTAGGGCTTTCGACCGTATCACTTGTCCCAGGAAGGCGCAGTGCGCGATTGCCGATGCAATGAACTGCTTGGCCCGTGAGCGGCCCGGCGCGTGGAGCGGGCTATGGTCGGCCGACAGTCAAGGGACCGCGTGCAGCCGTGCCGCAATTTCGGCGCCGCCTGCCTGCGAGCTTGTCCGAATTCACATCCAGCGGTACTTCTCGCTCACCAAGTCCAACGCGAATCGGATGGGATCGCCGCCATCGCCACTCAGGCCAGTGAAGCGCCAGTGCCTGAGCCAGAGTCTGTCTTGGTTGACGATACCTCGTTCGAGCGCACCACAGGGAACGGCGGCAGTCCGGCCAGGATATCGCGCCCGTAGCGCATCGTCACCAGACGCGTATCGCACACGGTGATCACGGCATGGTCGCTCACGGTACGCACGCCGCGGCCAGCCCATTGCGCCAGCTTCATCGCCGCGCGCGGCACGGCGATCTCGAGGAACGGGTCACGACCCTGGCCGCTCAACCATTCGGCCAACGCTTCCTCCACCGGCGAGTTGGGCGGGGTGAAGGGGAGCTTGTCGATCACCACGTGCTCACACAGTGCCCCCGGCAAGTCGATGCCTTCGCCGAAGGATTGCAACCCGAAGATGATGCTGCGCTTGCCGCGGGCAACGCGACGGCCGTGCTCGGCCAACAACTCGGTGCGTGAGCGTTCGCCTTGCATCTGAACCTGCTCAGTCAAGTCTCTCGGCAGTGCGGCGTGGCAGGCCTCCATCTGGCGCCTGGAGGTGAAGAGCACCAGCTGACCATGGCTATGCTCGCGCAGCAGCACCGGCAGCGTGCGGCACAGCTCCTCCGAAAACTCGGGGCTCTTCGGGGAGTTGCTCATCGGCGCGATGCGCAACTCGCCCTGCCTGGCGTAGTCGAACGGGGACGCGACGATCATGGCGCGCCGTTCAGGGAAGCGGTTCATTCCGCTCAAGCGGTCGAAGAAATCGAAGCGACCGCAGGCGGTCAGCGTGGCCGAGGTGCACACGGCCGCGCTGACGTTCTTCCACAGGCCGCGCGACAGGAGTTGAGCCGCCGTCATCGGGCCGGCACACAGCCAGGCGTCGGCATGCACCGCGGCCGGCATGGCTGGGGGTGGCGGCGCAAACTCCATCCACTTGGCCCAGGGAACCGTGTCGTGCGCGGCCCACGCGCTGAACAGTCGCTGCAGGGTTTCCAGCCGCGACAGATACACCCCCAATTCAACGCCAACCCGCGTCTGCTCGTCGCGCTCGGCGGGGGACTGTGACTCGTCAGGCTCCTTCAAAGCTGTGGCGATGCTCGCAACCACTTTGGCGATCGAGCCGAAGAGGGCGCTCAGCTGTTCGCATTCCGGAATCAGCTCCTCGGGGAGGCGGCCCTGAACAAAGCGGTGAACCGGCTTGTCGGCGCTCACCAGTTGGTTCTGGACCCAGTAGGTTTCAAGGATGCCGATCTTGTCGGTGCACTCGGTAATGGTTTGCCCAAAGGCCGTCAGATCGGGGCGGGTGGAGGCGGGCAAGCCCCGGCTGTTGCGGTTGGCCAGCGCGCGCAAGCTGGCGAGCAAGCTGACGCTGGTGCCGAGCCGGGCACGGTAGGCGAACTGCTCGGCGGCGATGCCGGGCAGGTGGTGCGCCTCGTCGAACACGAACAGCGTCTTGCCAGGCTCGATCAGCGCGCTGTCCGTTTGCAGCGTGGCGAGGATCAGTGCGTGGTTGGCGACCTGGATTGTGGCAGTAGCGGCGCGGCGACGCGCCTTGAAGAACGCGCAGCTCCTGAAGTGCTCGCATTGGCCCCCGTTGCAAGCGCTGGCGCTGGCCTGGACCATCCGCCAGTCCTGGGGGTCGGGTTGCTGCTCCAGGCTATCCATGTCACCGTCCCATTTGCCGCTGCGAAGCGTCCTGGCGACCTTCTTGTACCAGCGCATGGCCTGGGTGGCGTCGCGCGGAACGTTGCGGGCCTGCCAGCTGTCGCCAGTGAACGCACCCTGCAATTCATCGCCGAGCACACCGTCCTGGGCGACATCGTTGACCGCGCCTTCGAGGCGGCTTTCGCAGACGTAGCGACCCCGGCCCTTGAGCAGATCAAAATGCAGGTCCGGAATGATCTTGGCCAGCCGCGGCAGGTCCTTGTGGAACAGTTGCTCCTGCAGTGCGACGGTAGCGGTGGAGACGATGACGGTCTTGTCCAGCAATTCCGAGGCCACGATGGCGGCCAGGCAGTAAGCGACGGTCTTGCCGGTTCCGGTACCCGCTTCGAGCAGGGCCAGGTGATTTCCCGCGCGGCCTTCGTCCTCGGGTGAGCCGGCACTCAGGAAGGTCAATAGGGCCTCCTGCATCATCTGGTGCTGGCCGCGACGCGCGATGAAGCCGGGCCACGTTCTTGCCACCTCACCGTAGAGAAATTCCAGGCGGGTGCGCGCTTGCTCGAGTAACTCGCGGGAGACGCCGGGCGCGTCCTTCAAAACGTCAGGTGCTTTCTCCGATCGACGCGTGCGCCTCGGCGCGGAAGAACTCATGCAACAGATTATCGAGGTTCGTGCTGGGCGAGTAGCGTCGTCGCGTCAGGCAGTCGCACTACGTCGGCCGTGCTTTCGAGGATCGTGTCTTGACTGGGTCAGTCAGGGTGAGCGGCTTGGTACGGGACTTCTTTGCCGGCGTACGCGCAGCAAGTGGTTTGTCCGCTGGCTTCTTCCTCTTGGCAGGCGCTGACTTCGGATTCTTTGCGCTCGCCTTTGTTTTCGGCTCAGGCTTCGCTGTGCTCACCATCTCCAGACCGAAGAGCGCCGAGAGGTCATCGCCCTCAAGAACCTTCGCCGACACGGGCACTGTCGTCCCGAGTGTGCGTCCTTTCGCGGCGCTGGCGATCAGTTCCCCCTCGTCGACGGCACGAAGCTTGAACACCAGAGCGGGCTGCGCATCGAGCCGGGCGCCGATGCCATAAAGCACGGCGGCCACGTGCTTGCACATCGAGGCCCAGTCCGGGCAACTGCACGACAGCTTGATCTCCGCTGGAGCCGGGAAAAGCCCCGTCTTTTGCTGGCACACGCGCTCCATCACCGCCTTGGCCAGGCGCCCCTGCAAGAGATCGACCAGCGAATCGATCGATCCCGAGCAGTCCTTGCAGATCGAATTCCAGCGCGCCTTCGGCAGCGGCGACACGTTCACCGTCACCTCGTAGAGTTCGGACCCCATCACCATGGCCCTGACCTCACCGCCGTCGACCTGCAGGTCAACCACTGAGCCGTTGCGCACGTAGGTGCGCCCGCGGGGGAGCCGGTTGGCGAAGTCGCTGTACGACTCGAGGTTGTCGCCCCACGCCTTGCCCCAGAACGTGGTGGCGAGCTTGCGCCCTTGAAGCACCACCGGTGCGGCGTTGTATCCCTTCTTGCGCAGCTTGGCCAATTCACGCTCGGCCTTCCTGCGCCGCTCGGCGACGCTCACGTAAGGCTTCCAGCCGTACTCGTAGGACATGACTCAGGTCTCCTCCATGGCGGCACGAATGTCAAGCGCGACAAGCTTGAGCAACTCATCGTCCTTCATCTCGGTCAGCATGAGGTCGGCGGCGCCTTCGAGCAGGTTGGACGACAGCTGGCGCTTGGACTCGATGAGGTCGTCGATCTTCTCCTCGACGGTGCCTCGGCAGACAAACTTGTGAACCAGCACGTTTTTCTTCTGCCCGATCCGAAACGCCCGATCGGTGGCCTGATTCTCCACCGCCGGGTTCCACCAGCGGTCGAAGTGAATGACATGCGAGGCGGCGGTCAGGTTGAGCCCGGCGCCGCCGGCTTTGAGCGAGAGCACAAAGAAGGGGATCGCCTCGTCGTCCTGGAAGCGATGCACCAGTTCGTGGCGCTTCTTCACTTCGGTTTCGCCGTGCAGGACCAGGCCGGAGCGCCCGAAGACCGAGGCGAGAAACGTTGCAATCGGCGCCGTCATCTCTCGAAACTGCGTGAACACCAGCACCTTCTCTTGCTTGGCCGCGATCACCTCGGCGAGCTCACGCAGCCGCGCCCACTTGCCGCTGTCGTCTTCGGCCCAGGCGTTGTCTCCCAGCCATTGCGATGGGTGGTTGCAGATCTGCTTGAAACGCATCAGGGCCGCGAGCACGACGCCCCGGCGTCGAATGCCGTCGGTCTGTTCGAGGTGTGTTGCGAGTTCCTGCACCGCCGCCTCGTAGAGCGCCGCTTGCTTGCGGCTCAATGGGCAGTACGCCTTGACCTCCGTCTTGTCGGGCAGGTCGGCGATCACCGATTTGTCGGTCTTCATGCGCCGCAGAATGTAGGGGCGCACCAGTTCCCGCAGCGGACCGTAGGGGTTGTGTTCGCGTTCCACCAGTTGCTTGACCAAGGCCGTGAACTGCTTGGAAGAGCCGAGCAGCCCGGGGTTGATGAAGTCGAAGATCGACCATAGGTCCCCAAGCCGGTTCTCGACCGGCGTGCCGGTCAAGGCAATGCGTGCCTCGGCGCCGAGTTGCTTGACGGCGCGGGTCTGTTTGGCATTCGGATTCTTGATTGCCTGCGCCTCGTCGACCACGACCAGGCGCCACGCCGTGTCCTTCAGCCAGGGCAGGCGCAGCAACGTGCCGTAGCTCGTGATCACGAGATCCATCTGCGCCAGCCGTGCCGCATCGACCGCGGTCAATTCGTTGGCCGATAGCGTGGACGGATGTGCGGACGGATGCGCAAGCAGCATCTTCAGGCTCGGGGCGAAGCGCGCGATCTCGCTCGCCCAGTTCGCGAGCAGCGAGGCCGGGGCCACCAGGAGGCTCGGCTTCGCCGGCGTCCAGGCGTCGGCCTGGCGGCTCTTGAGGACCAACAGCAGCGACAGCACCTGGATCGTCTTGCCCAAGCCCATGTCGTCGGCCAGGCAGGCGCCCAAGCCAAGCCGGGCCAGAAGATGCAGCCACCGCACGCCCACTTGCTGATAGGGCCGCAGCGTTGCTCGCAACGCCGGGCCCGGGTCGAGCGCTTCCAGCGCCTGCGGGCTGCGCAGCCCCTGCAACGTTTCCGCGAGCCAGGGGCCGGCCATCACCTGCGACCAGTCCACGCCGACTTCGGGGGCGGCGAGCGAGCCTTCCGCGTCGGCGCGCGCGAGCATCCGCATGGCGTCGCCAAAGCTCAGCCCCTGCGACGAGGCGGCTTGCTCGACTTTCTCAAAGTGTTCGAGAGTCGCTGCGAGCTTCTTATGGTCAACCTCGACCCACTGGCCGCGAACCAGCGCGAGCCCGTCAGACTGGGCGAGCAACTCCGTGATCTCGCCCGCGCTAAGCGTCTCGCCTTCGAGCGTGACGTCCATGCGGAAGTCCAGCAGCGCGTCTGCTCCCAGTTTCGAGGGTGACGCTGTCCCGAGGGTTGCCGTCACTTGTGCGCGGGCCGGCCGCCCTGTGCGCCAGCGGGCCGGCATGCGCAGGACGATGCCCGCAGCCTCCAGCGCCTGCGCGTCGCGCAGCAGCGCAAAGGCGTCCTGCGGCGTCCAGCGCAGGGGATGGAAGATCTCGCCGCTGTCGACCATCGCCTTGAGCCAGGCGCATTGCTGCGCCGCGCGCTGGACTGGCAGCAGCAACGACAGCAGTTCCTGGTTCGACGCGTCGGCGTACTCTTGCAGTGCTCGCCCCAAGGGAAGGTGCTGGGCCTTGGCTTGCTTCGACAGCCGGGTCGTGTAGGTGGCGACGAACGCGAACGGGGCTTCCTCGTCCTTGCGGTTTTCGGCCAGGTTGAAGTGCACGCGGCCGACGAGGTTCCAGGCCGGATCGTGACGCCGCAGAAACTCCTGAACGGTGCTGCCCGATTGGAGCAACTCGGTGGCGAGCGCCGTGTCGAGCTCTTGCCAGAGCGAGGCCAGCGTGGTCCCCGTGACATATTCGGCGCCCGCCATGGGCGGGGCGGCATCGGCCAGCGACGCCAGCACATCGTAAGCGGGGGGCGCCACGTGAACCTTGGCACCGCTTTCGTCGGCGTCGGGTAGCGTGCACAGCGCGGTTACGTAGCGAGTTGCGAAATCGCGCCAGTACGACAGGACGGCAGGCAGCGCAGTCGCTACTTCGCCCGCACCGAGTTGCAGCAGTCCAAGGCCCGAGCCGCGCGCAAACGCCTCCTGAAGACGAGCAGCGGCGGCGGCTTCCAGCAACGGAGCATCGTCCGCCTGGATCAAGGTGAGACGGCCGTGCGGTGTAAACAAGGGCGCCAGCGAGGCCGCGTGGTGCGCAGTGTGGTCGGGCTGGTCCGGGGACAAGGTGCTCATCAGCTGCTTCGATGTTGATTTCGCTGCAAGAGATCTGGTGACCTCCACGCGCTCAGGCGCGGCAATTTACCACCTGACGTTCATGACGCTCGCCATCCAACGAGCCGTTGTACTCCGCCACTTGTTCGACCGGCCAGAACTCGCAGCGCCAAGGCCAAGCCGTCAGCTTGTATGCAGTCGCTCGGCCCGAATCATAGAAGGCAAGAAGTTCCGAAGGCTGGCGAGGCGTCCCCGGCCCTCGACCCCGCCCGTCGTGCGCGGAACATGTCAATCAGGATTCCCATTGTTCCCGCTTCTTAGACGCATTGGAGGTCGTCTCAAGATCGGCTTCTGGGCTGATTCTGCCTCGAGGCCTTACGACCGGTTCTGGGCGCGCCTGCCGAACCACGGGACGCAAAGTTGAATTTCGGCAACGGGCACCGAGCCGCAATGCGCAGTCGCTTCGGGGAAGTTCGGAAGCGGGCCCCCAAGCCGACAGCCCGCGAGGCACCGCGGAACTACGGCTCGCGCTGCACAACGGTCTTCAGCAATCGTCGGAGCCGCCGAGCGCCCTTTCCTGACATTGCACCCGACGGACAGCGGTCATTTCAATCGCTTACCGTCATCGGTCAGTGGATGTCCGCGAAGATCAGTAGGCGACGTACGGCCCACGGTCTGCAGGCGTCGAGGCGCCCTCGATTGCGGTGAAGACATTGCGCCCGAAGAAGAAAGGCAGGCCCCAGTCGAATCCGTCGCCTCCCGGGCTTGTCCCGGCGACGTCGTTGAATGCGGTGGCCGCGTTGTTGTTCGTGAAGAGGCTGCGCGCGTTACCGACCGAGAAGCCGACCGAGCCGTTCGTGCCGTTCGTCCCCTGGTTCACAGCAGTGAACGTCTGCGTCGATGCCGGGCAATAGAACCCGGTCCAGCCAGCGCTGGTGCATGTCGGCAGCGCACTGGAATTGAAGAAGAGGAAATTCGAGCCGCTGTCGATGAAGCTGTTGGCATAGGTGTTCCCGTTGAACACCGTCGTGAAGTCCCCGCCGCTGTCGACGCCGTAGACCTGCGCAGCGCCCAGTGCATTGTTGGCACGCGTGCCGATGCCCAGCACGAGCATGCCGGCGACGTTCGTCGCGCCGCCGGGGTCGATCGCGGGGAGCTGGATCAGCACCCCGTTGTTGTCCGACGGCAGCATCGCTACCGGATGGGCCACCTGCTTGGCCAGCGCGAGGGCCGTGGGGGTGCACCCGCGACCGCCGGGGCAGGTGTAGTAGGTGCCGGGGATGGCCGTGCTGGCGCAAGCGCCGCCGCAGTCCTGGAGGAACGAGCCCACGCCCAGCAGCCCATTGCTGCCCAGGCTCGCCACCGAGTCGTTCGCTGCGCCGGCGTTCGAGCAGGTCGCAGGCACGATGGGGAAAGCAGGGTCCGCGATGATCTGCAGCGGCACGGACGCGGCCGTCTCGCCGGCCAAGGTGACGTCGGCCAACCTGACCGAACCCCAGGAATAGCTGCTGACGAACTGCGCGCATTCGGCGACCGGATTGTTCGAGGCGTCGGTTTGCTGCGGCAGGCTCGCCAGGTTGCTCACCGCCGAGGCGAGCAGCCGCAGGCCGCTCGATCCGGTGTCGAGAATGACGTGATCGATGGTCTGGCAGGATGAGGTGCCCGGCACGCACACCTTGACGCTGACGTAGGGGGTGTTGACGATGCCTGTGGCACCGACGGGCCCTGCATCAAGAGTGATGGCCGCGACGTTGGATCCGGTGGTGCCCGCTGTCGACGGGCTGGACGCTGCGGACGAGCCACTCCCCGATGCGCTGGTGGCGGTGGTCGGCAAGCTCGCACCACCACCTCCTCCTCCGCCGCCGCCTCCTCCGCCTCCGCATCCTGTCAGGGCCAGGGCGCAGAGGCCTGCCGCGAACGCAAGGTGCAGACTGCGCATGCCGAGTCGCCTAGCGAATGTCTTCAACGCCGACTCCTTCCGGCAGTTGGCCGGGCAGGTACGCCTTGCCTGCAAAGGCACGCATGTGTCCGCCGGAATGGATGGCCACTTCCGGCCGGTTGACCGAGGCGTTGCTGCGACCGATGCGCCCCTTGCCGGTTGCGTCCACGAGGGTTGCGAAGTGCTCGCCCAACACCTGCTTCAGGTCAGGCATGAAGGGACCCTGCCATGTCACCGCGAAGACCTGTCCGGTTGCGGAAGAGACGAACTCCCGGACGATGGTCCCGCTCGGAGTGGTCATCTCGTAGAGGGTGTAGACCGAGCCAGCCTCCTCTTGGAGCGTGGCCTTCATGTGCGCCTGGTCCACTGCCACCGACGACGCAGGGCCGCCGAGTGCGGCGGCGGCTTCGACCGGCGCCAAGGCCGCCAGCAAAAGCATCAATCCGACGCCACGAACGGCCGGCATGCAGTCCTCCCTGCAAGCGGAACCTCGATTAGATGCTGATGGGCGGACTTGGCGCACCTCTTACGGATCCTCAGTGGCGGTATGCAACCTGAGCGTCTCGGCGGTCTGCACTTGGAACGGCGAGAGCACTTCCCTCATGTGGCTCGCTGCGTGGCCTTCTGAATCGGATCCACGCTCGAGTGGTACTCGTCCCCATGCGGAGGGTCGAGGCACCGCCCAACCTTCAGCCCTATCTCTCGGCACGCCGCCCAGCAACTTAGGACGGCCCCGCTCCGCCTCGAGTTCGCGCAGTTCCTGCAAGCAACGTCTGAGCAAGCCCATGCCGCCCCCCATAGCTAAGCTAGAGCATCGTCGAAAGTTCCGGCACAGCCGTGAAGAGGTCGGCCACGAGACCGTAGTCGGCCACAGAGAAGATAGGGGCTTCCTCGTCCTTATTGATCGCCACGATCACCTTGGAGTCCTTCATGCCGGCCAGGTGCTGGATCGCGCCGGAAATGCCCGCTGCGATATAGAGCTGCGGCGCCACGATCTTGCCGGTCTGACCCACCTGCAGGTCGTTGGGTGCATACCCAGCGTCCACCGCGGCGCGGCTCGCGCCGACAGCGGCACCAAGCTTGTCCGCCAGCGGCGTGATCACTTCCTGGAACTTCTCCGCGCTTCCCAGAGCGCGACCACCAGAGACGACAATCTTGGCGGCCGTGAGCTCTGGACGGTCATTTTTGCTTACTGCGCGGCTCACGAAGACGCTTCTGCCGTTGTCGGCCACTGCCAGCGCGGATTGGACCGAGGCGCTACCGCCTGTGGTTCGAGCAGCATCAAAGCACGTGGTGCGCACGGTGATCACCTTCTTTGCATCTTTCGACTGAACCGTCGCGATGGCATTGCCGGCATAGATCGGCCGCTCGAAGGTGTCGGCGCTCACCACTCTGGTGACCTCGCTGATCTGCGCTGTGTCCAGCAGTGCCGCTACGCGGGGGGCGGCGTTCTTTCCGCTGGCCGTAGCGGGAAACAGGATGTGGCTGTAGTCGCTTGCGAGCGCGAGGACCTGAGCTGCCAGGTTCTCTGCCAGCCCTTCTGAGAGGCTCTGGCCATCGGCATGGATGACCTTGGTGACTCCTTCAACACCTTCCGCAGCGTGGGCTACGGAGACGGCGCCCATGCCCGCGACCAGCACATGCACCTGGCCGTCAGTGAACAGGCTGACCTCTCGAGCTGCAGTGATTGCGTTCAGCGTCGCTGATTTCAGGGTTTGGTTGTCGTGTTCTGCGATGACGAGTACGGTCATGTTGCTTGTCCTATCCTTTGAATTCCAAATGGTCCTCAGATGACCTTGGCTTCGCTCCTGAGCTTCTCAACCAGCGCGGCCACATCGGGCACCTTGATGCCTGCAACGCGCTTGGGCGGCTCAGCGACTTTCAACGTTTTCAGGCGCGGCGCAACATCCACGCCCAAGTCGGCCGGGGTGACGATGTCCAACTGCTTCTTCTTGGCCTTCATGATGCTGGGCAGCGTGGCGTAGCGTGGTTCGTTCAGGCGTAGATCGGTAGTGATCACCGCAGGAAGGCTCAGAGAGACGGTTTCCGAACCGCCGTCGACTTCGCGAGTGACGATGATCTTGTCGCCGGCGAGCTCAAGCTCGGAGGCGAAGGTGGCTTGCGGTAGGTCAGCCAAGGCCGCCAGCATCTGGCCGGTCTGGTTGGCATCGTCATCGATGGCCTGTTTGCCGAGGATGACCACCTGGGGGCGCTCTCTCTCGACCAGCGCCTTGAGCAGTTTGGCCACAGCCAGAGGCTGCAGCTCCTCCGAGGTCTCCACCAGGATGCCGCGATCGGCACCGATAGCCATGGCGGTTCGCAACGTCTCCTGGCACTGCGCGACGCCACAGGAGATGGCGACCACCTCAGCAACTACGCCCTTTTCCTTTAACCGCACCGCCTCTTCAACCGCGATCTCATCGAACGGGTTCATGCTCATCTTGACGTTGGCAATGTCTATTCCGGTACCGTCACCCTTCACGCGAACCTTCACGTTGTAATCGACGACCCGTTTGACAGCGACAATGATCTTCATTTGCTTAATGCACTTTCTCACTAGAGATGAATTGGTTCAGGACACTGCCCCAGAGCCATACTTGCCCAGCAACAGCTCGCCTTTGGCGAAGCGGTCGATTGCATACGGCGCAAGCGGGACATCAGTTGCCATGCCTAGCGCTGTCTGCGCCAACACACGGCCGACCATGGGCGACAGCTTGAAGCCGTGCCCCGAGAAGCCGAATCCCACCACCAGGCCTTCGACACCTGGGACTCGACCGAGCACCGGATTCCAGTCCGGCGTAACGTCGTACACACCAGTCCACGACGATGCAAGTCCGGCCGCGTCGTAGGCGGGGAACCGTTCAGCAACCTGGGCGCCGATCTCCGCGACGTAGTCCAGTGGCACATCGCCCTGTTCGGTCTCAGAAAGGTTCACCTTGTCGCCAACCACGCCTTCGCTGACGAGCATCTGCTTTCCGCCGTAGCTGCGGCAATACAACATCCCTGGCGACGAAAGATCCTTGAAAACCGGCATCGCGAACGTGTAAGGAGCGTCGGCGCAATCGAGAGCGAGCACGGCATGCCGCTCAGGTACGACGGGCATCGTTTGCCCCACCCATTTCGCCAGGTCCGCGGTCCAAATGTTCTGGGTACTAACCAATGTGTCGCAGGCGAAATCTCCCGCCGAGGTCGACACACCTACGACGCGCGAGCCCTCGAGGACCAGCTTGTTGACGGTGACGCCTTCTCGGACCTTTACACCTCCGCGGCGTGCGCCCTTCGCGAAGGCGGCGGCAACCATGTACGCATCGGCAAACCCTGCGTCGGGTTCGTACCCGATCAGCGCTGCATCATTGAACGATGCGATAGGTAGCAACTGCGAGGCTTGCCCCCGATCGAGATACTCGACGCGAACGCCCTGCTCCTCTTGCTGCTTAAGGGATGCACGCAGCGGCTCCAGCTTCTCGCCTTCGGACGCGCTGATCAGGTAGCCGCACTTGACGAGCCCGCAGGATGCTTCGGCATCGCCGACGTATTCCTCGAAGTTCGTGAAGACGTCCCAGGAGCGGCGGGCCAGCTCCACGTTCTCGCGCACCGAATAGTGCGTGCGAAGGATGCCAGACGACTGCGACGTCGTGCCCGAGCCAATCGTCTCGCGCTCGAGAAGCAGGACGTTCTTCGCGCCGAGCTTCGAAAGATGAAAGGCCACCGACGCACCGATGACGCCAGCACCAATAACAATCACGTCAAATTTTTCCAAGGGAGTCTCCTGTTCGATGCGAGGAGTCTTGATCCGTTTGCAAGCGATGCGCAGAACATAAGCAGAACCGATGCTGTGCAAAAGCGGCTCGTGATCGAGCGCAGAATGAGCGCGGCGCGGCCGCCTGAGCGGTGGTTGCTGATCCAAAAGATAAGCGGTGCTTAAGTTGTGTTGGGCACCGGCGGCCAGGGAAAGAATCGGCGCACGGCAATGTCAAAACCAAGGAGCCAAGAGATCGTGAACAACCCTGCGAATGACGGCATGGACTTCCCCGCAGAAGAGTATCGAAATCGCCTGCAGCGAACCCAACAGGAGATGGAGAAGCAAGGACTCCCGCTGCTGCTGCTGCACCAGCCGGAAAACATCCTTTATCTGAGCGGGTTCTATACGACGGGGTATTTCTCGTACCACGCCTTGGCCGTTCCGAGCCGTGGCGACCCGGTGCTGATCGTGCGCGATGTGGAAGTCCCGGCAGCCAAGGACTCATCCTGGATCAAGAGCTACACGACCTACGCAGATGCGCCCGATCCACTTCCAGTGTGGCTCGACGCAGCACGTCGCGCGATCGAAGGTCTCGGATTGGGGGGCGGTCGCATCGGAGTCGATGAACACTCATGGTTCATGACGGTGGAGCGCTGGAAGATGCTCCAAGCCGTACTTCCACATGCGAACGTGGTCGCTGAGCCCAGAATCGTAGACCACCTTCGACTGGTCAAGTCACCGCGTGAGATCGAATACTTGCGCGGAGCCGCGCGCTGCGTCGAGGCGGGCGTGCAAGCGGGAATAGACGCCATCGCACCGGGCGTTATCGAACGTGACCTCGGCGCCGCCGTGTTCAGTGCGATGGTGAAAGCCGGATCCGAGATGCCTCTGAGTGGAATCATCACGTCGGGGGCTCGAACAAACCTGATCCATGGCGACTACTCGGACCGGCGTCTCGAGCCCGGGGACAACGTTTACTTCGAGGTCAGTGGGATCTACCACAAGTACTGGACACGCATCATGCGCACCGCCACTGTGGGTCCCGCAAGCTCCGAGCAACTGCGCGTGGCAGAAACAATCTTGCGAACCCAGAGCGAGGCGATCGCTCTGATGCGACCTGGAACGCCGGCCTCGGTGATCGATCGGGCGTGCCGTGAACCGATCCTTGCAAGCGGCCTGAAGGACAGCTATACGAACCGCGTCGGCTATTCGCTCGGCCTCAACTATCGACCCTCTGCCGGTGAATTCATCCGTGAGTTTGTGCCAGGCGTGGATTGGATTCTCCAATCCGGGATGGTCTTTCACATGCTCATGATGGCTGCAGGAATGGGCTTCAGCGAGACAATTCTGGTGACGGACAATGGTGCCGAGCGCCTGACCAGCATGGAGCGCAAGCTCTTTTCAAGTCAATGACAACGAGCACGAATATGAAACCCATAATTGGTGTCGTCAGCAACTTCGACCTTGAAAAGGACGGCTACTTCTGTTTCGCCCACTATGTCCGCGCGATCGAAGAGGCCGGTGCACTTCCCGTCATCTTGCCGTACGTCAATGCGCATGACGTGAGCCCAATGCTCGACTTCATTTCTGGACTCGTGTTAACCGGTGGCGGCGATTTTCCGACCGAGCTCTATGGCGCTGACCCGCACCCGGCGGTTCAAAGGATGATTCCCGAGCGCGACAAGTTCGAATTCGCGCTCGCCCGGTCAGCACTCGACCGATCCATGCCGATTCTCGGCATCTGTCGAGGGATGCAGATCCTCAACGTCCTCGGTGGTGGAACGATCTATCCGCATACGGTCGATGAGGTCACGACAGCAATCGACCATCGCGACGGCACGCCATTGGACCAATCGGTACATGAAGTTCAAGTGGAGCCCAACACCCGCCTCTGGCAGCTCTGTGGCATGCCCACCAAGTCCTTCCGGGTAAATAGCTATCACCACCAGGCCGTGAACCGAGTCGCCCCGGGATTCGTCGTTTCTGCTCGTGCCGACGATGGTGTCATCGAGGCGATCGAGGCCCCTGACAGCCCCTTCCTTGTCGGTGTGCAGTGGCACCCCGAATGGATGTACGAGGCAGAGCCCGCCTGCCGGCAGCTGTTTGACAACTTCGTGAATGCCTGCAAGTGAGTCGTTAAAGCTTCATGGGATCTCCCGCCCAGAGATCTCCTCAGCAATCGGGATCGACAACGAAGTGTCATGACCCGAAGTACCTGATCGCCTCGTTGTCGCGAGGTTTGATCGGGTAGAAAGCCAGAAAGCCATCTCCGGCGCGCACCAATCGGCGCGCCATTCATCGCGCAGGGCCATTGCGCGCGGCGTCTTCATGGCTCCGAAGTTCGTCCCTCATCGTCTCTCAGATCAAACGCAGCAAGCATGCTGGGCCGTTGCCGCCTCCAGCTGCAAGGGTCACCACGCGCCTGAACAAATCTGCACAGGACGCTGGCCCTCGAGGCCACGCGCAGCGAGCCGCTGCAGGCCCTCGACGTAATCCAAAACATAAGAGCGTATTTCTGGGGCGATCCAAAAGATAAGTTCTTCTTTTGGGTTTCGCGAGTCACCAAAGATGCACAAAAGAATCGCGTACTCCATGCGAGGGTGTGGAGGGCAAACGCACCCAAGTCAACGACCGGATCTGAAATGGCATCAGCCCCGCAAGGTCGGAAATCTTGGGTCGCATTGGATTTTCAATGAACAAGGAGACTGCGAACATGAGTGAGATGACCAAGAAGACAGCGATCATCAGTGAGCCTGCGGGCGATGAGAGAGACTCCGCCCCAGTGGAGACGCGCGCAAGCATTTCTCGCCGGCAAGTACTCAGGACCGGTATGTACGCGGGGTTTGGCACGCTTGCGTCAGCGGGAATCGCCGCTTGCGGCGGCGGGAGCGACGCGGCGGCAGCGCCCGCATCGGCAGCGCCCGCATCGGCAGCAGCTGCAGCTGCTCCAGACGCCCGCGCTGAAGCAGCAAAGCCCAAGGTTGGCTCCATCTTCGACTTTGATATTAACGCTCAACCTGCCGCAGGGACGTACCAGGTCGGCC
Organism: Variovorax sp. HW608; assembly: GCF_900090195.1. Taxonomy (NCBI): domain Bacteria; kingdom Pseudomonadati; phylum Pseudomonadota; class Betaproteobacteria; order Burkholderiales; family Comamonadaceae; genus Variovorax; species Variovorax sp. HW608. The sequence goes on from NZ_LT607803.1 coordinate 271,494, forward strand.
CGCTGGAATCGGTGTATGTGCCGATGCGCGATGGCGTGAGGATCGCCCTGGACATTGTCCGCCCATTGGGTGACGCGTCCAACACCAAGCGCGGAACCATTCTGATGATGACGCGCTACTGGCGCGGCACAAAGGGATCGACGTCAAACTCAGTTGCAACCGCGTTCGTGCCGTATGGCTATGCCGTGGTGGTTGGAGACGTCCGCGGCACCGGTGCTTCATTCGGTGTGGGGGTCCATGAGCGCACGAGGGACCAAACCAAGGACTTCGATGAAGTGCTGACCTGGATTGCCGCGCAGGGCTGGTCCAACGGCAGCGTGGTCGGCTACGGCCATTCCTCCCCCGGCAACATGGCGGAGTTCATGGCAATCTTTGGCAATCCGGCGCTCAAGGGCATCATGCCGGAGTCCGACGACTACAGCGGCTATCTAACCATCTTCCCGAACGGGGTTCCCAATACCGTCACGTGGCCGGCCTGGAGCGACGGTATCTACCAGCAAGACCACAACATCGGCGGCTCCGGTGTCCGTCCCGTCGGAACCGGACCGGCGGCCGAGGCCCTCCTCGCGGCTGCCGTGGCTGAGCACACTGCGGCGCCTCTCTGGGATGGGTTGAAGCAGATCACGTACATCGACGATCAGCCCACAACCTGGGGCGGAGACACCATCGACGTTGGATACATTCAGAACTACGTCGAGCAGGTCAATCGCTCAAACACCCCAACGCAATACTGGAGCGGCTGGTGGGACGCCGCCACGCCGGAAGGCTCAGCCCGCCGCTTCGTGCAGATGACGAATCCGCAGAACGTGATCATCGGCCCGTGGCCCCATGGCTACAACAAGCCCTATGATCCCCTGAACCCCACCAAGACGGATTTCCTTCCGGCAACGCCGGGGCAGAAGGCTCAGGTACTCCACTTCGCGGACGTGTGCCTCACCGGCCAGGCTGCCGGCCAGCAGGGGAAGGTCCTCCACTACTACACGCTCGGAGAGGGCGTTTGGAAATCAACCAGTTCGTGGCCGCCCAAGGCCAAGTTCAACCGCCTCTACATGGGCAGCGCCTTCCGCCTGAACTCAAATCCTGAGGCCACGAGGGGCTCGGACTCGTTCCAGGTTGACCCCGAACTGGCAGACGTAGCCAACGATCGATGGACCAGCACCAGCGGTACCAGGGTGAATTTTGGAGATCGGCGACAGTTCGATGCCGCCCGGGTCGCGTACACAAGTGATCCGTTGACGGAGGACACCGAGATCACCGGACACCCCGTCGTCCACTTGAACGTGAGCTCCACTCGCGAGGACGGAAACTTCTTCGTCTACCTCGAAGGCGTAGCCCCGGACGGATCTTCCTGTTATCTCACCGAAGGTCTGTTGCGCGCCTTGCACCGCAAGGTAGACCACTCTTCACCCTTCGCCGCGCTTGGCCCGCAGCACAGCTGTTTGAAGCGCGACGCCGAACCGCTCGTTCCGGGCCAATCTGCCATCTTGGAGTTCGCCTTGCAGCCCATCTCCGCACTTCTTCCGAAGGGATACTGCGTCAGGGTCGTTCTTGCCGGGAGCAACAAGACCAGATTCGAAATGGTGCCCGCCGACGGCACACCGCCCCTGCTGAATTTCAATCGTGGTGGCGGAAACGGTTGCTACATCGACCTGCCGATTGTCCAGCGGTGAACACATAGCCAACCGTGACGGAACGCTGACCGGCGCAAGCCGGTCACTGGTCTCAGGCGTCTGACGGCGGAAGCAGAAGCGCGTTCTGCTCAAGGTTCAAACTTGTTGCGATCTCCACCGAGATTTCCTTGCGCACAGCGATCCTGACTACGTCTCGGATCTCGTTGGGAAGCCTGCCCAGTTCGCCTTGCCGATAGGCCAAATAAAACGTGCGACTCATGTTTGGATAGGGTCGCCCTTGGCGGGAGAACTGGGACAGAGGCAATATGCGAATTCCGGACGCGAACTGTCTTGACTGCCAAATGCAAATTGGAGTGCTCAACGCAAAGCCCATGCCGCTTGCGACCAAGCTGAGAAGCGGGTCGGTCGTATCGAACTCGCACGTACGCTCGAGACCGTCGCCGTTGCTCATGAGGTATTCGTCGATCTGCTGGCCGATTAGCGATCTCGAGCTGTATCGAATAAACGGGAGATGCCGATTCAATTCGAGCATCGATCCCAGCCTGTTGACCTCGAAGGTCGCCGGCAGTACCACGTAGAAGTTCTCCGAGAACAGCGGCGTGCGAGAGATTCCCGGTATGGGTGAAACTCCGGTAGTTACCGCGAGGTCCAGTTGTCGCCTTTCGATCTGGGCTTCGAGGGCCGGGGTGATCCCGGACCACATACGGATTTGGTGCGAAGTACCTGAAAGCGCCTTGATGAGAAGCGGGCCGACCGTCGCGGCAAAAGAATCGACACAACCGAATCTGACAACAAGGCGCTTGGCACGACTGACGTTCCGAACACTCTCGGTCATCTGGTCTGCGCGCGTGAGTAGGTCCTTCGCGTGTTCATAGAGGCGCTGCCCGGCGGCCGTCGGCTGCGCCGGCCGAGTCGAACGATCGAGCAAGGGCGTCGCGAAAACAGTTTCGAGCTGCTTGAGGCGCTGTGAAACCGCAGCCTGGGAAATGTGAAGGACGTGGGCTGCTTCTGACACGCTGCCTGCTTCGATCACGACGACCCAACTGGACAGCAGGTCCCAGTCAGGGCGCGACTTCTCGTTGGGAAAGTTCATTCAGGTGGCCGAAAATTGGGGCCCAGTATATGTGGACCCGTTAGCGGGATCACTTGATGACCTGGTCCAGCGCTCCCTCGATGACGGATCGAACCGTGGGCGAGACGCGATCGGCTAGTTCGCCCCGCCATCGGAACGGCGCGCTTTCCTCCATGTAAGTGGACTGCGCGAGTTCGAGTTGAATCGCATGGACGCCTGCATCGGGCTGCCCATACCGGCGCGTGATGAAGCCACCCTTGAACCGGCCGTTCAGCACCCACGAATACCCCGTCTTCTTGATAGCCGCAATAGCGCCAGACATCACCCCTTCATCACAGCTATGTCCATCGGCGGTCCCAAAATTGAAGTCGGGGAGGCGGCCGGAAAAAAGTCTGGGCAGTAGGCTTGCGATGGAATGAGCTTCCCACAACAGGACCTTTTGGTGCCGACCGCGAAGTCGCGAAATCTCTGTCCGCAGGGCGTCGTGGTACGGGCGCCAATACGCATCCACCCGACGCTCGATCTCGTCTCCGCTTGGAACCTTGTCATCGACATAGATCGCCTCACCCCGAAAGGTTTCAGTGGGACAAAGTGAAGTCGTGATCAACCCGGGGTACAAGGATTCACCGCTCGCTGGCCTGTTCAGGTCGACGACGTAGCGCGAAATCGTCGCATTCAACACCGTTGCATTCAGTTCGTCGGCAAATCCGTAGAGCCTGTCCAGGTGCCAGTCCGTATCGACCAACTCCAGAGCGGCCGGCGTGTAGAGTCGACGTAGATCCTCCGGGATCTCCGTTCCAAGGTGCGGTACGGAGATGATCAGGGGTGCATCCCCGCGGCGAATTTCGAAACAAGGGACTTTGCTCATCGTCTTACCTGCTCTCTACAACGCTGTTCAACGCTTCAAACAGCTCCTGACTGGGGCAGTTTCCTGCCAGCAATGCTTCTAGGAAATGGGCGGGTAGCCGCACTTCGTTCCGCTCTGACAGTCGGGTCGCTTTCTCCAGCAACGATTGATCGGGCAATGGATTGTCAAAATCGCCAACAGGAGAGATGACCAATTTGCTGACAACACCGCGCGTCGAATCAAGATGGACGCGCGCCGGTACCTTGAGTGGGTACATGGCGTCGAGCTGATCGTCCACCTTCACATGCACCTTCTCGGCAAGTTCGACGATGCGCGGGTCCGCGATCAGGGCATCCAGGTCTAATTGAAGCAATGCGTCGGCTCCGAGCATGACTCCAACAGCGACCGCAAACGGAACACTAAACTGCGCAGAGATAAGGTCCACAGGACAAGGCTGGTTCGGCAGAGTTGCCGCCCGTGTGAACGTCTCGATCGAGATGCCGCGGACGACCGCATCGTGCGGAAGCTCGCGAATCAGATCGATTGCCGCATCCACGGCGCTATGCATCCAACGGCAACACGCGTACCGCTTGAAATATGTCGTGTCGATGAAGAAGCGACCTGGATTGGAGCTAGCATCCCCCCAGTCCCGGTACATGCCTGGGTTTGAGAACGAACTGTCGTAGCCACGCATGCCCACCTCCGCCAATCCAGCAGCGCTGAATCCAGCGATCACCGACCACGGAATTCCCTCTTTCAGGTCGCCGCCTCGAAATCCGGAATGATCCGCGGCCAGCAGGTTGGGCGCATGCGATTCAGCGATGGTCAGCGCATGTTGGGTCCGCGTTGCATCGAACCCTCTTAGCTTCGCGACAGCGGCGGCCACACCAATTGCTGACCACCGGCCTGTCGCGACAGTAGCCTGAGCAGCGGCACTGCGCATGCTGGCGCAAGCAACGCCGACTTCATATCCCGCGACAATCGCAAGCAGCATCTCCTGGAGCGATGAGTTCCTTTGCTGTGCCTCGGCAAGCACGGCCGGAATGATTGCCGCGCCGGGATGCCCCGCCGCCACGCGATGCCCATCGTCGAGATCGAGGATAGAGGTTGCAGTCGCATTCACATATGCAGCGCCGACGGGCGACAAGCAGCGCTCACTGAACCATACCCCGCTCGACCCCGCCGGGAATGTGAGTTCGGCCCAACGCAGCGCCATCGATGTGGCAGGATGGGCTTGGCCGGCCGCAGCACAGCCCACCGCATCGATCAGGCACCGGCGAGCGGCGTGGAGGGTGCTTGCAGGGACGTCCGCGGCATCCAAGGTCACGAGGCGAGAAGCCAATCGCGCGGAAACTTCGTTTGACATTGTTGAAATTTGAGGCATCAGTAGGGTCTGGTTACCAGCGCGACTCCGATCTAATTGGAAGGTCGACCACCCGTTTTTCGAATCGCTTCGATGCCAACATGAACGAGAACCGTAAACGCGATCATCAGACTTGACACAGCAGCAATCGTCGGAGTGATCTCTTCGCGGATCCCTGACCACATCTTGACGGGGAGCGTCATCGTGTCCGGTCCGCTAACAAATAGCGACAGGACGACCTCGTCGAACGAATGCAGGAAGGCGAAGAAGCCTGCCACGATCAACGCCGGACGGATGAGGGGCAGGACGATCCGTCTAATGGTCACGATGCGCGAGGCACCTAGACTTGCGGCTGCATGTTCAAGGCGAATGTTCTGGGACTGAAGGCTCGCTGCGACGATGAGAACGACCAGTGGAACGGCCCCAACGCTGTGGGCCATCACCAACCCAATGGATGTATTCACAAGGTGCAGCTTCGCAAAGAGGAAATAGAGAGCCACCGCGCTGATGATGACCGGCACGATCATCGGTGCAAGGAGAAGTTGGTATCCGATCCGACGCATTCGAGGGCTAGCACGCACGAGCGCCATTGCAGCCGCCGATCCAACGGCCAGGCTCACGAGCGCCGCAGCGATGGCGACCCCCAGGCTCTGCCACGTCGCCGAGACCCAAGCATCGCTGCTGAGATAGTCGCGGTACCACTGCAACGAGAGGCCCGGGGGCGGGAAGTCCAGAAACCGCGACGAGCTGAACGAGATGGGCACGATGATCAGAATTGGACTGACCAGGAACAAGGCGACGATCAGACTGATTCCTCGCAAGATCGCTCCGCCAGAAGGCAAGCTGTCAGTAATGACTGCTGGAACCGGGACCGCACGCCCAACGGCGCGCGCAGCCGAAGTCACTAGATCGACCAAACGAACGTAGGTGCTTGTCGGGTTGCGAACAGACGTGCTTGCCAAGACACCAGTGGTGTGTTGTGAGCCAAGGAGTTTTTCAATGCCGACAAAACGGTTGGACACCGTGTAGAACACGAGCGTGATCGCCAGGAGCACCGTCGCCACCGCGGCCGCAAGAGGCCAGTTGAGCGTGCCATTCACCTGCGTCTCGATCAGCATCGGGAGCGTAATTGACTTCGGACCCCCGAGCAGCGCCGGGGTGATGTAGAAGCCGAGGGCGAAGACAAAGACCAGCAGTCCAGCAGCAGTGACACCCGGAGCGCTTAACGGAAAGTACACCCGCCAGAAGTTCTGCAATGCTGAGGCGCCCAACGAAGCGCCAGCGCGAGACAAGGTGGATGGAATGCCCTTCATCACGCTCATGAGAATCAGCACCGTGAAGGGCATGAGGATGTACACCATCGCCACCACGACGCTGAACTGGTTGTAGATCAAGTCGACTGGCCGCTCGGTGATTCCGATCCGCATCAAGAACTGATTGATTAGGCCAAAGCGGCCGAGAAGCACCATCCATGCGTAGGTTCGAACGAGATAACTCGTGAAGAACGGCAACACAACGGCAAACAACAAGGCCTTCGCGACCCAACTGCGTGCGCTGACAATCCAGTGTGCGAGCGGATAGCCGAAGAGAAGGCAAACGGCTGTTACGCTGGTCGCGAGCGTGAAAGTGCGCGCCAAAATGATCCAGTTCGTCCGGTCGAAGAGGAACTCCCGGTAATGCACCAGGGTCGGTTCGGGATCAAAGAAGCTGAGGGCAAGAAGGCCGACGAGCGGAACAAAAAAGAAGATCCCCAGCAGCACTGCAGCCGGCGTGAGCAAAAGCGATGTTTCGCGGTTTCGCGGCGGCCGCGCGGCGGCCGTCTTCATCGAGAGGGATGGAGCAAGCATGTTAGGAGACCGCCCACTTGGTCCAGCGTTCGACAAGCACTTCGGTATTGGTCTTGCCGGAAGCATTTTTCGCCTCCCAGAAAGCCGGATCACGGAAGAATTGCTTTTCCAGATTTGCAGGTGAGGTTGGCAGTAGAGCTGCCACTTTCGGTTCGATGTACTTGAAGGCAGCGCGGTTCATCGGACCGTAGAAAATGATGTTGTGCAGCCGAGCTTGCGCCTGTGCGGTCGCCATGTACGCTGCAAAGCGCATGGCCAAAGCTCGCCTCTTGGTGCCTTTGGGGACGACCCAGTAGTTCGGCGAGAGCTCGCCTTCGTCCCAGTGGTAGTCGACGGGTGCGCCTTGCGCCTTGAGCGCTTCCAATCGGCCATTGAACGCCGAACACATCGCAACCTGTCGATCCGACAGAAGCTGGCCCGGCTCGGCGCCCACGGTCCAGAACTTCGTGATCTCGGCTTTGATCTTGTCGAGTGATGCGAAGGCCTTGTCGAAGTCGATCGGGTAAATCTTGTCTTTCGGCACACCGGCGGCGAGTAGTGCGAACGCGATCGATGTCGGGTCTCCGATTGAGCCGGCCCTCAGTGACCGCGGTCCCGGAAACCTGCGAACGTCCCAGAACTCGGCCCAGGTGTGCGGGCGAGGCTTGTTTGCCGGGTACTCCGCTGTCGAGAACCCCATCACCGTGCTGAACACGTATGAACCGACGCCATATTTGTGCTTGGCTTCCGGCAGCAGGTTGTCCATCGTTTCCTTGTCGAACCCGCCATAGTCGATTTCTTCGAGGTACTTGGGCGCATCAGGCCGGAACGCGGCGCTGGGGAGCTCTACCAAGTCCCACTGGACGTCGCCACTGTCCACTTGCGCCTTCAGCTTCGCGTCCGTGGCAGGGGAGACATAAGTGATCTTGATCCCCGTGTCGCGCTGGAACGGTTCGACGATCGCTTTACGGAAGGCCTCTTCATAAGAGCCGCCACCCGAGACGACCACCAGCGTTGATGTTTGGGCACGCAAGATGCCCGGCGCTCCAAGCGAGAGCGCAGCGGTGCCGGCTACAGCGCCGAATTGCACCAGGGCCTTGCGGCGTGTCGGCAAGCCAGAGTTGGTTGTTTCGTGCGTCATGGACCTCTCTCCTTAGGAGTTCAACGTGGGGATACGATTCGCTGCAACGCTCCTGTGCAATGAAGCGGATTCGGCTTGCGGGCTCTCGACTTGACTGGCGCTTGCGGATTGCGAATCGTCGCAAAGTAGCCGCCCATCTCGGGCATTCCAGCCAACTCGCACCGTCTCACCGATTTGCATCGTCGGTGCGAGTGCATGGCGTTGCACGGCCACAGTGACGTGCACCGGGCTCGCCGCACGCAAACAAACGCGGTACTTGACGACATTTCCCCAATAGACCGCGTCCTCGACTACAGCATCAAACTCGTTGTCCGCTCTTGCTCCGTGCACGAGGGGAATGACCTTTTCGGGACGAATCATCAGGGTCATGGACGCTGCCCGGTCCTCGACGCCTTGCCACGTTGCACACACCTGCAGTCCGCCGACGTCGAGCAGTGGAGCGTTGTCCGCTTCGCCGATCAGGCGGGCATCGAGAAAATTGGACTCACCAATGAAGCTGGCGACAAACCGGGTCCGAGGAGCCTCGTAGATTTCTTCCGGGCTTCCAACCTGTTCTACCTTCCCATTGTTCATCACCACGATCCGATCGGACATCGTGAGCGCTTCGCTTTGATCGTGCGTGACAAAGACCATCGTCGTGCCGAGCGACTTTTGGAGCCGCTTCAGTTCGACCTGCATGTGCTCTCGCAGCTGCTTGTCGAGTGCGCCGAGAGGCTCATCCATGAGAACGACCCCCGGACGGAAGACGAGCGCGCGGGCCAAGGCAACCCGCTGCTGCTGTCCGCCGGATAGTTCATGAGGCATGCGCCCTTCGTAACCGCCGAGCTGCACGAGGCTGAGCGCTTCCTTCACGCCGGCTCGAAGCTCGGAACCGGACATGCCGCGCATCTTGAGCGCGAACGCCACGTTCTCGAAGACTGAAAGATGGGGAAACAGCGCGTAGTTCTGAAAAACCACGCCGATATTGCGCTTGTGGACCGGCAGCCCCGTAATGGGCCGATCGCCCACGAAAATCTTGCCAGCAGTCGGCGTTTCAAAACCGGCCACCATCATCAACGTGCTCGTCTTGCCAGAGCCGCTGGGCCCGAGAAAGGACACGAACTCACCGGCCTCGATCTGAACCGAAACTTCGTCGACAGCCCGCGCGCTGCCATACAGCTTGGATAGGCGCTCTAGCCGCAGCGATTCACCCTTGAGCATGTGAACCCCTTGTGATGTTCACCAAAGCTGCGCCGCTTGCCGGGGCGCAGTTGCCTCGCAAATTTGCAGCGACCAGGGAGCCGCCACACTGGACACCGGCGAGCCAGGTGCCGCCATGGGGGCGAGCGAGAGAAGGTTGTGAATAGGTCATTGATAGTCTCCGGGCATCATCGTCATGGCTGGGGGACGCAGCGCCGTTAGCATCAGCGCCGCTTCGTATCAGCATCAGAATATGTGATGCTAGTGGCCGGGCGGCCGGCCGTCCTGAAGCGGATCGCGGGCGCGCTGATGCAGATCTCAATCAGCGGTGATGCTGCACTCGCAGGCGTCCGGAGGACGCCACCATTCGTTCGATGAAGGGACCATTTCCAATTCACAGCATCCCGAGCCAACCCTGGAAAAATCAGGCAGGAACAACGCGGCAAATCGCATCCGGACAGGGCTGGAGGGTGAGCGTGGCCGCAGTTGGCGCGGACGCCCCGTTTTCTGTATTTCGGAATACTCGGCGTCAGTCAATCGTGATCGAAGGCGACGGCATACAACTGCGCTGCGGAGACAGGTCTGTCGAACTCTTGCCGCATGTGGTTTCCGGCTACGCGGGCGACATCGAGTGGCAGGGCCACTTGCGCGGTAGACCCGCGACCGTGCTCAATGTCATCTGCGAGAAGGATGTTGCTGAGGCAGAGATCTTTGTCGGACGGGCAGTGGAGGTCTGCGCGGACCGTCAGGGGGCCATCGTTGCGCTTCCAATCTGCTGCTCAATGTCATATGTGCTTGAGTCGGGGGAGGCTGGTGTCGCTTCGCGCGGCACGGCCTTCGTGTGCGACGATCGCGAGTTCATGGCTTGCCACGCGGTCGCAGAATGGACAACAGGCATTGGTTACATCATCGCCGTTCGCCTGACCCCAGCAACTAACGGCGCTCAAGGTGATTGATGTGCCCTGCTAAGGTCTAAATCCCCTCGGATTTCATCGACACCTCTGCGCCTCATCCTTGAGTGCAATAAAAGTGCCATGAGCAAGCGGAGAGACCGAGGCATCCACGAATTCTGAGGTGAGACCTGCCGGCTGCTTCTGGGCCGCACCGCGACGTCCCCCAGAGATCATCACAAGACTGCAATGGGCACAAAGTGATCGAGCACCAAGGGCATTGATAAAGACCGCAAGCCGCTCCAATGCGGACCTTGTCACACCCCCACCTAGAGACGGCGAGACATGCGGTACCGGCACGAACGCCACTCTCTTTCGCTGGTTTTCGCTCGTGAGGCCCGCCTTCCCTCGCCCGGCGGCCGCCCGATGTCCGCCCGCTCAAGTTGCGTGGAACACCGCCGAGTTCGCTGCCGGCTGTCCCTGCGCATCTTCGAGCGCCCGGATCACGCCGCGCAGCCGCTCGCATTCTCGCTCGAGGGAGGCCACCCAGGCGCGGGCGTGCTGGGCTTCGTTGAAGGCCTGCGCGTGCAGGGCGGCCATGCCCCAGCGGCTCTCGATCAAGAGGGCCAGGTAGACGGCGCGGGGTGCATTGCCACTGGCCTGGTAGCGCCGCAGGGTGCGCAGGCTCACGCCCAGGTGCCGGACGATGGCCTTGCGCGATTCCGTCTGGTCGGCGAGCAGATAGGTGAGGGGCGGCAGGCGTGAGAACGCGGGCGCGAGGAAGGGCATGGCCGTGCGGACTTTCCGGCAGCGTCGGGCCGTTTTGACATAGCGGCGCTTGGAGGCGGCGGCGTTGTGGCGGCTGATTGGGAATGTCGCGTTTGGGCGAATATGAATGATGGACCTTCGCGCGCTCTCCAACGAAAGCCGATCGTCTGCTTTTTCGCTGTTTCACTGGTGTTCCAAGCGATCGAGCGGCCAGAAGCGTGACGCTGGCGCAGGGTATCAAGTGTTGTCTTCACTTCCCCCCGCCAGCCAGAACTCATGGAGTTTGGCCTGCAGCAGCGCCTTGTCAGGCAGTTGGGTTTGATACTCGGCGATGAGGGTGGGACTTGCCGTTCGGCTGAGCGCGTACTCCACCACCTCGTCGTCCTTGCTGGCGCACAGGAGGACCCCGATCGGTGGGTTCTCATGCGACTTTCTGACATCTCGGTCCAACGCCTCGACGTAGAAAGTGAGCTTGCCCAGATACTCCGGCTCGAAGCGGCCGACCTCCAGCTCAATGGCCACTAGGCAGTTCAGCCCGCGATGGAAGAACAGCAGATCGAGCGCGAAGTCCCGGCCGCCGACCTGGACGGGAAACTCAGACCCCACGAAGCAGAAATCGCGCCCCAACTCGATGAGGAACTCGCGCAGCCTGTTCAGCAGACCGGCATGCAGGTCTGCCTCCGAGTGGCCTGCCGGGAGGCCCAGGAACTCGAGCACGTAGGTGTCCCTGAGGGCACTGATCGCCTCGGGGTGTGCCTGTCTCAGCGCTGCTGAGACTTTCGGGGGCTGAGCCACGGCACGCTCGAACAGCGCGAGCTTGAGCTGGCGCTCGAGTTGCCGGCTGGACCACTTCTCACGGGCCACAAGCTGCAGGTAGAACTCACGCTCCTCCGGCCGCTTCGTCTGGCCGAGGATGATGAGATGGTGCGTCCAAGGAATTTGTCTCAGCAGCGCCGAGACTTTCTTGTCCACGCCCGTGTAGGCCTCGTAGAACTGCGACGTGAAACTCGGCGTGTCGCTGAAGGCGAGCTTCGAGTCGGTGCAACTCGAATTGAAGGATGGTCGGATGAGCGGGCTGAAGTTGGGCAACCCGACGGGCAACATCAGCCTGAAATGCGCGAGCCAGGAAGTCGCGGCTTTCAAACGCGACCTCAAGATCAATCAAGCCTATACGTTCGCAACGCCTGTACCGATGGCCGTGGCGGCGCCGGCGGCTGAGGCCACACTGGCAGAGGCGGGTTCTGTTGTGCCGTTGAAAAGAAGGGCCATATAGCTCCGCCGGCATAGGCTCGTTCCACGACACCATCGGCGCTCAGCCCCGGTGGTTTCCGGCTGCTGACGCGCCAGATCATGGCGAGACCTGTAGCAACGATCACGATGACGATGCGCGAAGCCGATCGACTGCAGACGATTCTGGCGGTGGTTGCCGACCTCCCTCCCTTCAGGCTGCGAACTTTTTCGCCCGAGTCACCGGAATCCGTGATTTTCACAATTGCAAAAATATGTAAAAGTCCGCGCGCCTAACCCGACCTGATCCCTCGCCCCGACGGGCAGCATTCCACATGCGGGACAGATTCGTTTCCTGAGCCCGCGAACATGCCTTTTGCCTTTCCCCCGCCGTCTGCGGACGGCCGCCGTCCGTCTGCCCGGTTACATCTGGCCCCCGTGCTGGCGCTGCCGACCCTGCTGCTCGGCCTCTCGGCCGAGGCCCAGGTCGATCCAGGCGCCCTCGACCGCCAGAACCAGATCATCCAACGCCAGCAGCAGGAGCGCCTGCGCGAAGAACAGGAGCGCGCGCTCCAGCAGCAGGCCCCGCGCGGCGGCGCCGACCTGCGCTCGATGCAGCCGCAGGTCACCGTGCCGGATCTCGGCGTGCCCTGCCGCGACATCCGCGAGATCCGCATCCACGGCGCCGACCTGCTGCCGGACTACGTGCGCCGGGAGGTCGTGCAGGACAACGCCGGCCGCTGCCTCGCCGCGAAGGACCTCGAAGCGATCCTCGCGACGCTGACCAAGAGCTACATCGACCGCGGCTACATCACCACCCGCGCCTACCTGCCGGCGCAGGACCTGCGCACCGGCGTGCTCGAGATCACGGTGATCGAAGGCACCATCGAGCGCTTCGACCTGCAGCAGTCGGGCCGCAATGCCAAGGTGTCGATTCCCGGCGCGTTCCCGGCGCGGCCGGGCGACCGGCTCAACCTGCGTGACCTCGAGCAGGGCATCGACCAGATCAACAGCCTGACATCGAACTCGGCCACGCTTGACGTGCAGCCGGGCACCCAGCCGGGCCAGAGCGTGGTGGTGGTGCACAACCAGTCGACGCTGCCGGTGAGCCTGTTCGCGACCTACGACAACCTCGGCACGCCCGCCACCGGCCGCGACAACGCATCGGCGACGCTGAGCTTCGACAGCCTGCTGGGCCTGAACGAGCTCATCGCGATCACGCGCCGCCAGTCGGTGCCGCACGACAGCGAGCACAACTCCGACAACACCGCGCTGCGCGCCGTCGTGCCCTATGGCTACAACACCTTCAGCCTCGACGTCAGCGAGAGCAACTACGTCAACACGCTGGCCCTGCCGAGCGGCAACAAGCTGACCTCGTCAGGCACCACCTCGACGCAAAGCCTTGGTGCGGATCGCGTCATCTTTCGCGACCAGGCCAGCCGCTTCTCTCTGGGCACGCGCCTGACCGCACAGGACACCCGCAATTTCCTCGGCGGCGAGTTCCTCGACGTGAGCAGCCGCAAGCTGACCACCCTCGATCTCGGTGGCACGGGCTTCACGCAAGCGGCGGGCGGCATCGTCAACGGCCGGCTCGCCTATGTGCGCGGCCTGCGCATCCTCGGCGCGCTCGAGGATCCGGCCTACCTGCCCGGCGACAAGCCGCACGCGCAGTTCGGCAAGTTCACGCTCGACCTGGGCTTCAACCGCCGGTTCGAGGCCGGCAGCCAGCCGCTGCTGTGGTCCAGCCAGTTCAGCGGCCAGTACGCGAACGACACGCTCTACGGCTCGCAGCAGATCCTGATCGGCGGCGCGAGCTCGGTGCGCGGCTCGATGGTCAACACGCTGAGCGGCGACAACGGCTGGTTCTGGCGAAACGACGTCTCGCTGCCCTGGCACACCGCCATCGGCGGCGAGCCGGTGTCGGGCCGCGTCTACGCGGGCTACGACTTCGGCAGCGTCGACAACCGCCCGGCCGGCGTGCCTTCGGGCTCCATGTCCGGCGTCACGCTCGGTGTCGCCGTTCTGCTGCGCGGCCTGAGCGTGGACCTCTTCGCCTCACGCGCCGCGCACCTGCCTTCATCGATGACACGCGAAGGGACGATCTACAGCGTCCGCCTCTCGTACGCCCTGTGAGCCGACCCAAGGAATCGCCATGAACCACGTCTATCGCATCGTCTGGAACAACGCCGTTCGCGCCTGGGTCGCCGTCGCGGAAACCGTGCGCGGTCGCGGCAAGAGCAGCCAGTCCGCGCGCCCCGTCGCCGTCTCCATTGCGGCCGCCCTCGCCGCAGTGCTCGGCACCGGCATCGCCCATGCGCAGGCCACCCCCTCGGTGGTCGTTGCACCGGGCCAGCAGACCAACGCCTACGTCTCCGGCAACGGCGTCACGGTGGTGAACATCGCCAATCCGAATTCGGCGGGCCTGTCGCACAACCGCTACCAGCAGTTCAACGTGAACACGAGCGGGCTGGTGCTCAACAACACGACCACGCAGCAGATCTCGTACAGCTCGCAGCTCGCCGGCCAGATCATGGCCAACCAGAACACCGCCAGCACCGCGAGCGTGATCCTCAACGAGGTGGTGTCGAACAACCGCAGCACGCTGGCGGGCTTCACCGAGGTGCTGGGCCGCAAGGCGGACGTGGTGCTCGCCAACCCCTACGGCATCACCTGTTCGGGCTGCGGTTTCATCAACACCGACCGCGTGACGCTCAGCACCGGCCTGCCCTTCATGCGCGCGGACGGCAGCCTCGGCGGCTTCAACGTGAGCCAGGGCGACATCCTCGTCACCGGCACCGGCCTGAATGCCACCGCGCAGCAGGTGCTGGACCTCGTGACGCGCTCGGTGCGCATCGAAGGCGCGATCAACGCGCAGGACCTGGGCGTCACGACCGGCACGAACCAGTGGGACTACGGCACGCGTGCCATCACCGGCAGCGTGGCCGCGCAGGGCACAGCGCCCGCCTATGCCATCGACAGTTCGGCGCTCGGCGGCATGTATGCCAACCGCATCAAGCTGACCGCGACCGAGGCCGGCGTGGGCGTGCGCATGCTGGGCGACGCGGCGGCCAGCGCCGACGACTTCACGCTGACGGCCGCGGGTCGCGTGGAGCTGAGCAACAAGATCTCGGCGCAGCGCGACGTGATGATCGCGAGCACGAGCAACGACGCGGCCGCGGTCGCGCTGACCGGCGCGACGGCCGCCGCCGGACGCAGCATCACCGTCACCGCGGACCAGGGCGCGCTCGGCATCAACGCCAGCACCCTCATCGCGGGTGCGGACCTGAAGGCCAGCGGCACACGCATCGAAGCCGGCCAGGGCACGCAGCTGCAGGCGGGCGGCACCCTCTCCGCCAACGCGACGGCGGGCGATCTCGTGCTCGGCGCAGCAGCCGTGCGCTCGACCGGCGACATGAACCTCGCCAGCACCGGCGCGGTGTCCATTGGCGGCGGCGACGGCCAGGCCGTGCAAAGCACCGGTGGCCAGATCAGCATCGACGCCCAGACAGGCTTGACCAACTCCGGCGTGGTGAGCGCGGACCAGGGCAGCGTCACGCTGCGCGCCGGATCGCAGATCGCCAACAGCGGCACGATCAACGCGGGCCAGAACCTCGACATCGCCGACGCGACGGGGGGCGCGAGCCAGTCGCTCGACAACACCGGCATCTTGCTGGCCGGGCAGACGATGTCCACGCGAGCCGCGACGATCGGCAACAGCGGATGGATGCAGGCCGGCAGCGCCAACACCATCGATGCGGCAAGCCTGGACAACAGCGGCAAGGTGATCGCCGTGACCGGCACCGCAACCCTGCGTGTGGATGGCACGCTCGACAACAGCGGCAGCGTGCGCGCCGCACAGGACATCATCGTGACCGGCCACGGTGGCAATGCGTCGCAACAGCTGAGCAACAGCGGGGACCTACTCGCGGCCGGCGCGGTGAACTTGCAAGCTAGCTCACTCGCCAACAGCGCAGCCGGCTGGATCCAGGCCGCCACCGGGACCACCGTCGCCGCGGGCACGCTGGATAACGCAGGCACCTGGCTGCTATCGCAGCAGGCCGGCGGCGTGGACCACGTCGACGTGACCGGTGCACTGAGCAATGCCGGCACGATGCAGTCGGCTGGTGCAGTGGCACTGAGCGCAGCCACGCTCGACAACCGTCACGTACTGGTGGCCGCGGGCGACCTTTCGGCGATCACCAGCGGCGCGCTGAACAACAGCGACGCAGCGGTGCTGCAGGCCGGAGGGACGCTTTCCCTCATCAGCGGCACAACACTGGGCAACGGCACCGCTGCCACACTCAGCGGTGCCGGCGTCGCGCTGAAAGCCGCACAGGGTCTCACCAACGACGGAACCATCAGCGCATCGGCCGGGGACACGATAGTCCGCGCCTCCGGCGCCATCGCCAACAGCGGGAAGATCCACGCCGCCGGCGTGCTCGACCTCGCCGACGCGAGCGGCGGTGCGACCGAGACATTGGATAACAGCGGCCAATTGATCGCGGACGGCGCCATCGCCGCCGCGTCCACCGATCTGCTCAACAAGAACGGCGGCAAGCTGTTGGGCGACCGCCTCGACATCCACGCAGCCAGCATCGACAACGCCGGCATCATTCAAGGCGGCAGCGCTGCCGACAGCACGGTGACCGCGAACGGCACGCTCACCAACGAAAGCACCGGCGTGTTGACGATGGGCGTGGCGTCCGGCGCCGCAACGGCAGGCGCGGGCACGGTGTCGGCCTCCACCATCGCCAATGACGGCACACTGCAATCGCAGGGCGGGCTCACCTTGGCGCTTGGCACCGGCGGCCTGAGCGGCACCGGCGACGTCCTCGCCGCGGGCGACCTGGCGATCCGGGCGCAAGGCAGCAACGACTACACCGCCAACATCGGCGGCGCACTGCAAAGCGCGGGCGCGTTGAGCGTCAAGGGCGGCGCCGGCTCGACGCTCGCCGTCGCGCAGGGCCGATCCGCCAGCGGCAACACGGTGGACATCGACGTGGGGACCATCGATCTCCAGAAGGACGCGGTGCTCGCCTCGAGCGGCGACATGACCCTGCACGCGTCATCGTTGCAGCTTGCGGGCGACACCGCGAGCACCGCGCGCGTGCTGGCTGCGCAAGGTGGCGGCAGCGCCACCGTGAACGTGGATAACGCATTGACCAACAACGGCCTGCTCTTCTCGGGTGGCGACCTGAATCTCACCGCGCCGCAGATCACCAACGGCGCGACCGGCGGCATCGCCGCGCTGGGCACGCTGACGGCGACCGCGTCCAAAGGCGACTTCACCAACGCCGGTGCGCTCTATGGCGGCACCGCGCTCGTCGCGAACGCGTTGCAGGGCACTCTGACCAACACGGGCACTCGCACCGCATACGTGGGTTCGATCGACTCCGATGGCGCGATCACGCTCAATGCCAAGACCCTCGTCAACCAGAGCGCCGTCAACGCCGGCACCGACCTGACGGTCAATGCAACCTATATCCAGAACGTGGTCTACGGCGGCGACGACCGCACCTGGGTGACCGGTCCGCGCACCACCACCCAGGACGACCACCAGAAATGGGACGGCGGCAATGGCTACCGCGAGCGCTGGGACTACACCGACAGCTGGACGATGTACCAGCAGTACGCGAGCGGCGTGGCGCCCGGCGTGAAGCCTCTTTTGTCGGCCGGCCGCACGCTCAACGCGAACTTCTACCAGTTCGACAACATCGGCGGCGTGGTCTCGGCCGACACGGTCAACCTCGTCGGCACGGCCACCGGCGCGCGCTTCATCAACGACGACCTCGCACTGAACCGGCAGTACTACCAGAGCCAGTACTTCTACTACATCCACTGGCAGGCGCTGGTCGGCGCTTCCGCTACCTACAACGACACCGGCTGGTACCAAGGCCACTGCGCCAGCGGCGACGACTGCTATACCGGCAACAGCACCGTCCTTTCGCAATCGGATGCGATCGCACGGGGCCAGTCGCAGACCGGCGCCGACGTCATCTCATCGATCGGCGCCGGCGTCTACGCGCGCTCACTGACGGCCGGCGGCTTCGCGCTCTACAACAACGGCTCGACCGGGGTGGCCGCGGACGACAGCACGATCCAGGTCGCCCGCGCCGGCGATGCGCAAGCGGTCAATGTCGCGAAGACCGGTAGCGGCAATGGGCTCACGCCGCAGGACC
This sequence comes from Variovorax sp. HW608, assembly GCF_900090195.1. Lineage (NCBI taxonomy): Bacteria > Pseudomonadati > Pseudomonadota > Betaproteobacteria > Burkholderiales > Comamonadaceae > Variovorax > Variovorax sp. HW608. Next base: position 289,617 of record NZ_LT607803.1, read on the forward strand.
TCGCGTCGACGTCTGGCGGCGTCTCGGCCGTGGGCGGCAGCGCCTTCGCTGGCGCCGGCAGCGCGACGCTGGCGGCCGGGCGCAGCTTCCTGGCCGCCAACGCCGCCGACGGCGTGGCCGGGCTTTCCTTCGGCGGCATCAATGTCACGCTGCCGACGAACCCGAACGGGTATTTCGTGACCGTCAAGACGCCGGGTGCACTCTACCTGGTGGAGTCGAACCCGCTGTACATGGCGGGCTCGGCCACGGTGGGCTCCGACTATCTGGCCAAGCTCCTGGGCTACAACCCCGACCAGATCGGCCAACGCCTCGGCGATGCGAGCTACGAGGCCTATCTCGTCAAGCAGCAGCTGATCGCGCAGACCGGCAACACGCTGCTGGCCAGCTACCAGAGCGCCGGCACGCAGATGCAGGGCCTGATGGAAAACGCTGCTCAGGACAGCCAGGCACTGGGTCTGCAATTCGGCAAGGCGCTCACGCCCGAGCAGCAGGCGGCGCTCAAGCACGACATCGTCTGGATGGTGCAGACGGAGGTCGATGGCAAGGTGGTGCTGGCGCCGGTGGTCTACCTCGCGCAAAGCACCAAGAACACCATCGCCACCGGCGCGGTGATCTCGGCACAGGACGCGAACCTCAACCTGACCTCGCTGACCAACACTGGCGGCACGATCGTCGGCGGCAAGTCGCTGGTGATCGCCTCCACCGGCGACATCACGAATCTCTCGGGCACGATCAAGGGCGGCGACCTGAGCCTCACGTCGACCGAAGGCAGCATCGTCAACAAGACGGCCAGCAGCGGCAGCGGGAACGACCAGTTCTACAACACGGTCGTCGGCAAGAACGCAGGCATCGAATCCACCGGCACGCTGACGCTGGATGCCGCCAAGGACATCACGAACATCGGCGCCACGATGGCCGCCGGCACCGACGCAAGCCTCAAGGCCGGCGGCAACGTCACCTTCGACACGATCGAGAAGAAGACCACCAACACCACCGTCGGTGAATACAAGGCCGACCACGGCAGCGGCGGAACCTCGACCACGACCACGACGGTCGAACAGCTCACGTCGGGCCTGACCGTCGGCGGCAACATGAGCGTGGACGCCGGCAAGAACATCACGCTGGCCGGCACCGACGCCAAAGTCGGCGGCAACGCGGACTTGAAGGCAGGCGGCGATCTCAACATCATCGCGCGCGAGAACAGCACGACGACGCACACCGAGAGCAAGGCGAGCGGCTTCGGCATGAACAATTCGCTCTACGGCTCCACCACGACGACGACCGACAGCCTCTCGGTGCGCAACGTCGGCAGCAGCCTGCAGGTCGGCGGCGACGCCAGCTTCACCGCCGGCAGGGACATGACGGTGCAGGGCTCGGATCTCAACGTGAAGGGCAAGGGCGACATCAACGCCACCAACCTCAACGTGCTGGCCGGTCGCAACTACGACGAGACGAACACGACGACGAAATCCACCGGCGTGATGCAGGTCAGCGCGTCGGGCAAGGGATCGGCGAGCGCCGATGCGTCGGCCGATGCGTCCTCGGCCCGCGGAAGGGCTTCCGCCTCGGCCGAGGCCTCGGCCGGCGCAAGCGGAACCGGCGCCGCGGGCCTGGCCTTCAGCTCGACCACCACCACCACCACGAACACCACCGACCTCAAGCACGTCGGCTCCAGTCTCGACTTTGGCGGCGACCTCACGGTGAACGCGTCGAAGGACGTGAACCTGCAGGGTTCGAGCATCAATGCGGGCGGCACGGCCACCGTCAACGCGCAGAACGTCAACCTGCTCGCGGCCGAGGACAAGTCGACCTCGAGTACCACGACTACGACGACGAGCGTCGGCCTCATGGCGAGCACGGACAACAAGATTGCAGGCGATGCGGGCGCGAGCGCGCAGGCGGCCGGCGGCAAGGGCACGCCGAGCGCGGGCGCGCAGGCCAGCGCCGATGTATCGGCGACGAGCGAGAACCACCTCGACTTCGCGCAGCACACCAAGACGACCGCCGACACGCTTGACACCACGCACCAGGGCTCGGCCATCAATGCCGGCGGCAACCTCAACGTGAACGCCACCGGCACGCTCGCTCTCGAGGGATCGAGCATGAAGTCGGGCGGCGACATGAACCTCAACGCCACCGACATGAGCTTCAAGGCCGTGAACGACGTGCATCAGGTAAGCACCACCAGCAACACCACGACGGCGGGGATCTACGTCACCGGCCAGGCCAGCGCCAGCGGCAGCGCCAGCGCGAACGCGGCGCTCGGTGCCCAGGCCGGCGCGCAAGGCTCTGCGTCGGCGTCGGTCGAGGCGGGCCTGTACGGCTCGAACACGAAGACCAGCAGCGTCGACGGCTCGACCCACGCCGTCACGTCCAGTCTTTCCTCGGGCGGCAACATCAACCGCACGGCGACCAACAGCATCAGCGACCAGGGCACGCAGATCGAGGGTGCGGGCAACCTCAACCAGTCCGCCAAGACGATCACCAGCACGGCTGCGGCCGACACCACCTACAGCTCGTCCAGCAGCACGACGAACACCGCCAAGCTCGGCGGCTATGGCGAAGTCGGCGCCAGCGCTTCGGCGGATGCGTCGGTGGGCCCCGGCGCCAGCAAGCCAACCCAGAAGGACAAGAGCGTCGGCGGCGGCATCCGCGCGAGCTACCAGTACGACAACTCGTCCGACCAGTCCAGCAGCAGCACCGCCGTGGTCTCCACGATCAAGATGGGCGGCAGCGTGAACAGCAAGTCGAGCGGCACGACCACGCTCGAAGGCACGCAGATCTCCGCGGGCAAGGACGTGTCGCTCGAAGCCTCGTCGCTCGACTACAAGGCTGCGCAGAACACCAGCAGTTCCAGCTCGAAGAGCACCAGCGCGGGCGGTTCGGTGAGCGTCGACCTCGTCAAGAAGGAAGCCAGCGCCGGCGTCAACTACGACGGCAGCAACGGCAGCAGCAGTTCGAGCGCCGCGGTGGTCGGCGGCATCCAGGCCGGCGGCAACCTGTCGGTGAAGACCACGGGCGACACGCGCCTCGAAGGCACGAACCTCTCGGCCGGCGGCGCAGCGAGCATCGACGCCGGCGGCAAGGTCGACTTCGCGGCCGCGAAGAACACGGCGTCGTCGGGCAGCCAGGAGGTGGGCGTCGACGTCGGCGTGACGGCCGGCAAGTCCGGCGGCTCGGGCAGCGCGGGCGTGGGCTATTCGGGTTCGAAGAGCAGCCAGAGCGAGGACGTGGCCGGCAGCATCACGAGCGGCAGCGGCCCGCTGACGATCAAGAGCGGCGGCGATGCGAGCTTTACCGGCACGCAGATCTCCAGCCAGCAGGGCGATGTCTCGGTGAGCGCCGGTGGCGCGCTCAACTTCAATGCCGCGCACAACGTGCAAAGCAGCAGCTCGGTGAGCGTCGATGTGTCCGGCTCGGCATCCGGCGGCAAGAAGGAGAACGTGGGCGGCACACGCGGCTCGGACGGAAAGAAGACCGGCGGAGAGACCATGGACGAACGCAGCGGCTCGGCATCGCTCGGTGTCGGCACGTCCAAGTCGAACAGCGACACCGCGACCGGCGGCGGCATCACGAGCGGCGGCTCGATCAAGCTCTCCTCGGGCGGCAACACCACGCTCGAAGGCACGCAGGTGAAGGCGGCCAATGGCGTGACCGCCGATGCCAGCGGCAGCTTCGTGCAGAAGGAGGCGAAGAGCACCTCGAGTTCGCAGACCGTGGACTTCTCGGCGTCGGCTTCGGGTTCGAGCCTGACGCCGGAAAAGAAGAAGACAGGCACTTCGAGTCCCGCACCGGCGCCGAAGCCAGCGAGCACGACCGGCGGCAAGACCGGCGCGAGCAAGCCGCCGTCGACCCCGCCGCCGCCTACGCCCACGACGGCGCCTTCGCCCGCACCGGCGCCGGCAACGACCGCGGCCAAGGCGCCGGTGTCGCCCAACCAGCAGCAGAAGGGCAGCGGCATCGTGGACGTCTACGTGGACAACCAGAAGAGCAGCAGCTCGCAGGCCACCACGATCGACGGCGGCGCGGGCGGTGTCGTGATCAAGCAGGGCACGGCCGGCTCGAAGTAGCCGGCGGACGCGGACAGGGCCGGCGGGGCTGCGACGACAATGAAGGATTCACCCATGACAAGCCGGAACTGACCGTGGAAGACATCCTGATCGTCGACGACGACCACGCCGTCCGCGCGCGCCTCGCGCGCGTGGCCGCTGCGGCCGCGCCTCGCGCGCGCTGCGCCATGGCCGGATCGCTGGCCGAGGCGCGCGAACGGCTCGCCAGCGCGAAGTACGACCTCGCCCTGCTCGACGTCGGCCTGCCCGACGGCAGCGGGCTCGAACTCCTGCCGTGGATGCAGGCGCACGCGCCCGAAGTCGATGTGGTGGTCGTCTCCAGCCTCGGCGACGACGCCACCGTGCTGCAGGCGATCCGCAGCGGCGCGGTGGGCTACCTGCTGAAGAACGGCAGCGACACCGAGCTCGAACTGTCCCTTTGCAGCATGCAGCGCGGTGGCGCGCCGATCGACCCTGTGATCGCCCGGCGCATCCTCAAGCTCGTGGCCGCGCCGCAGCCCGCGTCACCCGCTCTTGTTACCATCGCCCAAGCGCCGGTTCCGGCGGCAACCGCTGAACTGAGCGAGCGCGAGATGGATGTGCTGCGACTGGTCGCGCAGGGCCACAGCAATCGCGAGATCGCCCGAAGCCTGACCCTCTCGATCAACACCGTCGAATGCCACGCCAAGAACATCTACCGCAAGCTCGCCGTGCGGTCGCGTGCCGGTGCCGTCTACAGCGCCCGGACGCAGGGCCTCTTGCCCTGAACTTGCGGGTGGGCGCGCTGTTCTCCTGGTTCGCCTGGCTCGCCCTCCTCGCTTTCTTCCTCGTCCCGTCGACTGCCGCTGCGCAGGCGCCGCGGCTGCAGGTCGAAGCCGCGCGCTCCGCGTGGGACGCCGCATCGCCGCCCCCTGAAGGCTGGACGCCGGTGACGCTGCCCGACAGCTGGACCGCCCGCTGGCCCGGCTTCGACGGCGTTGTCTGGTACCGCCTGCGATGGGACGAACCCGCCGACGTGGTTCTGCCGCGATCCACCGGCCTGATGATCGAATACATCAACATGGCCGGCGCGGTGTACCTGAACGGCAGCCTGATCGGCGGCGACAGCGAGCTGGTCGAGCCGCTCTCGCGCTCGTGGAACCTGCCGCGCTACTGGACACTCGACGCGCCGCTGCTGCGCCCCGGCACGAACGAGCTGCTGGTGCGCGTCTCGGGCCTCGCGACCTACCAGCCGTCACTCGGCGCCGTGACGCTCGGCGAGCCGCACGCGGTGCGCGCGCTGTACCGCGAGGCCGACCTCACGCGCCGCACGATGCAGATCCTCGGGATCGGGCTCACGCTGGGCATGGGTGTGCTCTATGGCATGTTCTGGCTCTTCCGCCGCCGGGAAGTGCCCTATGGCTGGTTCAGCCTGTTCACGCTGCTGTGGGCGCTCTACTCGTACAACAACGTCGCGGTCAGCCCGTGGCCCTTCGGCAGCACCGAGGCTTTCCAGCGCTTCAATCACCTGGCGATGTTCGCGAGCGTCGGAGCCTTCCTGATGTTCGCGCTGACCTACGGCGAGATCACGCACAAGGCGGCGCATCGCGCGGCGCTTGCCTTCACGGCCGCCGCGCTCGCGACGCTGGTGCTCTCGCCGTCGTCGGTGCAGGGCCCCTTGCGCAATGCCACAGTGCTGCTGACGCTGGCCACCTACTTCGCCGCCATTGCGCTGATCGTGCGCAACGCGATCCGGTCGCGGCGCACGGAAGCGGCGGTCCTCTCGCTCTGCCTCCTGATCCCGGTGGCCGCCGGGGTGCACGACACGCTGGTGTTCTTCGAATGGCTGCCTGGCGGCATCTACTACGCCACGCTGTCGGCCAGCGCGACGATGCTGGGCATCGCGTTCACGCTGACATGGCGCATGGTCAAGGGCATGCGGCTGGTCGAGAACTTCAACGTCGAACTGCAGCAGCGCGTCGCGCGGGCCACCCGCGAGCTCGCCGAAGTCCTGCGCCGCCAGCACGAGGCCGAACTGGAACAGACGCGCCTGGCCGAGCGCCTGAACCTGGTGCGCGACCTGCACGACGGCCTGGGCATGACCCTGAGCAGCCACATCAACACCCTCGGCAACAGCGAGGACGCGCAGGACGGCGTGGCGCTCTGGGCGCTGCGCGAGGTCAACGACGACCTGCGCCTGATCATCGAAAGCTCCACCTTCGACGACGACGACGACCTCGCGGAGCGCCTGGCGCCGCTTCGCCACCGCTGTACGCGGCTGCTGGAGGCGGCGGACATCGAATGCCGATGGACGCTCGAAGGCCTGCACGGCTGCCGGCTGGGCGGCAAGCGCGGCCTCGACTTCCTGCGCGTGGTGCAGGAGGGGCTCGCGAACGTCATCAAGCACAGCCGCGCCACGCAGGTGGGCATCGGCATCGAAGCCCGCCAGGGCGAACTGGTCTTGTCGATCCGCGACAATGGCCGTGGCTTTGCGAGCGAATCGACCGCATCCGCTGGCGCCCTCGCCGGCATGGGCCTGCGCAACATGAAGGTGCGCGCGTCGCGGCTTCGCGGCGCGTTGGAGATCCAATCCGGCGCTGCGGGCACCGTGCTGATGCTGCGCTGCCCGATCGAAGTGCGCCTGGCCGTCTGAATCATTTTCCCCGCCCGCCCCGTCATCCGAAGCGATGACGAAGGCTCGCCGGGCGGCCATCACATGAAAGGAGCTTGACATGATCGGGCTCGAAGGAATCTCCGCCCAGCGGGCACCCGTTTCGACGAAAAGCCCGATGGCGGCTGCGGACATCGTCTCCAACGTCGGCGACGTCAACTCCCTGGCCGTCGAAACGCAGCAACTGCTCGAAAGCCGCTTCTACCGCGAAGTGCTGGAGCCCTTCGGGCTGACGAACGTCGAAATGACACGGACGCCCCACTGTTTGGTCCTCAGCAGCATGGGGCGGCGCTCGACCTGCCGGTCGCTCGGTCTATCGCGGAGCAGCGCAGACGCCCTCGCAACGTTCGGACTTTCGTGAATTCTGACGTGGGTACATCGTCGAATTCGGAGGCTCCCCGCTGGAGTGGTCTTTTGGCGCGATAGAGTGACCCCATCATCAGGAAGCAGGGAGAACTGGCGAGTGCCCTACGCAGATTGCAAGGGTCGCTCGCGCGATTTTCATGACACCCACGAGGATCAGACTCACGGGGATGCACGGCGCGCCGTTCAGGCTTGGCGGGCCGATGCAGGTATTTGAAGGGAAGACTCTTCTCGGAACGCTGGATCCGGTCTCGGTCTTGAAGGACGGCACGGAAATCCACCTCGAGGCGTTCGCGCCAACCCAGGTCTTCTTGGATGAGCGTCGCCACGCGGGCCGTCTCCTCCTCTACGAGTTCTGCGCGTACGTCACCGAACACTTCCCGCAGATCCAGGCCATCAGCTTCGCGTTCGCGCGCCCGATCGACGCGGTCGGCCGGCCCGCGGAGCAGGCGGCATCCCGCGCCGAGGCAATGGAGCGCATCGGCGCCGTAAACATCGTGGTCAAGCCCCTGACGCTGGGAGCACATGTCGTCTCAGGCGTGTGGTCGTACAGCGAGGCGAACCTTGCGGCCTTGCGGGCGGCGCTTGAAGAGCAGCGGGCGATCTACCGAGACAAGCCCATCGTGAGGACGTCCCCTGCCAGGCTCGCTCTGGCCCGGCTGGCCGCCCTCGGGTCGAAGCGCAAGCGCGACGGTGGGTAGCATGGCGGCCCGCCCTTCCGCGGCCGCCGCGCAAGCACCCCCGGGTAAAATATAGCCCCCTATGTCCGACACCCAGCTCTCCCAGGATGGCCTGCGCTATGTCAAGAAGTCGCCAGGCTCCATCATCACCACCCCTCGCGCCGAATCCATGATGTCGTGCTTCAAGTGCGGCAAATTCGTACTGCGCACAACCATGACCTCGAAGCGCTTTCTCGGCAAGAACCACCTCGTCTGCGCGCCGAGGTGCCCATGAGCGAGACCCTCGACCTATTCGCCACCGAACGCTCCGCCGCTGTGCTTCGAACGCCTTCATGGCTCGGGCAAGGCGTTTATGAGGACATCGAGCTTGCATTCGAGCCAAGCGACTACAAGATCACCCCGGGTGATCGCTGGACGGTCGTCGCGCTGACGACGGGCCAGACGGTCTATTCAGGTATCGGGCCCGTGGAAATCGTCCGCGTCAAGGCCTGAGACTGCGGCAGCCGGCACCTTCGCGCAACGTGACGCGCCCCTCCCAGCGGTACCACCTCGATTCACGCAGCGCCGCCGGAACGCTCCAACGGGGCGTAAAGTCAGCACGGGTCTTCCGGTGCGCCTCTCTGGTCTGGATCGCATGGTCGTCGTTTGAATGATGCGGCCACGCCCCGTTTTCGGCACCAATGCCAACCATGCCCAACACCAAGATTTTCTTGTTCATCCAAGGAATGATTCGACAGACGACGCCTCACGCTCGGCTTGTCGAACACGCTGGGCAAACCGTTGCAACAGTGAGGCCGCCAATTCCGTCGGATGGATATTTGAAAGCAGCGAGGCCACGTCCCACCCCTCTGCCCTCAGCTTCTCCGCGCGCAACTCTATGCAGGCGACCAGGATGTCCGGTGTGAATTCTGGATGGAACTGTACCGACCAAACATCGCCACCATAGTGCAGGATTTGATGTGGGTCATGGCTTGTCCTGCCCAGAACCCGTGCTCCCTTGGGCGGCTCCAGGACGGTCTGTTCGTGGGTCAAGTTGACCCTGAAGTGCGGGGGCAGGTCCTTGAGAAGAACGTCCTCTTCATGGCCCTCCACGAGCGAGAGTTCGTATTGCCCGATTTCCCTGCCCTTGGGGTGATAGTCGACGACACCACCAAACGCGTAGGACATCAGTTGATGGCCGTAGCAGATGCCAAAGAGTGGCAAGCCGTCGGCGCGAGCTGCACGGAGCCACTGGGCCGTTCGCTCGCTCCAGTCCTCATGGTCGGTGACGTTGGACCACGAACCGGTCACGATGGCTCCAGCGCACGCGTGCGCGCCGGGCAGAGGCTCACCATCGAACGGGCGAACCACGCGCACCGCTGCGCCGGTGGTCGCGAGTGCCTTCTTTATCCAATCCGGCTGTTCTGCGACCCTTTGTCGAACGCCCTCGGGCGGATGTCCCATCTGCAGGACGAGCAATGGCTTCATCAAAGTGTCTCGCGCAAGAAGTTCACCGGCTTCTTCGCACGCTCGTCAACCGACAGCGAGAAGACGTCGGAGCGCGAGTAGTGGCCGACGACATCGAAGTCGTAGCGCGCCCGCACCAGCTCATCCAGGTCGATCCTGGCAACCAGGAGACCCGTCTCGTTCCGCAGAGGTCCGGCAATCACATCGCCCAGCGGGCCAACGATGACGCTGTTGCCCTGGATGAGCGGGCGCTCCGAATCCCATTGAGGAACCTCTATGCCCAAGGCTTTGGGTGACGGCTGGACCTGGCAAGCGCTGATGAGGAACATTCGACCCTCATGCGCGATGTGGCGCATGGATGCCAGCCATACATCGCGCTCATCGACCGTGGGCGCACACCAGACCTGGACACCTTTCGCGTACATGGCTGCACGCAGAAGAGGCAAATGGTTCTCCCAGCAGATGGCAGTGCCGAGCTTGCCCGCCGGGGAATCGACAACAGGCAGCGTCGAGCCGTCCCCCTGACCCCAGATCAGCCGCTCGGTGCCGGTTGGCATCAGCTTTCGGTGTTTTGCAACCAGCCCTTCATCCGGGGAGAAGAACAAGGCGGTGCAATAGAGCGTGCTCCCCCCACGCTCAATCACCCCGATGACCAGATGTGCCCCGGTTTCTCGGGACAGCGTGGCCAGTTCGGCGGTTTCCGGTCCGGGCACATCGATCGCATTCTCGAAGTAGCGCTCGTACGCCTGCCGTCCTTCGGGCGTCCGATACCCAAGATACGTGCCAAAGGTCTCCCCCTTCGGGTAGCCGCCCAGGAGTGCCTCTGGCAATACGACCAGGCGAGCGCCTGTCTCCTTGATCCGTGGGCCGAAGGCAAGGATGCTGCGCAGGGTTGCGGCCTTTCCCTCGGGAGAGGCGCCGATCTGAAGCGCGGCGACGATGGTTTGGGGCACGGGGGTACTCCGACGTTTGATTTGGTTGCGTCGATGGTGGCATTCGCGGCATCATGAATCAATATTGTTTCTCTCTTTTTGAGATGAATGAAATTGATTTCGAGCGGATGGACCTCAATCTGCTGAAGGTTTTCGAGGCGCTCTTCGAGGAAGGTGGTGCCGGTCGTGCTGCAGTTCGTCTCGGACTGACTCAGTCGGCTGTCAGCGCTGCACTCGGCCGCATGAGGAGGCTCTACGGCAACCGCCTGTTCGAGCGGACGGGGCGGGGGTTGCGTCCCACGCTTCTGGCCCACGAGCTGCGCCCGGTCATCGCTCAGGCCTTGGACAAGTGCCGACAGAGCTTGGCGCTGGCGAGCGCAGATGACTCGACACAAGCGATGCGCATGCTCGTCGTCGGCCTTTCCGATGACTTCGAGATTGCGATCGGGGCCACCTTGATCGAAGGGGCGCGGCGCCGGCTTCCTTCGCTGCGTTTGGTGCTGCGCCAGACCCACAGCCTGATCGTGAGCGATCAACTCGTAGACCGGGAGCTCGACTTGGCCGTCACCGCAGGCGGCGGTGCTTCGCGGCTACTGAGCAGGCAAGGCCTTGGAACCGGCGACTACGCCTGTGTTCTGGATGGGAGTCGAGGCGGTCTTGCACGACTCGAGCTCGACGAGTACTTGAGCCGTGAGCACATCCTGGTGTCCTCCGGCGGTTTCGTCGGCGTGGTTGACGATGCTTTGAAGGCCCAAGGGCTCACGCGCAAGATCAGGGCTTCGACCACCCACTTTGCCGCGCTGCCGCACCTTCTTGCGGGGTCGGATTGCGTCTGCACCCTGCCTCGGCACGCGGCGCTCGCCTTGGCAAGGCGCTGTGGCCTCCGCTACGCGGAGTGCCCATTGGCGTTGCCTCGCTTCTCGGTTGAGATGGCATGGCGTCGCGATGCACGGCGCGACGAGGTCATCGCAAAGTTCAGGACGATCGTGGACGAGATTTGCCAAGAGCACCTGGCACACGAACGATAGTTGGCAACCCATGAGGATCAGAATCACGGGCATGCACGGGGCACCGTTCAGGCTTGGCGGGCCGATGCAGGTATCTGAAGGGAAGACTCTTTTCAGGTCGCTCGTCCCGCTTCAGCGGAGCGATTTCCGCTCAAATCACGGATCTCATCCAAGTCGAGAACAGCTCAATCGTCGCGGCCTGCGAACTGTGAGGCATCGAGACGACGTAGAAGCCATAACCTGGCAGCGACAGCGGATTCCGAACATCCCGACCTGTTCTGGGGCTTGCGCGGTGGAGGCGGCAATTTCGGCATCGTCACGGCATTTGAATATCGGCTTCACAGCGTAGGCCCTGATCTGCTGGTCGGCTCCGTCCTTCACCGCTACGACCATGCCCGTGGTGCGATCAAGTTCTATCATGAGTTCTGCCGCCGGGCCGCCGATGAACTCAGCGTCGACGCAGGCCTCGTCACCCTTCCAACGGGCGAACGAGCCTTCAGCATTTCCGCCTGCTACATCGGCCGTCCCGAAGCCGGCAAGGACGCCCTCGATCCGCTCTTGAAGTTCGGCTCGCCCATCGACAGCGGCATCGCTGCCCGCCCCTACCTGCAGATTCAGTCCGCCGGCGACAGTCTCTTTCCGCGCGGCCGCCGCTATTACTGGAAAGCCCAGTTCCTCCGCGAGATCAGCGACGGTGCAATCGACGCGCTTTTGGAGATCTATGCCAAGGCCCCTTCACCGTCCGCGCTGCTGGTCTTCCAGCAGGTTGGCGGTGCGATCGCCCGCATCCCTTCCTCCGAGTCCCCCTATGAGAACCGCGACGCGCTCTACGACTGCTTCCCGCTGGCGATCTGGGACAGCCCCGCGGACGACCAGGCCAACATCCATTGGGCCCGCGACCTGTGGAGCGCTGTCAGCCCCTATTCGACGGGCGGCGTCTACGCCAACAATCTCGGCGATGAAGGCGAGGACCGGGTGCGCGCCGCTTATGGCGAGAACTATGCGCGGCTCGTCGAACTGAAGAACAAATACGACCCGACCAATTTCTTCCGCCTCAATCAGAACGTCCGGCCGACGGCCTGATTCCTGTCACGCGCGACG